>DATEFZ010000001.1:0-8493 GCA_035280325.1 Casimicrobiaceae bacterium
TCGTGGCGGTCCACGCCCGCGCAAGCGCGGCGCCGATGCTCGAGGCCTTCAGCGCGTTGCGCAGCAGCGTCGATCCCGGCCGACCCGCGCTGGACATCTTCGTGCTCGACGGTGCCGCCGACGGGCTCGCGCTTCCGGATACCGCCATCGCGCGGCGCGACGTCGCGACGCCCGGTGGGCTCGGCGCGTTCGCCGGTTCCGGGGTGCGCGCTTTTTCCCAGCCCGATGCCGGGGTGCTGTCGGTGCTGGACGAGCCGTGCCGGCGCGCCTACTGCTGGCTGCGCGATGTCGCGGCGCTGCCGTACTACGAGTTCGCCGCGCCGCTGCGCCACATCCTGCAGTGGTGGATGCTCGGTCGCGGCGGTGCCCTGCTGCACAGCGCCGCCATCGGCACCGGCGAAGGCGGCGTGCTGATCGTCGGACCAAGCGGCAGTGGCAAGTCGACGACGGCGCTCGCCTGCCAGGAGGCGGGCCTCGGATTCACCAGCGACGATTACGTGCTGGTCGCGGCAGGCGATCCGCCGACCGCGCACATGGCGTATTCGACGGCGAAGATCGTGCGCGCGAACCTCGGAGCGCACCGCAACTACGAGCACCACTTTCGCAACCTCGCGCGCACCGACGAGAAGCCGATGATGTTCATGCACGAAGTGGCGCCGGAAAGGGTTCTAAGGTCGTTTCCGGTGCGGGCGATCGTGCTGCCGGTCGTCGCCGGCTCGAGCTCGACGCGGATCGTTCGCGCCGGCGCGGCGGAACTGTTGCGGGCGCTGGCCCCGAGCTCGATCCTGCTGTTCCCGCTTGCCGGCGCGACCGCATTCCGGCGCATCGCCGACCTCTGTCGCTCGCTGCCGTGCTTGCGCGCCGAGCTTGCTGCCGATCCGCGCGACGTGGCAGCCGCGTTCGCTCGGTTGATCGGCAACGGGGGCAGGATTGATCTGGCGGCGGCGGCGTGATGCGCTTCTCGGTCGTGATGCCGGTGTGCAACGGCGCATCGCATCTGGCCGCCGCGCTCGACAGCGTGCTGGCCCAGACCCGCTGCGCCGACGAGCTGATCGCGATCGACGACGGATCGACCGACGCGAGCCTGGCGATACTCGACAGGTATCCGGCCGTGAAGGTGGTAAGTCAGGCCAACGCCGGTTGCGCGGCAGCGCGCAACGCCGGCGCCAGGCTCGCCGACGGCGACGCGATTGCCTTCGTCGATCAGGACGACGTCCAGGACCGCGATCGTTTTGCGCGCCAGATGGCGGCTCTGGAGGCCGATCCGACGCTGGCCTTCGTCGTCTGCGCCCAGCAGAATTTCCTGACCGAAGGGATGCAGCAGGCGCCGTCGTGGTTCGATACGCGCCTGCTTGAATCACCGCAGCACGGCTTCGGCACCAATGCACTGCTGTTGCGTCGCGATGCGATGATCCGGGTCGGGCCGTTCGATCAGGCGAAGATGCCGATCGACGATGCCGACTGGTTCGTTCGCGCGCTCGATCGCGGCGAGCATTACCTCCATCTCGATGCGCCGCTGGTGCGGCGGCGCATCCACGACCGGAACCTGAGCGCCATCAACCGGACGCCGCGCAGCCTGCACCTGATGGCACGCACGCTGTACGAATCGTTGCGGCGACGGCGCGCCGGCGGCTAAGGAACCTCTGAACAAGTCCCACATGAGCCGCGTTTCTGTCGCAATGGCTTCGGATGCTAGGCGTCGCGGCGCAGCGAATAGCTTGGCCTATTCGCAAGCCGCGCAACGACGCAGATGGGTCCATTGCGACTAAACCCGGATGGGACGGGGCTTGCCTGGTGATCTGCTTTGTCGCGCCGCTCGCCAAGGGGGTCTACCATTGGCTTCGCGCCGCTTCGCGCATCTCATCCCGGCAAGCCGCCGCCGCGGCCACGCGGGACTTATTCAGAGGTTCCCCAGGGCAAGATGAGCCCGATCGACGTCGTCATACCGGCGTTCAATGCGGCGCGGTACTTGGGCGAAGCCATAGCCAGCGTTCTCGCCCAGCGGCGGGCCGCCCGCCGCATCATCGTCGTCGACGACGGCTCGGCCGACGACACCGTCGCGGTGGCTTCGGCGTTCGGTGCGCAGGTCGAGATCGTGCGGCGGAACAACGGCGGCATCGCCGCGGCACGCAACACCGGCATCGGACATTCCGATGCGCCGCTGCTGGCCTTTCTCGACGCCGACGATCGCTGGCTGGCCGACAAGCTTTCGCTGCAGGCGGCCGCGCTCGATGCCGATGCCGGGCTCGATTTCGTCCTCTGTCTCGTTCGCGCCTTCGCCAGCCCCGAATTGCCCGAGGCCGAGCGCGTCGCGCTGGAGGCGCAGCAGCCGCAGCCGTTCGAGGGCTGGTCCGCAGTGGCGATGCTGGTCCGCCGGGCGTCGCTCGACCGCGTCGGATTGTTCGCCGAGGAACTGCGTGCCGGCGAGACGATCGACTGGTTCAGCCGCGCGCGCAGCGCCGGCCTGCGCCATTACGTCGTTCCCGAGGTGCTGGTCGAGCGCCGGTTGCATCGGAAGAACACGACCCGCCTCGGTGCCGGCGATCGTCGCGGCTATCTGCTGGCGGCCAAGCGCCACGTCGATCGGCTGCGCAAGGACCGCGAGAGCCAAGGCCGATGATCGGCGGCGGCTGGCAGCCGACGGCGGCGCAGGAAGCGCTGCTCGAAGTCGCCGTCGGACCGGAAGCCGGCGTCGCCGAGGCGTGGCGGCAGTGGCGCGCCGGACTCGGCAACATCGACCCGGCAGCGGTCGACGCCGGCAGCGCGCGGATCCTTCCGTTGCTCAAGCCGCGGCTCGCCTTGCTGCCGCACGACGACCCGGCGCTGCCGTGGATCATCGGCTCGTATCGGCGCGCGCTCTACCATGGCCGGCTGCTTCGGGCCCGCGCCGCGTCCGCGCTGACGCTTTTTGGCGATGCCGGGATCGCGACGATGGTGTCGAAAGGCGGCGTGCTGGGTGACGTCTACTACGGCGATGTCGGACTGCGGCCGATGAACGATTTCGACGTGCTGGTCCCGCATGAGCAGGCGGCGGATGCCGTCGGCCTGCTCGTTCGCAGCGGCTGGCGCAGCGTGCAGCCGATGCCGGAATTGCTGCCCGATGCCTACCACAGCGCGTGCTTCCAGTCGCCGGACCGGATCGATTTCGACCTGCACTGGCATCTCGTTCCGGAGGCTTGCTTCGCCGGCGCCGACGATCCGGCGTGGCAGGCGTCGCAGCCGCACGCGGTCGACGGCGTTCCGACGCGCGCACCGTGTGCGACCGATCTCCTGACCATCGTCTGCGCGCACGCCGCGCCCTGGTCGCCGGTGTCGCCGGCGCGCTGGGTCGCCGACGCGGTGATGATCATGCGCCGCTCAGCCAACCGGATCGATTGGGAAAGGGTAGTCATGCTGGCGGAGCGCTGGCATGTCGTGTTGCACTTGCGCGATACGCTCAACTATCTCGCGCGGCGCTGGGGCGCCGACGTGCCGCAGCGGTCGCTGGCGGCGGTCGATCGGCTCCTGATCGACCGCATCGATCGCCGCGCCTATGCGTCGCTCGGTCGCATGCCGGACCACCTGACCTACCTGAGCCGCCCATGGCTGCGCTATCGGCTGCGCACGCGCGAGCGCTCGGCGCTGCGCGCGCTGCCGGGGTTCGCGGCCTACCTCCGGATCACCCTCGGGCATGCGAGCACCCGTGGACTGCCGGTCGAGGTGGTCCGGCGCTATCGGCGCTGGCGCAGCGACCGCGCCCATCGTAGGCGCTAGCTCCGGTCTGCGTCAGGCTGCTAAATGCGCGCCGTCAGGACGAAGCGGGCGGCATGCGCGCCTGCGCTCGCCGGGTGCCAGGGCGGCGGCTGGCAGCGCACGTCGCGGTAGCCGGCGTCGCCGACCAGCGTCGCGATCTCGTCCGGGGTATACCAGGTCGTTTCGCGCACTTCGTCTTCGCGCGTGCGGATGCCGCCAGGGTCACGCCGCTCGAAACGGGTCTTCGCGATCATCAGCCGGCGGCCGCCGTCGACCGCAGTCTCGGAGCGGCGCACGATCCGCGCGCCGTCGGGCATCGTCGCGCTCGCGAGCTCGACCATCGGCGCGCCGGGCGGATGCGATGCTTCGCCGGGTACCAGCAGATCGAGGTGCAGCCATCCGGGATCGACCAGATGGGCGCGAATGCGCAGCAACGCGTCGAGCGCGTCGGCGCCCCGGGCCAGGCGCTGAAAGTCTCCGGCGCCGAACAATGCCGCCGCGTAGCGAAACGGCAGATTGAGCGCCGGCAGCGCCTGCCGGAAAAGTTCGGCGCGGCCGCCCGTCGCCTCGAGCCGCGCCGCGCAGCGCGCGAGACGGGCGCCGGAAGGATCGACGCCGTGGACGACGAAGCCGGCGTCTTGCAACGGCAGCAGCAAGCGGCCGTGTCCGACAAAAGCCTGCAACAGTGTCCCGGCATCGCGCGGCAGCGTGCACCGGTAACCATCGATCTCGGCCTCGCTCGCGCGCGGCGCGACGGCTTCGTCGAACAGCGCGCGTAACGGTCCGTCGGCCGACGCCGCCGAAGCGATGGCGTCGGCACCGAGGCTTCGCCGCAGCGAAGGCGTCGCGTCCGCGCGCACAGCGGCTTTCCCCTTCATCGTCGATCGTCGCCCGACCCCGACCTCACGCCGGGGCGCCGAGAACGCGGCGAGCGGCGGCGGCGACCGCGTCGAGCCAGCCGCTGGCGGCCGCCACTTCGCCGGTCCAGCGCAGGAAGCCGTGGATCATGCCCGTGCACACGATGAGCTCGACCTGGACGCCGGAAGCCTTGAGCCGCGCGGCGTAGTCGAGCGCATCGTCGCGCAACACATCGCTCTCGGCGACCGCGATCACGGCAGGCGGCAATCCGGACAGATCGACCGCGGCGAGCGGCGACAGGCCCACTGCGTTCTTCGCCGCGCCGGCGCGATAGGTGTCCCAGTACCACGCCATCTGCACCGCGGACAGGCTGTAGCCGGTGGCGAATTCGCGATACGACGGCCGCGAACAGCTCGCGTCGAGCGCGGGATAGAGCAGCATCTGCAGATTCGGCTGCGACGCGCCGTCCGAGCGCAGGCGCAACGTCAGCGCCGCGGCGAGATTGCCGCCGGAGCTGTCGCCGGCGACGACGAAGCGCGTGCCGTCGGCGCCCAGCGTCGCGGCCTCGGCGCGCGCCCAGCGCCACGCCGCTTCGAAATCGTCGAGCGCCGCCGGATACACGTGCTCGGGCGCGCGCCGGTAGTCGACGACCACCACCACGGCCCGCAGCCGATTGGCCAGCATGCGGCAGAGGCGATCGTGCGAGTCGAGCGATCCGGTCACCCAGCCGCCGCCGTGGCCGTAGACGACCAGCGGCAGCGCGTCTTTCGCCGCGGGTCGGTAGACGCGAACCGGCAGCGAAGTCTCCGCGCCGCGCACCAACGCATCGTCGATCGTGGCGACCGGCTCGGGGTTGCCGCCCAGGCGTATCGGCGCGTCCTCGGCCGCGCGGCGTAGCTGCGCGAGATCGGGCGCATCGGCGCCGGGGGGGACGGCGAAAACCGTGTCGAGCAGCCGCTGGATATCGGGGTCGAGCATCGGAAGCCATCGTTCAAACGAAGGCTTGGACGATATTACCCGAATCGCGCACGCGCGAGCGGACGCGCGGGTTGACAATGCCGCCGCCAACCCTTACCTTTGAAACCAGCGCCGATTTGATCCGGGGGTGACTCCGCAGCTTGCGGGCGCTATACAAATCCAGCTAAAGCGGCTTTCGACCGAAACCCGCTCGGCGGCAAGCTGAACGGGTTTTTTGCTTTTTTATCGGGGACGCCATGGCCACGATCGACAAGACCGAGCAACTCGAACGCCTGCTGCGCGAGCGGATCCTGATTCTCGACGGTGCGATGGGGACGATGATCCAGGCGGAAAAGCTCGACGAGAATGCTTTTCGCGGCGCCGCGAGCTGCGGGCTCGCCGGCCACGGGCACGATTTGAAAGGCGACAACGACCTGCTGGCGCTGACGCAACCGCAGGTCGTCGGCGCGATCCACGACGCCTTTCTCGAGGCCGGCGCCGACATCATCGAGACCAACACCTTCAACGCGACCCGCATCGCTCAGGCCGATTACCGGCTCGAAGCGAGGGTGCGCGACATCAATCGGGCCGCGGCGCGCATCGCTCGCGAGCGTGCCGACGCCTGGTCGGCGAAAACCCCGGACAAGCCGCGTTTCGTCGCCGGCGCGCTGGGGCCGACCAACCGCACGGCGACGATCTCCCCCGACGTCAACGATCCGGGGTTTCGCAACGTGAGCTTCGACGAGCTGGTGGCCGCCTACGGCGAAGCGGTCGACGGACTGGTCGAGGGCGGCGTCGACCTGCTGCTGGTCGAGACCGTGTTCGACACGCTGAACGCCAAGGCCGCGCTGTTCGCGATCGACGAGTACTTCGAGCGCCATGCAATCCGCCTGCCGATCATCGTCTCCGGGACCATCACCGACGCGTCGGGGCGCACCCTGTCCGGTCAGACGACCGAGGCGTTCTGGAACTCGGTGCGCCACGCGCGGCCGCTGGCGGTGGGCTTGAACTGCGCGCTCGGCGCCGCGCTGATGCGGCCGTACGTCGAGGAGATGTCGCGGGTCGCCGATACGTTCGTCTCCTGCTATCCGAACGCGGGGCTGCCGAACCCGATGAGCGAGACCGGCTACGACGAGGCACCGGCGACGACCGCGGCGCTGATTGCCGACTTCGCCGCCAACGGCTTCGTCAACATCGTCGGCGGCTGCTGCGGCACGACGCCGGCGCATATCCGGGCGATCGCCGAGGCGGTCAAGCACATCCCGCCGCGCCGCATCGGCGCGCAAGAGACGGCCGACGTTGCCGGCTGAGGGACCGCTGAACCACCGCCGCGTGCTCCGTCTGTCGGGCCTCGAGCCGCTGACGATCGGCGACGATTCGCTGTTCGTCAACGTCGGCGAGCGCACCAACGTCACCGGCTCGCGCGCATTCGCCAAGCTGATCCTCGCCGGCGATTACGCCGGCGCGGTCGAGATCGCCCGCCAGCAGGTGCAGAACGGTGCGCAGATGATCGACGTCAACATGGACGAGGCGATGCTCGACTCGCGCGCGGCCATGGTGAAGTTCCTGCAGCTGATCGCCGGCGAGCCCGACATCGCGCGCGTGCCGGTGATGATCGATTCGTCGAAGTGGTCGGTGATCGAGGCCGGCCTCAAATGCGTGCAGGGCAAGCCGGTCGTCAACTCGATCTCGATGAAGGAGGGAGAAACCGAGTTCCTGCGTCAGGCGCGGCTGGTCCGCCGCTACGGGGCCGCCGCGATCGTGATGGCATTCGACCAGAAAGGACAGGCCGACAGCTTTGAGCGCAAGGTCGATATCTGCCGCCGCGCCTACGAGCTCTTGACCCGCGACGCCGGCTTTCCGGCCGAGGACATCATCTTCGACCCCAACATCTTCGCCATCGCCACCGGAATCGACGAGCACAGCAACTACGCGGTCGACTACATCGACGCGACCCGCTGGATCAAGCAGCACCTGCCGCACGCCAAAGTGTCGGGCGGCGTGTCCAACGTCAGTTTTTCATTCCGCGGCAACGATCCGGTGCGCGAGGCGATCCATACGGTGTTCCTCTACCACGCGATCAAGGCCGGCATGACGATGGGCATCGTCAACGCCGGGCAGCTCGGGGTCTACGACGAGATCGATCCCGGGCTGCGCGAGCGCGTCGAGGACGTGGTGCTCAACCGCAAGCGCTCCGACGGCGAGAATCCGACCGAGCGGCTGGTCGCGTTCGCGGAGACCTACAAGGCCGCCGGCCGCCATGCGGTCGAGGACATGGCCTGGCGCGACGCGAGCGTCGAGGCGCGGTTGTCGCACGCGCTGGTCAAGGGCATCACGACCTACATCGTCGCCGACACCGAGGAGGCGCGGCTCGCGATCGAGGCGCAGGGCGGCAAGCCGATCCAGGTGATCGAAGGTCCGCTGATGGCCGGCATGAACGTCGTCGGCGACCTGTTCGGCGCCGGCAAGATGTTCCTGCCGCAGGTGGTGAAGAGCGCGCGGGTGATGAAACAGGCGGTCGGCCACCTGATCCCGTTCATCGAGGCGGAGAAGGCGAAGTCGGGCGATGCCGGCAAGCCCAAGGGTACGATCGTGATGGCGACGGTCAAGGGCGACGTGCACGACATCGGCAAGAACATCGTCGGCGTCGTTCTCCAATGCAACAATTTCGACGTCATCGACTTGGGCGTCATGGTCCCGGCGCAGAAGATCCTGGAAGTGGCGCGCGAGCGCGACGTCGACCTGGTCGGCTTGTCGGGGCTGATCACGCCTTCGCTCGAGGAAATGGCCCACGTCGCGCACGAAATGCAGCGGCTCGGCATGCGCCAGCCGCTGTTGATCGGCGGCGCGACGACCTCGCGGGTGCACACCGCGGTCAAGATCGCGCCCAACTACGGCGGCGTCACCGTCTACGTGCCCGACGCGTCGCGCGCGGTAGGAGTCGCC
>DATEFZ010000002.1:0-11988 GCA_035280325.1 Casimicrobiaceae bacterium
CGCTGCGCGCGACCGCGCTCCGGCGCATCGGCGAGCGGGCGTAGAAGCCGAGCGGCCGATGGAACCGGCGTGAGCGCCAAGGTTCTCACCATCGGCTTCGACGCCTGCGAGGCCACGCTGATCCATCGCTGGGCGGCCGAAGGCAAACTGCGCAACTTCGCCACGCTCGAAGGCGCCAGTCGAATCTTCCGGCTCGACAACCCGATGGAGTCGCTGCCCGGGGCGATCTGGCCCGAGATCAATACCGGCCGCTCGTGCGGCAGGATGGGGCAGTTCTATCTGCCGAACCAACTGCACACCGGCGAAGCGAGGCTGCGCCCGACCCGGCCCGATGACATCGATCCCGAGTTCTACTTCTGGACCCAGGCGAGCTACGCCGGCAAGCGGGTCGCGGTCATCGACCCGGTTCAAGCGGTCGCGACACGGGGCCTCAATGGCATCCAGCTGTTCGAATGGGGGCTGCACGACCGGACATTCGACGTCAGCAGCGAGCCGCCCCAACTGCTGCAGGAAATACGCGCCGCGTATGGCGATCATCCGATTCGAAGCTGCGACGTGCACGGAGAGACCGAGGCCGGCTACCGGCGACTGCTGCAGGGCCTGCTCCACGGCGCCCGCGCCAAGACGCGCTTCACCGCCGATCTGATTGCGCGCGAACCCTGGGACTTGTTCGACGTGACGTATTCGGAGAGCCATTGCGCTGGCCACCAGTTCTGGCACTGCCTCGATGCCCGTCATCCCTGGCACGACCGGCAGGCGGCGCACGAATTCCGCGACGCGCTGCTCGATGTCTATCGCTCGCTCGACGAGGCGCTGCCGGCGCTCTTCGCCGCAGCCGGACGCGATGCCACCGTGTTCGCGATCTTCAGCCACGGCATGGATCTCTACTACGACGGTCCACAACTGTTGCCCGAAGTGCTGGTCCGCCTGGGAGTCGCGGCCGGCGACCTTGGCGTCGCCGGTCGCCTGCTGCGCCGGTTGAAAACGAAGGTCACGTATCTGCCGCGGCCGATCAAGGCGGTGATCAAGCGGTTGGTGCGCACGCGCGCCCTGGCTACACCGATCGCCGCCGCCGGTTGCCTGGTGGATCCGCTGATCTCGCCGCGCACACGAGCGGCATTCGTCAACAACAACCGCTGCGGCGGGATCCGGCTAAACCTGCGCGGCAGAGAGCCGTTCGGAAGTGTCGAGCCGGGCGCCGAAGCCGAGGCTCTCGTCGCGATGTTGCGGCGCGAGCTCGGGGCCTTGCGCGACCCGGCGACAGGCGCGCCGATCGTCAGTCGCGTGCAGACTGCGCGCGAAGTCTTCGGGCCGGATCACCATCCTGATCTGCCCGACCTGATCTGCGTGTTCCGCACCGACCTCGGCATGCTCGAGCACTGCGAATCGGCGGCGGTCGGCCGCGTGCATGTGCCGGTCTATCATCCTCATGCGCCACGCAGCGGAGACCACACGGTCGACTCGGAACTGTGGGTCAGCGGACCGGGACTGGAACCAACCGGATCGGCCGCTGGGGGCAACGTGCTCGACATCGCGCCGACGATTCTCGAAGTGCTCGGCGTCGCGTTGCCCGAATGGCTGGACGGCCATCCGCTGCCGTTGCGCCATGCGCCGCGCCCCGATCCTTCGCTGGCGGCGACACGCGCGGTGTCGATGGTCCGCTAGTCGGCGCGCGGCGCTCTCGGTCGAGCGCGGCCGCCGCGTACGCGCTACGCCCGGTCAACGCAGCAGCAGCACCGCCAGCTCGTTCGCCGCCGCCCGCAGCGGCGCCAGGAAGCGGGCTTGCATTTCGGCCACCGACACGCGCGCCGATTGCGTGCCGACGTTGATCGCGGCGACGCAGCGACCGGCGCCGTCGCGCACCGGTACCGCGATCGAGCGCAATCCGATCTCGAGCTCCTGGTCGACCAGCGCGTAGCCGTCGCGCCTGACGTCGGCCAGCACGCGGCGCAGCTCCCCCGCGGTCGCCACCGTCCGGTTGGTCAACCGTGCGAAGGTGGCGCGGGCCAGGTAGCCGTCGAGCTCGGCGGCGGCTAGGTCGGCGAGCAGCACGCGGCCCATCGACGTGCAGTAGGCGGGCAATCGGCTGCCGAGGCCGAGATCGATCGACATCAGGCGGATCGTCGTCGACGAGCGCGCGATGTACAGGATCTCGTCGCCTTCCAGCACTGCCATCGAGCTCGACTCGTGCAGCTGGTCACTGATCTGATCGAGCAACGGCTGGACGGCCGTGGCGAGCGGCGTCGACGACAAATAGGCGTGGCCCAGGGTCAGGATTCGCGGCCGGAGCGCGTGGGTCCTGCCATCCTCGCTGCCGACGTAACCCAGTTTGGCGAGCGTATACAGGCAGCGCCGCACGGCCGCGCGCGGTATGTCGGTGCGTCGAGAGAGCTCGGCGATCGTCAGCTCGCGACGCTGCTGCGAAAAGGCGCGGATGACCGCGAGCCCGCGCGCCAGCGAGCTCATGAAATTCGGGTCCCCGGTCAGCGCCTCGATCGCGGACGCCGGGGTGGCGGCGCTCGACTTCGGCGCGAGGGGTTCGTCTTCGGCTGCGGCGGCGCGCTTGCGCACAACGGTGGCCCCCGGCCTTGCGGGCGATCGCGGCATGCGGCGATCCTCGGGAAACGGTGCGGTCTCCGATGCTAGCAGCGGGGCGATAACCGCACAAGCAAGCGATTATCGCCCTTGACCGTCGTGTTTGCTGCCGGCTAGACTGAATTCGTGCCCGCGCGTCCGTGCGGTTATCGAACTTCTGCGGCAGTTTCCGATCGCCCCGCAAACGCCTTCAATGATCGACAAGACCGTGCCATCGCCGGCCGCCGCCGTCGCCGATCTCCACGACGGAGCAACGGTGATGATCGGCGGCTTCGGCACTGCGGGCATGCCGGCGGAGCTGATCGACGCGCTGATCGCGCAGGGCGCGCGCGAGCTCACCATCGTCAACAACAACGCCGGCAACGGCGAGACCGGGCTCGCGGCGCTGCTCAAGGCGCGCCGGGTGCGCAAGATCGTCTGCTCGTTTCCGCGGCAGACCGACTCGTACGTGTTCGATTCGCTCTATCGCGCCGGCGAGATCGAGCTCGAGCTGGTGCCGCAGGGCAATCTGGCCGAGCGCATCCGCGCCGCGGGCGCCGGCATCGGCGCGTTCTTCACGCCCACCGCCTACGGCACGCCGCTGGCCGAGGGCAAGGAGACCCGCGTCATCGGCGGCCGCGGCTATGTGCTCGAGTATCCGATCGCCGCCGACTTCGCGCTGATCAAGGCTGAGCGAGGCGATCGCTGGGGCAATCTGGTCTATCGCAAGACCGCGCGCAATTTCGGCCCGATCATGGCGGCCGCGGCGAAGTGCGCGATCGCGCAGGTACGCGAGATCGTGCCGCTCGGCACGCTCGACCCCGAGGCGGTCGTCACGCCCGGGATTTTCGTGCAGCGCGTCGTCGCCGTCGATGCGGCGGCCGCGAGGGCGACGCCGCAGGCGGCGGCATGACCTCACCGATCAAGCGCTTCAGCCGTGATCAGCTCGCCGCGCGCGTCGCGCGCGACATCCCGGAAGGGTCGTACGTCAATCTGGGGATCGGCCTGCCGACGATGGTCGCCAACCACCTGCCGGCCGATCGCGAAATCGTGCTGCAGAGCGAGAACGGCCTGCTCGGCATGGGACCGGCGCCGGCGCCCGGCGGCGAGGACCCCGACCTGATCAATGCCGGCAAGCAGCCGGTCACGCTGCTCGTCGGCGGCGCCTATTTTCATCACGCCGATTCGTTCGCGATGATGCGCGGCGGCCACCTCGACATCTGCGTGCTCGGCGCGTTCCAGGTGTCGGTCACCGGCGATCTCGCCAACTGGCACACCGGCGCCGGCGACGCGATTCCCGCGGTCGGCGGCGCGATGGACCTGGCAATCGGGGCCAAGCGGGTTTTCGTGATGATGGACCACCAGACCAAGTCCGGCGAGTCTAAGATCGTCGCCCGCTGCACCTATCCGCTGACAGGAGTCGCCTGCGTCGATCGCATCTACACCGACCTCGCAGTGATCGACGTCTCGGCGCAGGGCCTGCGCGTGCGGGAGATGGTCGAAGGCCTGACGCTCGACGAGCTGCAACGCATGACCGGCGTGCCGCTGACGATGTCGGCTGCCGAGCCTCAGGATGCGCCGCGCACCCGACGCGGCGCGCTGTCCATGTCGGAGCGCTGATGGCGGAGGCATGGATCTGCGATGCGGTGCGCACGCCGTTCGGGCGCTACGGCGGCGCGCTCGCTGCGGTGCGGGCCGACGATCTGGGCGCGGTGCCGATCCGGGCGCTGGTCGAACGCAACGGCGGCGTCGACTGGGCCGCCGTCGACGACGTCGTCTACGGCTGCGCCAACCAGGCCGGCGAGGACAATCGCAACGTCGCGCGCATGTCGCTCTTGCTCGCCGGGCTGCCTCCCGAGGTGCCGGGCTCGACGATCAACCGGCTGTGCGGCTCGAGCCTGGATGCGATCGCGGTCGCGGCGCGCGCTATCAAGACCGGCGAGGCCTCGCTCATCGTCGCCGGCGGCGTCGAGAGCATGACTCGCGCGCCGTTCGTCAGCGGCAAGGCTGATAGCGCGTTTTCGCGCGCGGCGCAGGTCTACGACACGACGATCGGCTGGCGCTTCGTCAACCCGCTGATGAAGGCGAAGTACGGAATCGACTCGATGCCCGAGACGGCCGAGAACGTAGCGATCGATTTCGAGGTTTCGCGCGCCGACCAGGACGCGTTCGCGCTGCGCAGCCAGCAGCGTGCCGCCGCGGCGATCGCCGCCGGACGCCTCGCCGAGGAGATCGTGCCGGTATCGATCGCATCGAAGCGCGGCGACCCGGTGGCGGTGACCCGCGACGAGCATCCGCGTCCCGACACGACGCTCGAAGGACTCGCCAGGCTCAAGGGCATCGTACGCCCCGACGGCAGCGTGACCGCGGGCAACGCTTCCGGCGTGAACGACGGCGCCTGCGCGGTACTGCTGGCGTCCGACGAGGCGGCGAAGCGCTACGGCCTGAGCCGGCAAGCGCGCGTCGTCGCCGCCGCCGTCGCCGGCGTCGCGCCGCGCATCATGGGTTTCGGCCCCGCGCCGGCGATGCGCAAGGTGCTGGCTCGCGCCGGAATGAAGCTCGGCGACGTCGACGTGATCGAGCTGAACGAGGCGTTCGCGTCGCAGGCGCTGGCCGTGCTGCGCGATCACGGCATCCCCGACGACGCCACGCACGTCAACCCGAACGGCGGTGCGATCGCGCTCGGCCACCCGCTCGGCGCCAGCGGCGCGCGACTGGTCACGACCGCGCTCTACCAGCTCAAGCGGACCGGCGGCCGCCGCGCGCTGTGCACGATGTGCATCGGCGTCGGCCAGGGCTTCGCCATGATCGTCGAGCGAGTCGCCTGACCGACGCGTCGGCGCAACGGAGCAACTGCATGACCGACATCACCGGCTATCGCCGGCCGTATTTCGATACCCAGCCGCCTTACCTGTATCCGGCCTACCGTTCGACGATCAAGCGGGCGCCGACCAGGCCGCTGGTGGCGGCGCCGCAGACCCTGTCGGAAGTCACCGGGCCGGTGTTCGGCAGCGGCGACGTGGCTCCGGGCGATCACGATTTGACCGCCCAGCATCCGGATGCACCCCTCGGCGAGCGCATCGTCGTCTCCGGACGCGTGCTCGACGAAAACGCCCGCCCGGTGCCGCACGCACTGGTCGAGATCTGGCAGGCCAACGCGGCGGGGCGATACGCACACGATGTCGACGATCACGACGCGCCGCTCGACCCCAATTTCAGCGGCGGCGGCCGGGTGCTGACCGATGGCGAAGGCCAATACCGGTTCCTGACGATCAAGCCCGGTGCTTATCCGTGGCGCAACCACTACAACGCCTGGCGGCCGGCGCACATCCATTTTTCGCTGTTCGGGATCGGGCTGGTCCAGCGCCTGGTGACACAGATGTATTTTCCCGGCGATCCGCTGCTGGCATTCGATCCGATGTACAACAGCGTTCCCGACGAGCTCGCGCGCAAGCGCCTGATCGCCGAGTTCGACTGGGAGCGCACGATCCCCGACATCGCGCTTGCCTATCGCTTCGACATCGTGCTGCGCGGCAGGGACGAGACGCCGACCGCGACCCGAAGAACGTAAAAGCCGACATGAGCCTGCTGGCCACACCTTCGCAAACGGCCGGACCGTTCCTCCGGATCGGCTTCACGGCGCTCGCTGTCGACGCGATCGCCGCTGCCGGTACGGCCGGCCCGCCGATCGCCATCGCCGGCACGATCGTCGATGGCGACCGCAAGCCGGTCGGCGATGCGGCGATCGAGATCTGGCAGGCCGACGCCGAAGGCAAGTACGCGCAAGCAAGCGAACGAGGGTCGGTGACGGCCGGCGCGTTTCGCGGCTTCGGTCGCATCCTGACCGATGCCGACGGCGCGTTCCGCTTCAGCACCGTCAAGCCGGGCGCGGTGCGCGGCCCCGGCGGTGCGCTGCAGGCGCCGCACCTGGCGGTCACCATTTTCATGCGCGGCCTGCTCAGGCAACTGTCGACCCGCATCTACTTTCCCGACGATCCGGCCAACGCCGCCGATCCGGTATTGCAGCGCGTTCCGGCCGAACGGCGGGCGACCCTGATCGCGCGCCGCCCGGCGCAGGAAGAGAACGCGCTGCGCTGGGACGTCGTGCTGCAGGGCGACGGCGAGACCGTGTTCTTCGACTATTGAAACCAGGGGATGCTGCGATGGACGAGCGCGAGCGTTACGACCAGGGATTGAAGATGCGGCGCGCCGTGCTCGGCGATGCGCATGTCGACCGCGCGCTCGGCCGGCGCAACTCGTTCACCGAGGAGTTCCAGGATCTGATCACCCGTTACGCCTGGGGCGAGATCTGGACCCGTCCCGGGCTGCCGCGGCATACCCGCAGCCTGATCACCGTGGCCATGATGGTCGCGCTCAACCGCGCCGACGAGTTTCGCCTGCACGTTCGCGCAGCCTTCAACAACGGCGTCACCCGCGACGAGATCAGGGAAGTCCTGCTGCAGGCCGCCATCTACTGCGGCGTCCCCGCGGCCAACACGGCTTTCCACCTGGCCGAGGAAGTCTTCGCGCAGGTCGACCAGGCGGCGCCGTCCCGGTCCGGCGAAAGATGACGCGTGAAAAGCCTGAGCAGACAGGTGTGCATCGTCGGCGCCGGGCCGGCGGGACTGATGCTGTCGCACCTGCTCTCTCGCGCCGGGGTCGAATCGGTCGTCATCGAGAATCGCAGCCGCGACTACGTCGAGCACCGCGTGCGGGCCGGAGTGCTCGAGCAGGGAACGGTCGACCTGCTAATCGAATCCGGCCTCGGCGATCGACTGCAGCGCGACGGGCTGTCGCACCATGGCATCGAACTCCGATTCGACGGCCGCGGCCATCGGATCGACATGACCGCGCTTACCGGCGGCCGGTCGATCACCGTCTACGGACAGCAGGAAGTGGTCAAGGATCTGATCCGCGCGCGGCTCGCCGACGGCGGCGACATCCGCTTCGGCGTGATCGACGTCGCATTGCGCGACCTCGAGTCGAGCCGCCCGAAAGTCTCGTTCCGGCACGACGACGAGACGTTCGAATGCGACTGCGCGATCGTCGCCGGCTGCGACGGCTCGCACGGCGTCTGCCGGCAGGCGATTCCCGAGGGCGCGCTGCGCGCGTTCGATCGCGTCTATCCGTTCGCCTGGCTCGGCATCCTGGCCGAGGCGCCGCCGACCCACGACGAGCTGATCTATGCCTACCACGATCGCGGGTTCGCGCTGTACAGCATGCGTTCGCCGGCGATCACCCGGCTGTATCTGCAGGTCGCGCCCGACGAGGACCTCGCCGGCTGGCCGGACCGACGAATCTGGGACGAGCTGCACACGCGGCTCGAGACCGCCGACGGCTGGACGCTGCGCGAGGGAACGATCCTGGAGAAGGGCGTGACCGGGATGCGCAGTCACGTCGTCGAGCCGATGCAGTACCACCGGCTGTATCTCGCGGGCGATGCTGCGCACATCGTGCCGCCGACCGGAGCCAAGGGCATGAATCTGGCGATGGCCGACGTGCGCGTGCTCGCCGCCGCCATCGACGCGTTCTGCAATCTCCAGGAAGGCTCGCTGCTCGACGGCTATTCGGCGACGTGCCTGAAGCGGGTCTGGCGCGCCGAGCACTTTTCCTGGTGGATGACCTCGATGCTCCACCGTTTTCCCGACGACGACGGTTTCCAGCACCGCCTGCAGCGCTCGCAGCTCCAGTACGTGGTCTCGTCGCGCGTCGCCGCCGCATCGCTGGCCGAAAACTACGTCGGCCTGCCGTTCGAACAAATCTAGTGCAGTCGCTTTGATAGGAGGATGAAATGTCATTTCCGTTCAGCCTATGCAGACTACTGATCGTCGCCGCGGCCTTCGCCGCGACCGGGCTCGCGCACGCGCAGGGCACGGTCAAGCTCGGCCTGATCGCCGCCTTCTCCGGTCCGTTCGCCGACTACGGCGGCCAGATCTACGGCGGCATGAAGGCGTACATGAAGGAGCACGGCGATACCGTCGCCGGCAAGAAGATCGAGGTCATCCAGCGCGACACGACCGGCCCCGCGCCCGAGGTGGCGAAGCGCCTGGCGCAGGAGCTGGTTACGCGCGACAACGTCGATTTCCTGGTCGGCTTCGGCCTGACGCCCAACGCGCTGGCGGTGGCGCCGGTCGCGACCGAGGCGAAGAAGCCGATGATCATCATGAATGCCGCGACGTCGATCATCACCACCAAGTCGCCGTACATCGCGCGACTGTCGATGACGCTGCCGCAGATCACGCAGCCGATGGCGATCTGGGCGGCCAAGAACGGCATCAAGAACGTCTACACCGTGGTCGCCGACTACGGCCCCGGCCTCGACGCCGAGGCCGCCTTCACCAAGGCGTTCACCGCCGCCGGCGGCAAGATGGTCGGCAGCGTGCACACGCCGCTCAAGAATCCGGACTTCGCGCCGTTCGTCCAGCGGGTCAAGGACGCCAAGCCGGAAGCCGTGTTCCTGTTCCTCCCGGCCGGTGCCGAGGGCGTCGCCTTCATGAAGGCGTTCAAGGAGCGCGGGCTGGCGGAATCCGGCATCAAGCTGATCGCCACCGGCGACATCACCGACGACGGCGTGCTCGACGCGATGGGCGACTCGGTGCTGGGGCTCACCACCAGCTTCCATTACTCGGCGGCGCACGATTCGCCGGAGAACCGCGCGTTCATCAAGGCCTACCAGGAAGCGAACGGCAGCAGGCTGCGCCCTAACTTCATGGCGGCGGCCGGTTACGACGGCATGGCGGCGATCTACGAGGCGCTGAAGAAAACCGGAGGCTCGACCGACGGCGACAAGGTGCTGGCGGCGCTGAAGGGCATGAAGATCGACAGCCCGCGCGGCCCGATCATGATCGATCCCGAGACGCGCGATGTCGTGCAGGACGTCTACATCCGCAAGGTCGAGAAGAAGAACGGCGAGCTCTATAACATCGAGTTCGACAAGTTCCCGCAGCAGAAGGATCCGGCCAAGCCCTGAGGCGGACGCTTCGGTGGGGACACTCGGGGTACCACCGTCAGGCGACGCCCCAGACCTCCAGCGCCGTCTCGACGATCAGGCGAAGTTTGGCGCCCTGCGCGTCGCGCGCGATCCGATTGCCGTGCACGGTGCTCGAGAACCCGCACTGCGGCGACAGGCAGAGCTGCTCGAGCGGCACGCGGCACGCCGCCTCGTCGATCTTGCGCTTGAGCGCGTCCTTCGATTCGAGCCGGTCGAGCTTGGTGGTGACCAGGCCCAGCACCACGCTCTTGCCCTCGGGGACGAAGCGCAGCGGGGCGAAGTCGCCCGACCTCGCGTCGTCGTATTCGAGGAAATAGCCATCGACCTCGAGCTCGTTGAAAAGCACTTCGGCGACCGGCTCGTAACCGCCTTCGGCGACCCACGCGCTCTTGAAGTTGCCGCGGCAAAGGTGCACGCAGACGGTCATGCCGGCAGGACGGCCGTTGATGGCGGCGTTGATCAGCCGCGCGTACCGGCGGGGCAGCTCGTTCGGATCGTCGCCGCGCTGCCGGGCGCCTTCGCGCATCTTTTCGTCGCAGAGGTACGCCAGGTTGGTGTCGTCGAGCTGGAGGTAGCGGCAGCCGGCGGCGGCCAGCGCGGCGATCTCGGCGCGGTACGCCGCGGCGACGTCGGCAAAGAAGACGTCGAGATCCGGATACGCGTCGCGGCTGATCGCGTCGCGCCCGCCACGGAAATGCAGCATCGTCGGCGACGGAATGGTGACCTTCGGCGTGCGCCGGGTCACCGATTGCAGGAATCTGAAATCGTCGACCTGGATCGGTTTGACGTGGCGGACCGGTCCCGTGATCTTCATCACTGGCGGCGCGAAGTCGACATTGCCGGCGGCGCTGTGAAAGCTGACCGCGATCCCGCCGCGGGTCTCGACGCCGGAGAGCTGCTCGAGGAAGTCGATGTGGAAGTAGGTGCGGCGGAACTCGCCGTCGGTGATGCCTTCGAGCCCGGCGTCTTCCTGGAAACGCACCACGTCGCGGATCGCCGCGTCCTCGGCGGCACGCAGCTCGTCGCGGCCGATGGCGCCGGTGCGCCGATGCTCGCGCGCCTCGAGCAGCTCCGGTGGTCGAAGGAAGCTGCCGACGTGATCGGCGCGAAACGGCGGCGTCGTGCGCATGCTCATCGCGATTCCCTTTTCGGCAAAACGTTTATCATGCGCGTGCAGGCGAGGCCGGCGACCGCGCCGCGCCAGAGTATCACGACGGGGACGGGGAGGACGATATGCGCGGCGGCCACTGCCCGAACATCGAGCTCGAAGACACCGAACAGGCCGGGCAGGCGCACCTGACGAGGGCCGGTTGCGCCAGCGCCTGAGAGTGGCATGATCGGCAGCGTGATCGGCGTGCTGTTCGACGGGGTCGCGTACGGCAGCCTGTTGTTCGTCATCAGCATCGGGCTTTCGGTGACGATGGGGCTGATGAACTTCATCAACCTTGCGCACGGCGCCTTCGCGATGCTGGGCGGCTACGCCTGCGTCGTGCTGATGAGCCGGCTGGGGGTGCCGTTCCTCTGGACGCTGCCGGCGGCGTTCGTCGTCGCCGCGGCGGCCGGCGTGGTGCTCGAGCGCGCGCTCTACCGCCGGCTCTATCGCGCGACCCACCTCGACCAGGTGCTGTTCAGCATCGGCCTGGTGTTCATGTCGATGGCGGCCGCGACTTATTTCTTCGGCTCGCAGCAGCAGCCGGTGACTCTGCCCTCGTTTTTGCGCGGCCAGGTTCACGTTTTCGGGCTCGATCTGGGCGCTTACCGCCTGTTCCTGATCGCGATCGTCATAGCCGTCACTGCGGCGCTGACTTGGCTGGTCGAGCGCACCCGCTTCGGCGCCTCGATACGCGCGTCGGTCGACAACCAGCAGGCATCGGCCGGCCTGGGCATCGATGTCTATCGCGTGTTCAGTCTGACGTTCGCGCTCGGCTCGGGCCTGGCCGGCCTGGGCGGCGGGCTCGGCATCGACGTGCTTGGACTCGACCCGACCTTTCCGCTCAAGTACATGGTGTACTTTCTGCTGGTGGTCGCCGTCGGCGGCGCCGGCACGATCAAGGGGCCGCTGATCGCGGCGCTGCTGCTCGGCATATTCGACGTCGCCGGCAAATATTACGTGCCGCAGATCGGCTCGTTCATCATCTATGTGGTGATGGTGATCATGCTGCTGATCTTTCCGCGCGGACTGGTTGGGAGAGCATGAGCGAGGCGGGAGCTTGAAGACCCGAAGGGCCGTCGCCGAGCGAGTGCCCGTAGGCCGACATGGAGAAGCCGGTCGTTCGCGAAGCGGATCGGAGGCTGGAGCATGAGCGCGCCCGCAGTCCATTGTTACGTCTACTACCGCGTCGATGCCGCACACGCCGTCGCGGCCCGGCACGCTGTCGCCGACGTCCTGGGCCGGGTCGAAGCGCGCGCCGGAGTCGCCGGCC
>DATEFZ010000003.1:0-18912 GCA_035280325.1 Casimicrobiaceae bacterium
TCATGCCGGCGGGTACGATCCGGTTCCCTAGCACTATCACGATTCGATTTCGGCAGTCATGGACACCCAACGCCTGATTCTTTTTGTCATCTTTTCGTTCTCCGCGCTGTTTCTGTGGGAGGCGTGGCAGCGCGAGCACGCTCCGCCACCACCGGTGACCCAGGCGGCGCCGGGCAAGGCGGCCGAGTCGCCACTGCCCGCGTCGGCGCCGGGCGTCGCGGCAGGCGCCAATCCGAACGCGACGTCGGCGGTCGCGCCGGCCGGCGAGACCATCGCCATCGAGACCGATCTCTACTCGGCGCAGATCGACACCGCCGGCGCGGTCATCACCCAGATGGCATTGCACGAGCATCGCGACACCGAAGACAAGGCCAAGCCGTATCTCCTGCTGCAGAAGAACGCCGAGCGGACGTTCGTCGCGCAGAGCGGGCTTCTGGGCGACGGACTGCCCAATCACCGCACGCTCTGGCACGCGCTGCCGGGGCCGCGCCAGCTCGCCGCCGGCGCCGATACGCTGCAACTCGCCCTCAAGGCGACCGCCGCCAACGGCGACAAGGTCGTGCAGACGTTGACCTTCCACCGCGGCAGCTACGTGATCGATGTCGATTTCGCGATCACCAACACCGGGACGGCGCCGATCACGCCGAGCGCCTACTTCCAGTTCACGCGCGATACCAAATCGCCGACCAGGCAAAGCTCGATGGCGCCCTCGTCGTACACCGGGCCGGTCATCTACAACGACGCCGACAAGTTCAAGAAGGTCGACTTCGCCGAGCTGGACAAGGATGCCGCCGATCCGAATCGCAAGTCGCCGTTCACCCGCAACACCGACAACGGCTGGGTCGGCATGGTCGAGCACTACTTCGTCGCGGCATGGCTGCCTCCCGACGAGCCGAAGACGCCGCGCGAGTTCTATGCGCGCAAGCTCGGCGACGGGCTGTACGCCGACGGCGTGATCATTCCGGTGAAGACGATCGCCCCCGGCGCCGCCGGCGAGGTCAGAGTCCGGCTCTACGCCGGGCCGCAGGAACAGGACGTCCTGAAGTCGCTGGCCAAGGGGCTCGACCTGGTCGTCGACTACGGCATCTTCACCATCATCGCCGTGCCGCTGTTCGTGTTGCTGCGCTGGCTGCACTCGCTGGTGCACAACTGGGGCTGGGCGATCGTGCTGCTGACGATCATCATCAAGAGCATCTTCTACCCGTTGAACCACGCCAGCGCGCGCTCGATGGCCAAAATGAAGGTCATCGCGCCCAAGCTCAAGGCGCTGCAGGAGCAGTACGCCAAGGACAAGCAGCAACTGCAGATCAAGATGATGGAGATGTACAAGACCGAGAAGATCAATCCGCTCGGCGGCTGCCTGCCGATCCTGATCCAGATCCCGTTCTTCCTCGCCTTGTATTGGGTGCTCTTGTCGGCCGTCGAGCTGCGGCACGCGCCGTGGATCGGCTGGATTCACGACCTGTCGGCGCCCGATCCCTACTTCGTGCTGCCGGTCGTCTATGCGATCACCGCGTATCTGCAGGTGAGACTTTCGCCGACGCCGATCCAGGACCCGGTGCAGGCCAAGGTGATGCAGATCATGCCGATCGCCTTCTCGGTGATGTTCATCTTCTTCCCCGCCGGGCTGGTGCTGTACTGGCTGATCAACAACTCGCTGCAGATCTTCCAGCAGTGGCACATGAACCGGGTCATCGGACGCGAGACCGCCGCGGCGGCGGCCAAGCGACGGTAGTTCGCGCCGGGATTCGGGCGAGGCTTCGATGCCGCCGCCGGACGCCGGCGACCTGATCGCCGCGATCGCGACGCCGTCCGGTCGCGGCGGCATCGGTATCGTGCGGCTGTCGGGTGCAAGCGTGTCGCGGGTGATCGAAGCCATCGTCGGCCGCGACTTGACACCGCGAGTCGCCACTCGCGCCGACTTCTTGAGCGCAGGCGGCGAGATCATCGACCAGGGCCTCGCGCTCTACTTTCCGGCCCCGGCGTCGTACACCGGGGAGACGGTGCTCGAGCTGCACGGCCATGGCGGCCCGGCGGTGCTGTCGCAGGTTCTGCGCCGCTGCCTCGAACTCGGCGCGCGACTGGCCGAGCCGGGCGAGTTCACCAAGCGCGCGTTCCTGAACGGCAAACTCGACCTGGCGCAGGCGGAAGGTGTCGCCGACCTGATCGATGCCGCCACCGCGACCGCGGCGCGCGCGGCAGCGCGCAGCCTGAGCGGCGAGTTTTCGGCCGAGATCACGGCGATCGTCGAAGAGCTGACCGAGCTGCGCGCGTTCACCGAAGCCACGCTCGATTTTCCCGACGAGGATATCGAGTTCATCCGCGCGACCGACGCACGCGGCAAACTTTCGAATCTGCGCCGAAGGCTGTCTTCGATTCTGGCGCGGGCGCGACAGGGCAGCCTGTTGCGCGAGGGGCTCAACGTCGCGCTGATCGGCCGCCCGAACGTCGGCAAGTCGAGTCTGCTGAACCGTCTCGCCGGCGACGACGTGGCGATCGTGACGCCGCACCCGGGCACCACCCGCGACGCTCTTCGCGAAGCGATCGAAGTTCACGGCGTGCCGCTGCGTGTCATCGACACCGCCGGCTTGCGCGACACCGCCGACCAGGTCGAGCGGATCGGCATCGAGCGCACCTGGGCGACGATAGGTCGCGCCGACATGGTGCTGATCGTCACCGACGCTCGGACGCCGGAGCACCAGGACGATGCCGCGATCGCCGCGCGGCTGCCGGCGGCGCTGCGGCGGATCGTCGTGCGCAACAAGATCGACCTGGCCGGCGTCGATCCAAGACGCAACGATACCGGGGCGATGCGCGAGGTCTGGCTGTCGGCGAAGACCGGAGACGGATTCGAATTGCTGCGCCAGGCGATGCTCGAGGCGGCCGGGGCGCACGAGGACATGGAGGACGCGTTCCTCGCCCGCGAGCGGCATCTTGCCGCGATGCGGACGGCGGAGGCGCGGCTCGAGGCCGCGGCGGCGCAGCTCGAGGGCTCGCCGCCACCGCTGGAGTTTTTCGCCGAGGAGCTGCGCGCTGCGCAGCAGGCGCTGTCGACGATCACCGGCGAATTCACCGCCGACGACCTGCTGGGCGCGATCTTCGGCCGCTTCTGCATCGGCAAGTGATCGGCCGCAGCGGCCTAGTGGCCTGACCAAGGGTGGTGCTCTGCGACGCGCGGACGCGCGTGCTAGAGTTGACCTTCGTCCGTTTCGCGCGGGAAGCCCAGGCGGCCAAGCGCGCTCCCCGCACCTCGCATGAGCTCCGCCGAACCTGCGCCGTCGCCCGACCACCTCTCCGCGCCCTCCTACGTCCGGCATGCCGGGCTGATCGACTGGGTACGGGCGATCGCATCGCGCACCCAGCCCGAGCGCATCGTCTGGTGCGACGGCTCGGCGCAGGAATACGATCGCCTGTGCGCGGCGATGGTGGCGAGCGGGACGCTCAAGCGGCTCGATCCGGTCAAGCGTCCGAACAGCTATCTCGCCTGGTCGGACCCGGCGGACGTGGCTCGGGTCGAGGACCGGACCTTCATCTGCAGCGAGCGCGAGGCCGACGCCGGCCCGACCAACAACTGGGTCGCGCCGGCCGAGATGCGGCTCAAGATCGATCGGTTGTTCGCCGGGTCGATGCGCGGTCGGACGATGTACGTCGTCCCCTTCTCGATGGGTCCGCTGGGGAGCCCGATCGCGCACATCGGCGTCGAGCTCACCGACAGCCCCTACGTGGCGGCCAGCATGCGCATCATGACGCGCATGGGGCGCGCCGCGATCGAGATCCTGGGGACCGACGGCGAATTCGTCCCCTGCGTCCACTCGGTCGGCGTGCCGCTGGCGCCGGGCGCGCGCGACGTGCCGTGGCCGTGCAATCCCAGGCAGAAGTACATCGTGCATTTTCCCGAGAGCCGCGAGATCTGGAGCTACGGCTCGGGCTACGGCGGCAACGCGCTGCTCGGCAAGAAGTGCTTCGCTCTGCGCATTGCGTCGGTCATGGGCCGCGACCAGGGTTGGCTCGCCGAGCACATGCTGATTTTGGGCGTCACCTCGCCGGAGAAGCGCAAGACGTACATTGCCGCGGCGTTTCCGAGCGCCTGCGGCAAGACCAATTTCGCGATGATGATCCCGCCGCAAGGCCTCGACGGCTGGAAGGTGACGACGATCGGCGACGACATCGCGTGGCTCAAGCCGAACGCCGACGGCACGTTCCACGCGATCAATCCGGAGGCCGGCTATTTCGGCGTCGCTCCCGGCACCTCGTACGAGTCGAATCCGAACGCGATGGAAACGCTGCGCCGGAACGTCATATTCACCAACGTCGCGCTGACCGACGACGGCGACGTCTGGTGGGAAGGCATGACCCGCGAGCCGCCGCCGCATCTGACCGATTGGCGCGGCCAGTCGTGGACGCCGGGCTGCGGGCGCAAGGCTGCGCATCCGAACGCGCGCTTCACCGTCTCGGCCGCGCAGTGCCCGTCGCTCGACCCCGAGTGGGACAATCCGGCCGGCGTGCCTATCACCGCGCTCATCTTCGGCTCGCGGCGAAGCGACACCGTTCCGCTCGTGGTCGAGGCGACGAGCTGGGAAGACGGCGTGTACAAGGCCGCGACGATGGGGTCGGAAACCACGGCGGCGGCCTCGGGCAAGGTCGGCGAGGTGCGGCGCGATCCGTTCGCCATGCTGCCGTTCTGCGGCTATCACATCGGCGACTATTTCGCGCATTGGCTGCGGATGGGCCGCGCGGTGGCGAATCCGCCGCGGGTATTCAACGTCAACTGGTTCCAGACCGACGAGCGCGGCAAGTTCGCGTGGCCCGGCTTCGGACAGAACATGCGCGTGCTGAAGTGGATCGTCGAGCGCTGCCAGGGCCATGCGCACGCGATCGAGACCGAGCTCGGCTTGCAGCCCGAGTATCGCGACCTCGATTGGCGAGGCCTCGAGTTCGGGCCCGAGCGGTTCGCGCGCGTCATGCGCTTCGACAGCGCGCGCTGGCGGCGCGAGCTCGCCGCGCACGACGAGCTTTTCGCCAAGCTTGGCGCAAAGCAGCCGCAGGCCCTGTCGGTGCAGCGGCGGGCGCTCGGCGCGCGGCTTCAGCAATAAGCATCCCTCGATCGTTTCCTTGACCGTAGCGGCCAAGGCTCCCTTGCGGTGGCAGGCGTCTTCATCTAAACTTGTGGTAATCGGTTGCGGGTAACGATTGCGGTAATCGTTTGCAGGAAGCGTTTCCTAATGCCTGTTTCACCGGGAAAAAGACGGCGCCCAGGTCGAAATGCGGCACCGACCCTGCTGGATGTCGCGCGTGCGGCCGGCGTGTCGACCGCATCGGCGTCGCGTGCGCTGACCCGCGCTGGAGCGGTCAGCGATTCGCTGCGGGAGCGAGTCCGGTATGCGGCGGCGACTCTCGGGTATGTGCCGAACTCGGCGGCGCGCTCGCTGTCGACGCAGCGGTCGGGCGTCATCGGCATCGTCGCCGGCAGCCGAGCCAACCCGAGCGACATGGCCGCGTGCGAGGCGGCGCAGGCGCGGCTCGCCGCGCATGGGCTCGGAATGCTCGTTGCCTTTGCCGGCGACCGGCGGCAGGTCGAGGAGTCTGCCCGGGCGCATGCGGCGCGCAATGTCGACGGGATCGTGTTCATCGGGGTCGATCCGCCCGCCGTTACCGGAGGGCACGCCGGGCGCAGCCTGCCCAGCATCCGCGTCGGTACGGGCCAGCCGGTCGACCCGCCGCTTACGCCTGAGGAGGGAGTCCGAGCCCGGGGTCGAGCGCTGATCCTGGCCTATCTGGCCGAATACGGCCATCGACGGATCGGCGTGATCCGGCCCGGGGACGCCAGGCCGCCCGTCATCGACACCGACGACGACGAAACCAACCCCGCGATCGTCGTCCGACAACTCGAGAACCCGCACGACGTGGCGACCATCCGCATCGCGATCGAGGAACTGGTCGACCAGGAGACCACCGCGTTCTGCCTGGGCGACGACCTGGCCGCCGCCGCGGCGCTCAAGGCTTGCCGCGCCATCGGGCTCGCGGTGCCCGGAGACGTCTCGATCGTCGGCTGGGGCGACAGCGCGCTGGCCCGCTGCGTGACCCCGACATTGAGCTCGGTGCGCGTGCCGGTGGCCGAGATGGCCGAGGCTGCGGTCGATAGTCTGCTCGCGGCGATCGCCGAAGAGAGCTACGCCTGGCCCGAGTTGCCGCTGAAACTGGTCGTGCGCGAATCCAGCGGCTTCGCGCCAGCGGCTGTTCCACGTGGAGCGCCCGGCCCCGGTTCCACGTGAAACCGCGCCGTTAGGCTACTTGGGATCGCGCGGTTTTTGCCGTATGATGGACTAGCGCAGCGTAAAACCATTTATCTTTTTAAAACATGGACTTCCCGGAAACATTCGACGTCATCGTCGTCGGGGGCGGCCACGCCGGGACCGAGGCCGCGCTTGCCTCGGCGCGCCTCGGAAGGCGAACGCTGTTGTTGACGCACAGCATCGAGACGCTGGGCCAGATGTCGTGCAACCCGTCGATCGGCGGCATCGGCAAGGGCCACTTGGTGAGGGAGGTCGACGCGCTGGGCGGCGCGATGGCGCTCGCCACCGACCAGGCCGGGATCCAGTTTCGCATCCTCAACGCGAGCAAGGGTCCTGCCGTGCGGGCCACGCGTGCCCAGGCCGACCGGCTGCTGTACAAGCAGGCGATCCGCTCGCGCCTCGAAACGCAGCCCAACCTGACGCTGTTCCAGCAGGCGGTCGACGATTTGATCCTCGAAGGCGACCGCGTCGCCGGGGTGATCACCCAGGTCGGCATCCGCTTCGAGGCCGCGGCGGTCGTCCTGACCACCGGGACCTTCCTGGCCGGGCTGATTCACGTCGGGCTCGAGCACTACGAAGCCGGGCGGGCGGGCGATCCGCCGGCGAAAACCCTCGCTGCGCGGTTGCGCGAGCTCAAGCTGCCGGTTGGGCGCTTGAAGACCGGGACGCCGCCGCGCCTGGACGGCCGCAGCATCGACTTCGCGCGACTCGCGGTGCAGCCGGGCGACGACCCGCCGCCGGTCTTCTCGTTCCTGGGGACGCGGGCGATGCATCCGCGGCAGCTCCCGTGCTGGATCACCCGTACCAATGCGCGCACCCACGACATCATCCGCGGCGGGCTCGATCGATCGCCGATGTTCACCGGAGTGATCGAAGGCGTGGGTCCGCGCTACTGCCCGTCGATCGAAGACAAGATCACGCGCTTCGCCGGGCGAGAGTCGCACCAGATATTTCTCGAGCCCGAAGGGCTGACCACGCAGGAGATCTACCCGAACGGGATCTCGACCAGCCTTCCGTTCGACGTGCAGCTTGCGCTGGTCCGCTCGATCGAGGGGCTGGAGCAGGCCCACATCCTGCGCCCGGGATACGCGATCGAGTACGACTACTTCGACCCGCGCGCCCTCGAGCCGACGCTGGAGACCAAGGCCATCGACGGACTGTTCTTCGCCGGTCAGATCAACGGCACCACCGGCTACGAAGAGGCGGCCGCGCAGGGGCTGCTGGCCGGCCTGAATGCCGCACTCAAGGTCGGTGGCGGCGACCGCTGGTGGCCGCGCCGCGACCAGGGCTACCTCGGCGTGCTGGTCGACGATCTGGTCACGCGCGGCGTCAGCGAGCCGTACCGGATGTTCACCAGCCGCGCCGAATACCGGCTGCAGCTCCGCGAGGACAACGCCGACCTGCGCCTGACCGAGATCGGGCGCCGCCTCGGGGCGGTCGACGACGCGCGCTGGGAAGCGTTCTGCCGCAAACGCGACCGCGTCGCGTCCGAGCTCGAGCGCCTCAAGTCGACCTGGATCAATCCGCGGCTGGTCGATCCCGCCGACGCGATCCGCGTTCTGGGCGCGCCCCTCGAGCGCGACGCCTCGCTGGCCGAGCTGTTGCGCCGGCCCGGCGTCGATTACGCGACCCTGATGCGACTGCCCGGCGCGGGGACCGGGCTCGACGATGCCGAGGTCGCGGCGCAGGTCGAGGTGACGACCAAGTATGCCGGCTATATCGATCGCCAGAACGAGGAGATCGCGCGCCGCGCCGGGCAGGAATCGCTGTCGCTGCCGGCCGACCTCGACTACGCGCGGGTGCGGGGGCTCTCGATCGAGGTGCAGCAGCGATTGAACCAGCATCGGCCGGCGACGATCGGCCAGGCGGCTCGGTTGCCGGGGGTTACGCCGGCGGCGATCTCGCTGCTGCTGGTGCACTTGAAGCGCGGATTTGCTGCACCGGCCGCGCTTGCCGACCCGCCGATGGCGATGGGTGCAGGGCGTGAGCGAAGCTGAGCTGCTGGCGCAGGGCATCGCACGGCTCGGTCTTGAGCAGCGGGCCGACGCAAAGACGCAGGCGAGGCTTCTTGCCTATCTCGCGCTGCTCGACAAGTGGAATCGCACGCACAATCTGACCGCGATCCGCGAGCCGGCGCGCATGGTCACGCATCACCTGCTGGACTCGCTGTCGGTGCTGCCGCACCTGCCCTCGCGCAGCGGGCTCTCCGTGATCGACATCGGCAGCGGGGGCGGGTTGCCGGGGATTCCGCTCGCCATCGTGCGTCCCGACTGGCGGCTGGTGCTCGTCGACAGCAGCCGAAAAAAAGCGGCTTTCCTCCGTCAGGCGTCTATCGAGCTGCCGCTGCCTAATGTCGAGGTCGTTGCCGATCGCGTCGAGGACTACGCGCCGGACGACGCGTTCGACGTCGCGATCTCGCGCGCGTTTTCCGATCTTGCAGCGTTCGCGGGGCTCGCCCGCCGCCTGGTCGCCGCGGACGGACACCTGATCGCGATGAAGGGCGTGTATCCGAACGAGGAGCTGGCGCAGCTTCCAGCCGGCATCGGCGTTGCCGCGACGCCCGCGGTTCAGGTACCGGGACTCGTGGGTGATCGCCACCTGGTCATCATGGAGCTGGCGGCGTGACCAAGATCATCGCCGTCGCCAACCAGAAAGGCGGCGTCGGCAAGACCACCACCAGCGTCAATCTTGCCGCCAGCCTGTCGGCGATGAAACGCCGCGTGCTCTTGGTCGACCTCGATCCGCAGGGCAACGCTACGATGGGGGCCGGCGTTGATAAGCGTGCGCTTACTCACACCGTATATCAAGTGCTGCTTGGCGAAAAAAAGATCGCCGACGTTCGGCTAACCTCGCCCTCGGGGCCCTTCGACCTGGTTCCCGCCAACCGCGACCTGGCCGGCGCCGAGATCGAGCTGGTCGACCTGCCCGAGCGCGAGACCCGGCTCAAGGACGCGCTGGCCGAGGCCTTGTCGCAGATGCGCGAAGCCATCTCCGAAGTCGTCGGCGAGTACGATTTCATCCTGCTCGACTGTCCGCCGTCGCTGTCGCTGCTGACCTTGAACGGGCTGTGCGCCGCCGACAGTGTGCTGATCCCGATGCAGTGCGAGTACTACGCGCTCGAAGGCTTGTCGGACCTGGTGCAGACGATACGCAAGGTGCGCGCACACCTGAACCCGCGGCTGGAGATCGAAGGACTGCTGCGCACGATGTTCGACCCGCGCAACACGCTTGCGCTCAACGTGTCGGCCGATCTGCAGAAGCATTTCGGCGACAAGCTCTATCGAACGGTGATTCCGCGCAACGTCCGGCTGGCCGAGGCACCGAGCTTCGGCGTGCCGGCGCTGAACCTCGATCGCAGCTCGAAGGGCGCGCAGGCGTACCTGGCGCTGGCCGGCGAAATGCTGCGCCGTGACGAGGCCGCGATGGCGCAACCGGGAGTCGTCAATGGCTAAGCTCAAAGGGCTCGGCCGGGGGCTCGATGCCTTGCTTGCCGGGTCCGACGCGCCGGCGCGCGAATCGCTGCAGATGATCGCGCTCGACCACATCCGCGCCGGCAAATACCAGCCGCGCACGCGCATCGACGACGCGGCGCTGGCCGAACTGGCGGCATCGATCAAGGCGCAGGGCGTGATGCAGCCGATCCTGGTTCGCCCGGTGGATGCCAATCGCTTCGAGATCATCGCCGGCGAGCGGCGGTGGCGGGCGGCGCAACGCGCGGGGCTGGCCGAGGTGCCGGCGTTGGTGCGCGACGTGCCGGATCAGGCGGCGCTGGCGCTGGCGCTGATCGAAAACCTGCAGCGCGAGGACTTGAACGCGCTCGAGCAGGCGCAAGGCATCCGGCGCCTGATCGACGATTTCGGCCTGACCCACGAGGCCGCCGCGCAGGCAATCGGGCGCTCGCGCAGCGCGGTGACCAATCTGCTGCGCCTGAAGGAACTCGCCAAGCCGGTGCAGGATTATCTGCAGGCCGGCAAGCTCGACATGGGTCATGCCCGCGCGCTGCTCGGGCTGCCGGCCGCGCAGCAGACCGCCGCCGCGGCCAGGATCGTCGCCCAGGGCCTCTCGGTGCGCGACACCGAGCGCATGATCCAGGCCGCGCAGCACCCGGCGCAACGCAGAAAACGCCGCAGCGGGAAACGCAACATCGATCCGGATCTGGCGCGGCTGGAAACCGAGCTGGCCGACGCGCTGGGCGCCAGCGTGCGCATCGAGCCGACGCGCCAGGGCGCCGGCAGGATCGTCGTCTCGTACTCGAGCCTCGATCAGCTCGACGGGCTGCTTGCGAAGCTGCGCTAAGGCGTTTTAGACCTGCTTGAGCATCGTCTCGGCGTCGGACACCTCGAACTTGCCCGGCGCCTCGATGTTGAGCGTCTTGACTACGCCATCGTCGACCAGCGCCGAGAAGCGCTGGCAGCGCACGCCCATCCCGCGCGCAGTCAGGTCGAGCTCGAGGCCCAGCGCCTTGGTGTAGGCAGCGCTGCCGTCGCCCATCATGCGCACCTTGCCGGCCGCCTTCTGATCCTTGGCCCAGGCGCCCATCACGAAGGCGTCGTTGACCGACATGCAGAGGATCTCGTCGACGCCCTTCGCCTTGAGCTCGCCGTAGTGCGCGACATAGCCGGGCACGTGCTTGCCGGAGCAGGTGGGGGTGAACGCGCCGGGCAGGCCGAACAGCACGATCTTGCGCCCCTTGGTGAGCGATTCGACGGCGAACTGGTTGGGCCCGACCGGGCAGGCCTCGGTCGCGATTTCGACGTACTCGCTCAAGTTGCCGGCAGGCAGTCGATCGCCGACTTTGATGGTCATGGCATTCCTTCCGTGAATGTGCCGCAGGACGAATCGTCGCGCAGCGCGAACCGGATGCGCGACCGATCGCAAATTGTACCGGAAACCGGCAGCGATTCGGAGCCCGCGCGCCACTTGTGATCGCCGACGCGAAGGCGTAACTTCGGCGGTCCGACCCGAACCCACCCGATTGGAGAATGGCATGGCGCAGGCGGCAAAGTCGCCTGCGCGTCGCGTAAGCTTGCTCGTCGCGACGCGCAAAGGTCTGTGGCAACTGCATGGCGACCCGACGCGCCGGACGTGGCGGCTGGCGGGGCCGCAGTTCCTCGGCCACATCGTGCATCATTGCATCGCCGATCCGCGCGACGGCAAGACGATGCTGGCCGCGGCCCGCACCGGGCACCTCGGCCCGACGATCTTCCGATCCTCGGACCGCGGCCGAAGCTGGCACGAAGCCAAGCAGCCGCCGGCATTCGGCGAAGGCAATCCGCGCACCGTCGATCACACGTTCTGGCTGACGCCGGGACACGCCAACGAGCCGGGCGTGTGGTACGCGGGCACGTCGCCGCAGGGATTGTTCCGCTCCGAGGACGGCGGCGCGACCTGGCGCGGCGTCGCCGGGTTCAACGATCATCCGCAGCGCAAGGCCTGGTGCGGCGGCGACCAGGACGGCACGCCAGACGGCCCGAAGCTGCATTCGATCCTGATCGATCCGCGCGACGCCAGGCATATGTACATCGGCATGTCGGGCGGCGGCGTGTTCGAGTCGACCGACGCGGGCCGCGATTGGCGCCCGCTGAACCGCGGCGTGAAGGCGGACTTTCTGCCGCAGCCCGATCCAGAATACGGCCACGATCCGCACTGCGTGCGCCTGCACCCGGCGATGCCGGATCGGCTCTACCAGCAGAATCACTGCGGCATCTACCGGCTCGATCGCCCTGCCGAGCGCTGGGAGGACATCGGCGCGGCGATGCCGAAGAGCGTCGGACCGATCGGCTTTCCGATGGTCGTGCATCCGCGCGATGCCGACACCGTGTGGGTGTTTCCGATGGACGGCGGCAGCGTGTGGCCGCGCGTGTCGCCGGGCGGCAAGCCCGCGGCGTATCGCTCGGTCAACGGCGGCAAGACCTGGCAGCGACAGGCGACCGGGCTGCCCAAGTCGCAGGCCTGGATGACCGTCAAGAGGCAAGCGATGACCGCCGATGCGCAAGCGCCGGTCGGAGTCTACTTCGGCACGACCAGCGGCGAGGTCTGGGGCAGCCGCGACGAGGGCCGCGCCTGGAAGCGGCTGGCCGGCAATCTGCCGCACATCTATGCGATCGAAGCGGTATAGCGGCCCGCCGAGGGCTTGAGGGCGGAATGCGCGTCCTCGTCCCCGGCCCGCTTCGCTCGTACACCGACGATCTCGCGAGCGTAAGCGCCGACGGCGCGGTGCTCTCCGAGGTCGTCGGCGACCTCGACCGGCGATATCCTGGCATGCGCTTCCGCATCATCGACGAGCACGGGCGCATCCGGCAGCACATCAAGTTCTTCGTCAACGGGGTGCAGGCGCGCGACCTGTCGCCGCGAGTCGGCGAGGGCGACGAGGTGATGATCGTGTGCGCGCTGTCGGGCGGATAGCGATCTCGCACCGCGACGGGAAGGCCCGCGGATCGGGCGATGCTCTGCAGAGTTCGTTGACGCACTGCGGCACCGGCCCCTATAATTCAAAAGGTTGCTTCCGTTTTCGTGGTCACGCCGGACCCGGCACGCTTCCCACCCGGTTTTCCGCTCGGACGCATCGCGGGCTGGCAGTTGGCCGCGGCGTTCGCGGTAGCTGCGGTCGCATTCTTGTGGGCCGGTCCGCACGGCGCGCTGTCGGGCCTGATCGGCGGCCTGGTCAGCATCAGCGCGGGCGTGGGCTACGGAGTGATCGTCCGCCTCGGCCGGATCGGAACGGCAGCGGACACGGTGCGGACGTTGATCCGGGCCGAAGCAGCCAAGATTACGTTGATCGTGCTCCAGCTCTGGCTGGTGCTGACGACCTACCGGGAAATCGTCGTGGCGGCCCTGCTCGCGGGCTTCGTGGTGACGATCCTGGTATCGACGGCAGCGATCGCAATGCGCGACTGATGCAACTGCAGGGATGGGGATGGCTTCAGCAACGGAAACCGCGGGCGAAAGGCTTGCCGAGCAGCAGGACGCTGCGTCGTACATCCAGCATCACCTGACGTTCCTGGCCAAGCCGGTCGGCGACTCCGGCGGCGGCTTCTGGACGATCCATTACGACACGCTGATCACCTCGCTGATCCTCGGCGTGCTGGTGCTGGGCTTTATCTGGCTGGTCACGCGCCGGGCGACTTCCGGGGTCCCGTCGAAGACGCAGGCCTTCGTCGAGCTGACGATCGGCTTCGTCAACGACCAGGTCAGGAGCATGTTCCACCACGACTACAAGATCGTCGCGCCGATCGCGCTGACGGTCGGCCTGTGGGTGCTGTTCATGAACCTGATGGACCTGCTGCCGGTGGACATCATGGCCTGGATCTATGCCAACGTGTTCCACCTCCACCACTGGCGCAGCGTGCCGACCGCCGACGTCAACACGACCTTCGCGCTGTCGCTGTCGGTGCTGGGGCTGATGGTCTTCTACAGTATCCGGGTCAAGGGCCTGGCCGGATGGCTGCACGAGCTCTACGCCGTGCCGTTCGGCATCAAGCCGTGGTGGGCGGCGCCGATCCTGGTCCTGTTCAACGTCCTGTTCAACCTGATCGAATACGCCTCGAAGCCTTTGTCGCATTCGCTGCGGCTGTTCGGCAACATGTACGCCGGCGAGATCATGTTTCTGCTGATCGCGTTGTGGGCGGCGAGCGGGATCGGCGGGACCCTGTTCGGCTCATTCGCTCAAGCGGGCTGGCTGATTTTCGACGGCTTTATCGCGGGACTGCAAGCCTACATATTCATGATGCTGACCGTCGCTTACATCGCCATCGCGCACGAGCAGCACTAGCGACAATCGTTTCACCTCGGAAAGGAAAACAAAATGGACAAGCTGCAACTGGTCGCCCAGATCCAGGCCTACACCGGCATCGGCATCGGGCTGATGATCGGTCTCGGGGCGCTGGGCGCCTGCGTCGGCATCGGCATCATGTGCTCGCGATTCCTCGAAGGCGCGGCACGCCAGCCGGAAATGATCCCGGCGCTGCAGGCGAAAGTGTTCCTGCTGCTCGGCCTGATCGACGCCTCGTTCATCATCGGACTGGGCATCGCGATGCTGTTCGCCTTCGCCAACCCGCTGATTCCCGCGGCGCTCAAGTAGAGCGGAGGCGAGGACGGGAGAGTCGGATGAACATCAACCTGACGCTGTTCATGCAGGCGGCGCTGTTCGCAATCTTCATCTGGGCTTGCGCGAAGTTCATCTGGCCGGGGCTGATGCGAGCGATCGAGAAGCGCCAGACACAGATCGCCGACGGTCTGGCGGCCGGCGAGGAGGCCAGGCGGAGCCTGGCCAACGCAGAAAAGCGGGTCGCCGAGATGCTGGGCGACGCCAAGGCGCGGGCGCAGGAGATCGTCGCGCAGGGCGAGAAGCTGAAGACCGAGACGATCGAGCAGTCGAAGACCACCGCCAAGGCCGAAGGCGACCGCCTGATCGCCGCCGCCAAGGCCGAGATCGAGCAGGAGGTCTATCGCGCCAAGGAGACGCTGCGCGGCCAGGTAGCGCAGCTCGCGGTCGCCGGCGCCGAGAAGATCCTCAAACGCGAGGTCGACGCCAAGGCGCACGCCGAGCTGCTGGCGTCGATCGAAAAGCAGCTCTAGGCAGACCATGGCCGAGCCGATCACCGTCGCACGACCCTACGCCGAGGCTGCGTACGAGCTCGCCCGCGAAAGTGACGCGCTGCCGCACTGGTCGGAGATGCTGCGCGTGACGGCGACGGTGGCGGCCGACGGCCGGATGCGCGCCGCGCTCGATAATCCGAAGCTCGCCGCGGCCGAGAAGGAGTCGCTGTTCCTGTCGATCTGCGGCGACAAGCTCGACGCCGGCGGCCGCAACTTCATCCGCGTGCTGATCGAAGCCGACCGCATCGGCCTGCTGCCGGAGATACGCACGCTGTTCGATGCGCTGAAGGACGACGCCGACGGCGTTGCCCGCGCCCGGATCAGCAGCGCCTTTCCGCTCGACGACGCCCAGCTCGCGGCGCTGACCAAGGGTCTGGAAAAGCGTTTCGGCCGGAAAGTCCAGGCCACCGTCAACGTCGACCCGTCGCTGATCGGCGGCGCCCGGATCGTGGTCGGCGACACGGTGATCGATGGCTCGGTGCGAGGCGAGCTGCAGGCGATGGCGAGCGGCTTGCGCCCCTGATTTCGACACCGACGCAAGCGCCGCCGCCGGAACCGGCTGCGAGCGCAACGAGGAAAAAATCATGCAGTTGAACCCATCGGAAATCAGCGAACTGATCAAGAGCAAGATCGAGAACCTGGACACCGCTGCCGAAGTGAGCACGCAGGGGACCGTGATCTCGCTCTCCGACGGCATCAGCCGGATCCACGGCCTGAGCAACGCGATGCAGGGCGAGATGCTCGAATTCCCCGGCAACACCTTCGGTCTCGCGCTCAACCTGGAGCGCGACTCGGTCGGTGCGGTGATCCTGGGCGACTACGAGCACATCTCCGAAGGCGATACCGTCAAGTGCACAGGCCGCATCCTCGAAGTGCCGGTCGGGCCGGAGCTGATCGGCCGTGTCGTCGACGCGCTCGGCGCCCCGATCGACGGCAAGGGTCCGATCAACGCCAAGCTGAGCGACGTGATCGAGAAGGTGGCGCCCGGCGTGATGTGGCGCAAGAGCGTGTCGCAGCCGGTGCAGACGGGGTTGAAGGCGATCGACGCCATGGTGCCGATCGGCCGCGGCCAGCGCGAGCTGATCATCGGCGATCGGCAGACCGGCAAGACGGCCGTTGCGATCGACACCATCATCAACCAGAAGGGCAAGGACCTGATCTGCGTCTACGTCGCGATCGGCCAGAAGGCCTCGTCGATCATGAACGTGGTGAAGAAGCTCGAGGAGCACGGCGCGCTCGAATACACGATCATCGTCGCCGCGTCGGCGTCGGATTCGGCGGCGATGCAGTACATTGCGCCGTACTCGGGCTGCACGATGGGCGAGTACTTCCGCGATCGCGGCCAGGACGCGCTGATCATCTACGACGACCTGACCAAGCAGGCGTGGGCGTATCGCCAGATCTCGCTCTTGCTGCGCCGCCCGCCGGGACGCGAAGCGTACCCGGGCGACGTGTTCTACCTGCACTCGCGGCTGCTCGAGCGCGGCGCGCGGGTCAACGAGGAATACGTCGAGAAGTTCACCAAGGGCAAGGTCAAGGGCAAGACCGGATCGCTCACCGCGCTGCCGGTAATCGAGACCCAGGCCGGCGACGTGACCGCGTTCGTGCCGACCAACGTCATTTCGATCACCGACGGCCAGATCTTCCTCGAGACCGACCTGTTCAACGCCGGCATCCGTCCGGCGATCAACGCCGGCATCTCGGTGTCGCGGGTCGGCGGCGCGGCGCAGACCAAGGTGATCAAGAAGCTGGGCGGCGGCGTGCGGCTCGCGCTGGCGCAATACCGCGAGCTGGCCGCGTTCGCTCAGTTCGCCTCCGACCTGGACGAGGCGACCCGCAAGCAGCTCGACCGCGGGCGACTGGTCACCGAGCTGATGAAGCAGCCGCAGTACTCGCCGCTGTCGGTGGCCGAAGAGGCGCTGACGCTGTTCGCGGTGAACAAGGGCTATTACGACGACGTTCCGGTCGACAAGGCGCTGGCGTTCGAATCCAGCCTGCGCGCGTTCATGAAGAGCAAGTACGCCGAACTGATGGACAAGCTCGAGGCCAGCAAGGAGATGGACGACGCGGCCGAGAAGGCGTTCGCGGCGGCGATCGAGGACTTCAAGAAGAACGGTACGTACTAGTCGCTACTCACTGAACAGGGCATTAGGAATCGTCGCGATGGCCGGCTCGAAAGAGATCCGCAACAAGATCAAGAGCGTGCAGAACACGCGCAAGATCACCAAGGCGATGGAGATGGTTGCCGCGTCGAAGATGAAAAAAGCGCAGGAGCGCATGCGCGCGACGCGGCCGTACGTGTCGCGCATGCTGGCGATCGCGCGCCACCTGGCGCAGGCGAACCCCGAGTACCGCCACGCCTTCCTGCTCGCCCGCCCGCAGGTTCGCAACGTCGGCCTGATCGTGGTGACCTCGGACAAGGGGCTGTGCGGCGGCCTCAACACCAACGCGTTGCGTCTCGCGCTGTCGCTGATCAAGGGCTGGCAGGCGAAGGGCATCGGCGTGCAGGTGACCGCGATCGGCAACAAGGGCCTGGGCTTCATGCACCGCATCAAGGCCAACGTCGTATCGCAGGTGATCAGCCTCGGCGACCGGCCGCCTCTCGAGAAGCTGATCGGTCCGGTCAAGGTGCAACTCGACGCCTTTCTCGACGGCAAGATCGACGAGCTGCACCTGGTCGCGACGCGCTTCGACAACACGATGAAGCAGACGCCGGTCGAGAGCCTGATCCTGCCGACCGCCGATCTGAGCGATGGCTCCGAGAAGCGGACCTACCCGTGGGACTACATCTACGAGCCGGACGCGAAGACGGTGCTCGACGGCCTCCTAACCCGCTACATCGAGGCGGTGATCTTCCAGGCGGCCAACGAGAACATCGCCTCCGAGCAGAGCGCGCGCATGGTGGCGATGAAGGCGGCCTCCGACAACGCGCTGACCATCATCGACGAGCTGCAGCTCGTCTACAACAAGACGCGGCAGGCGGCGATCACCAAGGAATTGTCGGAGATCGTCGCCGGCGCGGCAGCAGTTTGACGCGCCGGCGGGAAGATCGGGCGAGACTCACGTGAGGGTCGAACGTTATGGCGAGACCAGATCTTCAAGGCGCGGCAGCGGTTTAGACTGAAGGACGCATCATGACCGAAGGCAGTATCGTGCAATGCATCGGAGCGGTGATCGACGTTGAATTCCCGCGCGACAAGCTCCCGAAGATCTTCGACGCGCTCAAGCTCGAAGGCAGCGAGTTGACGCTCGAGGTCCAGCAGCAACTCGGCGACGGCGTCGTGCGCACGATCTGCCTCGGCTCGTCGGACGGGCTGCGTCGCGGCATGAAGATCACCAATACCGGCGGCCCCATCGAGGTGCCGGTGGGTCCGAAGACGCTCGGCCGCATCATGGACGTGCTCGGCCGGACGATCGACGAAGCCGGGCCGGTCGACGCCGAGAAGAAGATGTCGATCCACCGCGACGCGCCGCCGTTCGAGGACCTGTCGCCTTCGACCGAGCTGCTCGAGACCGGTATCAAGGTGATCGACCTGGTCTGCCCGTTCGCCAAGGGCGGCAAGGTGGGACTGTTCGGCGGCGCCGGCGTCGGCAAGACGGTCAACATGCTGGAGCTGATCCGCAACATCGCGATCGAGCACTCCGGCTACTCGGTGTTCGCCGGCGTCGGCGAGCGCACCCGCGAGGGCAACGATTTCTACCACGAGATGAAGGAATCGAACGTCCTCGACAAGGTGGCGATGGTCTACGGCCAGATGAACGAGCCGCCGGGCAATCGCCTGCGCGTCGCGTTGACCGGATTGACGATGGCCGAATACTTCCGCGACGAGGGGCGCGACGTGCTGTTCTTCGTCGACAATATCTACCGCTACACGCTGGCCGGAACCGAAGTCTCGGCGCTGCTCGGCCGGATGCCGTCGGCGGTCGGTTACCAGCCGACGCTGGCCGCCGAGATGGGCGGGCTGCAGGAACGGATCACCTCGACCAAGACCGGCTCGATCACCTCCGTCCAGGCGGTCTA
>DATEFZ010000004.1:0-2162 GCA_035280325.1 Casimicrobiaceae bacterium
GACGCGGACGCGGCCGGCAAAACGATGCTTAGCGGCGAGCGTGGCCATCGACGGCGCGCTGGAACACCGCTTCCATCCGATCGAGCATCGTCGCCAGACCGAAGCGCGACAGCGCGCGCTCGCGGCCGGTCTCGGCGATCCGCTTCGCCAGCGCCGGGTCGCCCAGCACCCGATCGATCCCGGCGGCCAGCGCGACGGCGTCCTGCTGGGCGACGACGACCGCGGTCTGATCCGCGATCGCGGCCTCGCCGATCGCACCCGCGTCGGTGGTCACGCACGGCAGTCGGCAGAGCATCGCCTGCAGCAGCGCCTGCGGCACGCCCTCGTTGGCGTACGAGGGGAGCACGAAGACATCGAGCGCCGCAAGCCAGCGCTCGATATCGTCGCGATCACCGGCGAAGCGCACGCGCGACTCGAGTCGAAGCGCCGCGACCTGCGCGGCGAGCGTCTCGCGCTGCGGGCCGTCGCCGACGATGACGAGCTGCAGCTCGCGGTTCGCACACAGCGGCAAGGCGTCGATCAGGATGCGGTGCCCCTTCCAGCTCCGCAGCGTGGCGACGATGCCGGCGAGGGGCACGCCGCCGGGCAAGCCCAGCGCGCGGCGCGCGCTGTCGCGATCGGCGGGAGCGAAGCGCTTCGGATCGATGCCGGTGGGGATCGAGCTGACGCGCGCCGGAAGCACGCCCAGGTCGCGGATCAACTGTGCGCGTATCGCCTCGCCGGTGGTCACGATCTGCGCGGTTGCCCGCGTGTACAGCCAGCGCGTCAGCGGGTCGCGCGCCACCGCCGCCGAGATGTGGCGCGTTCGCACCAGCGGCGGCTGACGGGCCAGCGAGCGGCTGGCCAGCGTCGCCAGCCAGGCGTCGGTCGAGCTGTGCGCGTTGATCGCGTCGACCCGGCGCGAAGCGAGGAAGCGCCGCAGCGCCAGCACGCCGCGCGGCCGCTTGCGCCCGATCGGCAGCGCGGAGACCGGAACGGCGAAGCGCGGCGCCTCGGCGAAGATGCGGGCCTCGCGCGGGCAGGCGAGCTCGACCTTGTGGCCGCGATCGATCATGCCCGCCGCCTCGGTGAGGATGCGAATCTCCTGGCCGCCCCAGCCGAGCGACGCTTCGGTGTGGACGATGTGCACGGGGTCAACCCGCGACCGGCGCCGGCGCCGAGAACTGGATCCGGTACAGCTTGGCGTACAGCCCGCCGCGGGCGAGCAGCTCCGCGTGCGTGCCCTGCTCGACGACGCGACCGGCGTCCAGCACCACGATGCGATCGACCCGCTCGATCGTGGACAGCCGGTGCGCGATGACGATCGTCGTGCGGCCTTTCATCAGCGTGTCCATCGCCGCCTGGACGTGCCGCTCCGATTCGGAATCGAGCGCCGAGGTCGCCTCGTCGAGGATCAGGATCGGCGCGTTCTTGAGGATCGCCCGCGCGATCGCCACCCGTTGCCGCTGGCCGCCGGACAAGCGCAGGCCGTTTTCGCCGACCATCGTGTCGAAACCTTCCGGCAGCGCGCGGATGAAATCGAGCGCGTGCGCGGCCAGCGCCGCCTGCTCGACCGCCTGGCGCGAGGCGCCGGCCATCGCGCCGTACGCGATATTCGCCGCCACCGTATCGTCGAACAGCGTCACGTCCTGGCTGACCAGCGCCAGGTGGCTGCGCAGGCTCGACAGCGACAGCGAGTCGATGTCGCGGCCGTCGAGCAGGATGCGTCCGGCGGAGGGCTCGTAAAAGCGCGGAATCAGGCTCACCAGCGAGGTCTTGCCGCTGCCGGACGGACCGACCAGCGCGACCGACTCGCCGGGCGCGATCGTCAGGCTCACGTCCTGCAGCGCGTCGTTCTCGGCCCCCGCATAGCGCGAGGAGACGCGCTCGAACCTGAGCTCGCCGCGCACCTTGTCGAGCTGCACGGTGCCGCGATCCGACTCGGGCTTTTCGTCGACCAGCCCGAAGATGCTCTCGGCCGCAGCCAGCCCGCGCTGGATGTTGGCGTTGACGCCGGACATCGAGCGCAGCCGGTCGAGCAGCGTCAAGAGCGCGATCACGTAGGAGGTGAAGCGCGCCGCGTCGAAGCCGCCGGTCTCGCTTTGCTTCAGTGCCAGGTATACGATCAGCCCGACCGCGCAGGCGCCGACGAACTGCAGGAACGGCGAGCTGGCGGCGCTGGC
>DATEFZ010000005.1:0-5191 GCA_035280325.1 Casimicrobiaceae bacterium
CGCGATCACGTCATGGGCCGGATGATGTGGGAAGCGGTCCGGCGGCACGATCGAAGCCGGTTCGAGATCTTTTTCTATTCGCTTTCCGCGGTCGACGACGAATGGACCGCGCGGTACCGGAGCCTCGGCGATCGCATGGTCGAGCTCGGCGATATGACCGAGCGCGAAGCGGCGGCGCGCATCGCGCAGGACGACCTCGACCTGCTGGTCGACCTCGCCACCAACACGCGCGGCGCTCGGCCCGGAATCCTGGCGCTCAAACCGGCACGCGTGCAGATCACCCACGTCGCGAGCGCCGGCGTGGTCGGCCTGCGCGAGATCGACTACAAGCTGACCGACGCCCTGGCCGACGCGCCTGACAACCAGTCCGCCCAGATCGAGACGCTGCTGCCGATGGAAGGCTGCGTCTACCCGTACCGCCACGTCGCGGCGGCGACCGAGCACGCCTATCGCCGCGAGCGGCTCGGCATTCCAGCCGACGCCGTGCTCATCGGCGCGTTCGTCAACCCGATGAAGCTGTCGCGGCGCTGCTTGGCACTCTGGCGCGAAGTGCTCGAGCGCGTTCCGCGCGCGCTGCTCGGGCTGTCGCCGCTGTCGGCCGGCGTCGGCGCGGCGCAGCGGCGCTTGCTAGCTGCGGCTGGCATCGGCGAAGCGCGCACGGTCGCGATCGCCGCGGGCCGCGACGAGGCCGAAAACCAGGCGCGCTACCACCTGATCGACATGGTGCTCGATCCGATGCCTTACGGCGGGGTCAACGGCACGCTGGAAGCGCTCGACATGGGCGTCCCGGTCGTGACGCTGTGCGGCCGCCGGCACGGCGAGCGCAGCGCGTACAGCATTCTCGCCAACCTCGGCGTGCAGCAGACCGTGGCGCACAGCGAAAGCGAATATGTCGCGATCGCGACGCGGCTCGCCGAGGATCGATCGTTCATGGCCGAGGTCAGAGCGGCGATCGGCGCCGGGCTTGCCGGCTCGCCGCTGACCGAAATGGATGCGCACACCCGGCATCTCGAGCGCGCCTACCTGACCGCGCTCGAGCAGCGCTATCCGGCGGCGCTGGCCGGCGCCGATGGCTGAGGCGAACGCGGCTACGGCCCGGGTCGACCGAGCGCGGCGGCTCCTCGCCTCGGGCGATCTCGCCGGCGCACGGCGCGACGCCGAGGCTATCCTGATCGACGCCGTCGACCGCCGCGAAGAAGCTGCGGCGCGGCTGATCCTCTCCTCGTGCTTCGATCAGGGGCACGACCTTGCCTCGGCGCTGGCGCAGGCCGTCGCGGCGATCGAGCTGGTCCCCGACGACCCGATCGCGCATTACGTGCACGGCGAGCTGCAGGAGCAGAGCGGCGACAAGGCCGCGGCGATCGCGAGCGTCGGCAACGCGGTCGCGCTCGATCCGCGATTCGTCCGCGCTCGACACTACCTCGGCATTCTGCTGGGCGAGAGCGGCGACGCCGAAGGGGCAGCCGCGGCGTTCGCCGAGACGGTGCGCCTCGATCCGACGCACGTCCGCGGCTGGAACAACCTGGGCAACACGCTGCGCACGCAAGACCGGCTCGACGAGGCGGAGGCGGCCTTCGCCCGCGCCGTGGCGCTCAAGCCCGATTACTGGCTGGCCGCCGCGAACCTGGGCGCGGTGCAGCGCGATGCGGGGGCGCTCGACCGCGCCGAGGCGACCTTGCGGGAAGCGCTGGCGCGCGCGGGTTCGGCGCCCTATCGGCCGCTGCTCGTGCTGCTGGCCGGCGTCTTGCGGCTGCGGCGCAACCTCGACGAATCGGTCAAGTACTACGTCGAGGCGATCAACGCCGCACCGGGCGACAGCGCCAACGAATGGTTCAACCTCGCGCTGGTGCTGAACGAGCGCAACGACATCGCCGGCGCGCGCAACGCCTACGTCCGCGCCCGAGCGCTCGATCCGAATAACCTGCGGGCGCTGCTCGGCGAGCGGCTGACGCTGCCGATGGTCTACGGCGGCCCTGGCGACATCGACGACGCCCGCGCCGACTTCGAAACCGGACTCGACCGCCTCGAGCGCGAGATCGTTCCCACGCTGCGCGCCGCGCCGCTGGCCGAAGCGGAGCTTCTGGACGGTTTGCGCTGGGTGAACTTTTATCTCGCCTACCAGGGGTGCGATGATCGTGCGCTGCAGGTGCGCTACGCCGCGACCGTTGCTGCTGCCGTCGACGCCGTCGCGCCGCATTGGCGCGCGCCGATCGCGCCGCGACCGCTCGCCGGCCGTCGCGTGCGCATCGGTTTTGCGTCGGCGTTTTTCCATACCGGCACCTGTGGCCGGTATTTCAAGCACTGGATCACCGATCTCGATCGCGACCGCTTCGAGGTTTTCGTCTACCACGTCTGGCCGGGAATGGACGAAATCGCGAATGCCGTGGCAGAGCGCGCCGACCATTTCCGGACGTTTTCGGCCAACCGTTCCCGGCCGTCGGTCGTCGCGCCGGTGATCCGCAACGACGATCTCGACGTGCTGGTCTACACCGAGCTCGGCATGGACGTCACGTGCTTCCCGCTGGCTGCGCTGCGGCTCGCGCCCAGACAGTACACCGGCTGGGGCCATCCGGTGACGACCGGTCATTCGACGATCGATGCGTTCATCTCGGCGGTGGCGATGGAGCCCGACGACGCGCAGTCGCACTACAGCGAGAAGCTCGTGCTGCTGCCCGGCATCGGCACGCGCTACGAGCGCCCGCTGCCGCCGTCGGCGGGAGGGCGCGAGCAGTTTTCGTTGCCCGCCGACCGCACGCTCTTGCTGTGCCCGCAGTCGCTGTGGAAGATCCATCCGGACAACGACCCGCTGTTCGCCGAAATCCTGGCGTCGGACCCGCGCGCGATGCTGGTCTTCTTCGGCGGCTGGCACCCGGCGCCGATCGATCGTTTCATGCAGCGGCTGAAGCGGACGCTCGATGACTTCGGCATCTCGATCCGCGAGCGCACGCGGGTGCTGCCGCAGGTCGCCCACGACGACTACCTGCGCGTCAACATGCTGTGCGACGCGATGATCGACACGCTGCACTGGTCGGGCGGCAACAGCAGCCTCGATGCGCTGGCCTGCAGCCTGCCGGTGGTGACGCTGCCCGGGCGATTCATGCGCGGCCGGCAGAGCGCCGGGATGTTGCGCCTCTTGGGTGTGCCGGAGCTGATCGCCCGCGATCGTGGCGACTATCTGTCGATCGTCGCGCGCCTGTCCGCGGATCGCGGCTGGCGAGACCAGCTCGCGGCGCGCATCGGGGAAGCGCAGGGCCTGCTGTTCGACCGCCCGGAAGCGATCGACCGTCTGCAGGCGCTGCTTCAGGCCGACGACATCCGCGCCGCGTAGTCCTTCCAGATCGCTTCGAGACCGTCCTCGAAGTCGCGCGTGTAGCGGACCATATCGAACAAGGGCGAGGTCTGCCGGTTGGCGGCCAGGCGGCCGCGCAACTCGGCGAGCGCGGCGGGCTCGCGCGCTAGCGTCAGCGCCAGCGCTTCGTAATCGGCGAAGTCGTGCGTCACCAGCTCGGGCAGGCCGATCGCCGTGAGCTGGCTGCCGGCGAGACGCGTCACCAGCGTCTCGCCGGCGCAGGTTAGCACCGGCAGGCCGACCAGTAGCGCGTCGTTGGTCGTCGTATGCGCGCCGTAAGGAAAGGTATCGACGAACAGATCGGCTGCGGCGTGCCGCGCCAGGTGTCGCTCCTGCGGGACCTTGGGCGCGAATACCAACCGTGCCGGATCGACCCCGGCCGCGCCGGCCTCGCGCCGCAGGTTGGCGCTGGATTCGGCGTCGCTGTCGATGAGCCACAAGACGCTGTCCGGCACCGCCTGCAAGAGCCGCATCCAGATCGCGAACACGGGCGGCAGGATTTTGAACGACTTGTTGAGGCAGCAGAACACGAAGCCGCGCTCGGGCAGTCCGCATTCGGCGCGCGACGGCGGCGGTCCTTGCGGCGCGCGCTTGGTGTCGCTCGGATACGAGGCGTGCGGCATGTGCCACAGCCGCTCGCTGTAGAACGGCTGCATCGACTCGGGCGCACCGAAGCGGTCGACCAGGATGTAGTCGTACCAGGGTGCGCCGAGCGTGCCTGGAAAACCGATCGAGTTGACCTGGATCGGCGCCGGTCGCAGCGCGAACAGGTGGCTTGCCCCGTCGGCGGTGTATCCGTTCAGGTCGAACAGGATCGCGATGCGGTCGGCGCGGATCCGCCGGTCGAGCTCGGCAGGCAAGGCGCGGCTGACATCGGCGAAATGCTCGAAGGCTCGTGCGATGCGCTCGCCGATCGCGCCGCGATCGGTCGCCCGCACCCCATAGCCGAACGTCTCGATGCGATCGTGATCGATGCGCTCCCAGTGCTCCATGTGCAGATGCGCCATCGGATGCTCGCGCAGGTCGGCCGAGACGAAGCCGATGCGCAGGCGCTCGGCGGCGCCGCGCCTGGTCGCCGGCGGCGACGCCGGAGGCGTCGGAGCGATGGTCGAGGCCCATCGCTGCGCGGCGACGAGCTGGGCCCTCGGCCCACTGGGCATCGCCAGCAGCGGAAACGGGTTGACCGTGTAGCGACCGTCGCCGTGCGGCGGACGCGCCAATGCCGAGTTGACTTCGGCGAACAGCGCCTCGAGGCCTCGCCAGATGGCGCGCTGCTGCCGGGCGTGGACCAGCATCGACAGTGCATACGGATTGCCCGGATCCAGCTCGAGGGTGCGCAGTATCGTCGGCTCGGCCGCCGCGTAGCGCGCCAGCGACATCTGGTGGGTCAGAAGATTGACGTGGATCTGCAGGTCGTCGGGTGCGAGGCGCGCGGCCTCGGCAAAGCTCGCTTCCGCGCCGGCGGCATCATGCACGCGGTCCTGGGCGATGCCTCGCCTGACCCAGACCTCGACCGGGAGATCGCGCCGGATGGCGAACAGCCGGTCGTAACGGGCCGCCGCCGCGGCGTAGCGTTCGCTGGCGAACTCGAGGCGGGCGAGATTGGCCAGCGCATCGGGGTGATGGGGTTGTCCGGCCAGCACCTGGCGATAGCAGTGCTCGGCTTGCGCCAGGTCGCCTCGTGCCTCGTAAGCGAGGCCCAGGTTGTTGAGCACCCCGGCGTGACCGGGAGCGCGGACGAGCGCCTGCCGGTAGTGCCCGATCGCAACGTCGTACTGGCCGCGCTCGCGCTCCAGGTTGCCGAGGTGGAACAGCGCCTCGGGATGATCGGGATCGCGATCG
>DATEFZ010000006.1:0-11539 GCA_035280325.1 Casimicrobiaceae bacterium
CCGACGATCTCCTCGAGCACGTGGCTCAAGGCGCCGGTGCGCTGCTGAACGTCGCGCGCGACGCGGCGCAACCGGCGGCTGAAATAGCGCACCACCGCCGCCACCGCCGGCATGACGACGATCGAGACCAGCGTCAGCCGCCAGTTGAGCCAGAACAGGAGGCCCAGCGTGCCGGCGACGGTGAGCGCGCTGCGCACCGCGGTCGTGATCGCCGACGACGACGCCGCGGCGAGCTGGTAGGCGTCGAAGGTGAATTTCGAGATCAACCGGCCGGACGACTGCGAATCGTAGTACGCCGTCGGCAGCGATAGCAGCCGATCGATCATCTCGCGCCGCAGGTCGAACACGACGCGGTGCCCGGTCCACGCCATCCCGTACTCGGACATGAACGACCCCAGTCCGCGCAGCAGGAACACCGCGACCACCGCCAGCGGGAGCTGCACCGTCATCGCCGGGTCCGGGCTCTGCAATTTCTGGACGATCGGCATCACCATGTAGGCCATCAGCGTGTCGCCCGCGGCGACGATGACCATGCCGACCACCGCCAGCGCGAACGCCCACCAGTACGGGCGGACGTAGCGCAGCAGACGCCGGTACAGGGCGAGGCTCGGCGACACGGAGTGAAGCGATGCGGGCGGCGTTGCCGCCGCCACGCCTGGAGTGAACGGTCGGCGATTATAGCGCGGGCGTCGCCGCCGCCGGGCTCAAGCCTTGCGCTGCTCGGTCCGCGCCGCATGCGCCGCAGCGAGCAGATCGCGGTACAGGAACGCGAGCTTCAGCGTCATCGCCGCGGGGGTCAGCGGCAGCACGCCGTTGCGCGCCCGCTCGCCGCGCGCCGCACGCGCGTCGGCGTCGGTCAGCGTCGTCATGTGCGCGGCGAGCGCGTCGACGTCGCGCGCGTCGCAGACGAAGCCCGCGTTGTGCTCGGCGACCAGCTCGGCGGCGCCGCAACTCGTACTGGTGATGATCGGAAGGCCGCAGGCCATCGCTTCGAGCGCGGCGTTCGGGCACGGGTCGTACAGCGTCGGCAGCACGAAGGCGTCGACCGCCCCGTAGAACGGCTTCGGGTCGTCCTGCTCGCCGGCCAACGCGACGCGCGAGGCGATGCCGAGCCGGCGCGCCAGAAGCTTGTAGCGGCCGCGCGACTTGTCGCGTCCGACGACCAGCAGATAGCAGCTCTCGGGCAATCGCGCCAGGGCGCGGATCGCCGTCGCCACCCCCTTGCGCGCGTACCCCGATCCGACCAGCAGGAACACCGTCGCACTCTCGGGCACGCCGAGCTTGTCGCGCACCGCGGCGCGATGGATGCGCAGCGCCGGCGAGAACGCCTCGCTGTCGACCGGGTTGTAGACGACCGGCAGCCTGTCCTCGGACAGGCCGAAGCGCTTGCCGATGTCGCTCTGCACCATCTTCGAGTTGCAGATCACCGCCTTGAGCAGCGGGCTCGCGAACAGGCGCCGCTCGATGCCGAGCACGTAACGATGGTACGGGCTCGCCGCGGTCAACCAGCGCCTGAGCGCCGACGCGCCGCGCAGCCGCTGATCGAGCCACGTGCGGTGGACGCCGTCGCCAGCCCGATAGACGTCGCAGCACAGGAGCCGCTCGTGCGACTGCACCAGCTCGGGCGCCTTCTTGGTCACCGCACGGCACACCGCGCGCGCGAAGCTCCAGTCGCGCCACAGGCGCCCGATGTAGAACGGATTGCAGAGCACCGGCTCGATCAGCTGCAGCCGGGTCTGCGGCCAGTCGCGCGTGTACAGCGAGATCGCGACGCCGCGCTCGAGCAGCGCCTCGAGCGCCGCCTCGGTGAAGCGCTCGGCGCCGCCGTACGGCGTGTAGCGCTGGCGGATGATGGCGAGACGAAGCACTTAGCCGCCGGTCTCGGCCAGCAGCTCGGCCAGCGCGGCGTCGACCTGCGCCACCGGCAGCGTGGTCAGGCACTCCGAGACCTTGCCGCCGCCGCAGCCGTCGATGCCGCACGGACGACACGGATGCTCGGTCGAGGCGACGATGCGGTGCGGCACCCGCCACGGCGCCCACTCGATGTCGCCGCTCGGGCCGAACAGCGCGACGACCGGCGTCTGCACCGCGGCGCTGATGTGCATCGGCGCCGAGTCGACGCCGACGAAGACGCGCGCCTGGCGCGAGAGCGCCGCCAGCTCGGTCAGCGTCAACTGCCCGCCGAGGTCGATGACGCTGCCGGCACGCGCTCCGGCGGCGGCGACGATCGCGTCGAGCAGGGCGCGCTCGCGCGGGTCGGGCGCGGCGGTCAGCACGACGCGAATCCCGCCGGCGGTCAACTTCGCCAGCAGCGCGGCGTAGCTTTCCGCCGGCCAGCACTTGAACATCCAGCGCGATCCCGGGTGCATCTGGACGAATCGCTTCGACTGGAGGCCGTGCTGCGCGAGCAGGGCCTGCACCCGCGCGCTCGCCGCTGCGTCGGGCATCAGCACCAGCGCCTTGTCTGCGGCCGCGGGCTGCACGCCGATGCGGCGCAGACTGTCGAGATTGCATTCGACCGCGTGCCGCGGCGTGCGCCGCGGCAGCCGGTAGTAATGAGTGAAGCTCGTCCGCCACAGCCAGTGCGCGTGCTCGAGGTGGCGCGCGACGCTATAGCGCGGCCCGAGCAGACGCGTGAGCCACGCTCCGCGCGGATGCTCGGTCAGGTGCACGATCAGGTCGTAGCGCCGCTCGCGCAACGCCGACAGCAGCGCACGCTCGGCGCGCGCTTGCCGCAGCAGTCCCTGCCGCTTCCAGCTGCGGTCGACCGCATGCACGCGCGCGATCGACGGATGCCCGGCGAGCATGGCGGTGGTCTCGCTGTAGACCAGCGCGTCGATCTCGGCGGCGGGGGCCGCGCGCGACAGCACGGTGAACACCGGCGACGCCAGCAGGACGTCGCCGTGATGACGAAGCTTGGTGATCAGCGCGCGGCGAACGAAGGCGAAATCGACGGGGTCCGGCACCGGGCTCGGCATGCGGCCAAGATAGCAAAATGCGTTGTTCGATACAAACGAAGAGCACCTCACCAGTTAGGGCTTACTCGTGGCGGGAGCGGCGTAAATGTTCTATTGCGACGGCTTCGCGTACAATCGCGGCAACCGAAGACCGCGATGAATTCCGCGTCGATCGAGCTCGGCTCGTCCGCCCTCAAAGCCCAGATCCTGGCCGAGGCGCTGCCCTACATCCAGCGCTTCCACGACAAGGCGATCGTCATCAAGTACGGCGGCAACGCGATGACCGAGCCCGCGCTCAAGGCCGGTTTCGCGCGCGACGTGGTGATGCTCAAGCTGGTCGGCATGAACCCGGTGATCGTGCACGGCGGCGGCCCGCAGATCGGCGATCTGCTGAAGGCGATGGGCATCCGCAGCGAATTTCGCCAGGGCATGCGGGTCACCGACGACAAGGTGATGAACGTGGTCGAGATGGTGCTGGGCGAGCTCAATCAGGAGATCGTCGGCCTGATCAACCAGCACGGCGGCCGCGCGGTCGGGCTGACCGGCCAGGACGGCGCCTTCATCCATGCCCGCAAGCTGCTGCTCAAGAGCGAGACCGAGCAGGGAGAATTCGTCGACATCGGCCTGGTCGGCGAGATCGAGCAGATCGACGCCGAGCTGATCAACCTGCTCGATTCGCGCGATTTCATTCCGGTGATCGCGCCGATCGGCGTCGGCGACGAGGGCGAAGCGTACAACATCAACGCCGACCTGGTCGCCGGCAAACTGGCCGAGACGCTGCGGGCGGAAAAGCTGGTGCTGATGACCAATACCGCCGGCGTGCTCGACAAGGACGGCAAGCTCTTAACCGGGCTTACCGCCAGCGGCATCGAGGCGCTGTTCGCCGACGGCACGATCCACGGCGGAATGCTTCCCAAGATCGGCTCGGCGCTGGACGCGGTCAAAAACGGCGTCAAGAGCTCGCACATCATCGATGGGCGAGTCGAGCACGCGCTGCTGCTGGAAGTGCTGACCAACGAGGGTGTCGGAACGATGATACGCGCGGACTAGTCCGCGCAAAGCCCGCCGGAGCAGGGGCGAGGTTAGGGGGACGGACGATGGCGAGCAAACCGGGGGAGCGGCGGATGCAGATACTGCAGACTCTCGCCTCGATGCTGGAAACGCCGCGCGGGGAGAAGGTCACCACCGCTGCGCTAGCGGGGCGGCTCGACGTGTCGGAGGCCGCGCTGTATCGGCACTTCGCCAGCAAGGCCCAGATGTTCGAAGGGCTGATCGAGTTCATCGAAACGACGCTGTTCAGCCTGATCAATCGCATCACCACCGATTCCACCGACGGCGTGGCGCAGGCGACGCAGATGGTCGCGGTGCTGCTCGGTTTTGCCGAAAAGAACCCGGGCATGACGCGCGTGCTGATCGGCGACGCGCTGGTCAACGAGGACGAGCGCCTGCAGGCGCGGATGAACCAGCTCTACGATCGCATCGAGGCCGCGCTGCGCCAGTCTCTGAAGATCGCGCAGGCGGGCGGCGCCTGGACCGGCGATCCGGTCGCCGATGCCAACGCGCTGCTCGCCTTCGTCGTCGGCCGCTGGACGCTGTTCGCCAAGTCAGGCTTCAAGCGCCCGCCGCAGGACGGCTGGGAAGCGCAGAAAAAATACCTGTTCGGCTAGCGGCGGGCGACTATGCCGCACGCACCGTCGACGGCGCGATGCGACAGCCGGAAATCCGCCAGCTTCGGTCGTGCTGCCTCTCCATCGTGTACAAGGCGACGCGCACCGTGTTGTCGGCGTCGATCAGCCGCAACGGCTGGACGATGACCCCGTCGATCACCGCGCCTTCGAGAAATTCGACGTACCGCGCCGACGTCAGCGGCGCATAGGCGATCTCGACCATCGCGATGAAGGTATCGGCGTCGCCGAATTGCTCCTGGATGCCGGGCGAAGCGTAACCGAACGCCTTCGCCGCCTGATGCTCGATGAGCGCTGCGCGCTGCGCCGCGATCACGCGCTGGATCGCCTGCCAGTCGGCTGCCGACAGCGCCGCGTTGCCGACGGCGGCGCCGGTCCAGGCGAGGGCGAAGGCAAGGCTCGAGGCCGCGAGCCATCGCGCGAGCCGTCGCCGCTCCGCCGACACGCCGCTCATCGCGCTGCCGGGCCGCAGACCGGGCACGCCGGATCCTTCAGCACCCGGACTTCGCGCCAGTCCATGGTCAACGCGTCGATCAGCAGCAGCCTGCCCGCGAGCGAGCGGCCGGCGGGAGCGATCAGCTTCAGCGCTTCGGCCGCCTGCGTCGCGCCGACGATGCCGACCAGCGGCGCGAACACGCCCATGACCGCGCATCGCGTCTCCTCGAAGTCGCCGCCGTCGCCGAACAGGCAGTGGTAGCAGGGATTGGCGGCGTCGCGCGCATCGAACACCGCGATCTGGCCGTCGAAGCGTATCGCCGCACCGGAGACCAGCGGTCTCGTCCTCGCAACGCAGGCGCGGTTGACCGCGTGGCGGGTGGCGAAATTGTCCGAGCAGTCGAGGACGACGTCGGCCGATGCGACCAGCGGCAATAGCTCACCGTCGCCGACCCGGCGGGCGACGGTCTCCACCCGCACTTCCGGATTCACCGCCGCGATGCGCGAGCCGGCGGCATCGACTTTCGGCCGTCCGATGTCGGCGGTGGCGAACAGGATCTGTCGCTGCAGGTTGGTCAGGTCGACGTGATCGGCGTCGACCAGCGTCAACGTTCCGACGCCTGCGGCGGCAAGGAACTGGGCGGCGGGATTGCCCAGGCCGCCGATGCCGACGATCAGCGCGTGCGCGGCGGCAAAGCGCTGCTGCGCGTCGACCCCGAGCTCGGGCAGGAGGACGTGGCGACTGTAGCGAAGAAGCTGGGCGTCGTCCATGTCGTCGACCGGAAGGCGGAGGCAAAAACGCCCGGCAGCGCCGGGCGTTCTGGCAGGCTTTCGTTGCCGCGACTACTGCGTCGCCGCCGCGACGGCCCTGGTCGAAGCGATCACCGGCAGGCCCTTCAGCCGGTTGAGCGCCTGCTTCAACTGGAAGTCGTCGGCGGTGCCGAATTCGATGCGGGGGCGCTGCGCCGCGTCGCCCGCCTTGGGCTGCGCCGCCTTGTCCTGAGCCTTGTCGGCGGAAACCTTGGCGCCGAGCGATGCCGCGCCATCGGTGCTGGCGATCGGGGTGCGCTCGTCGATCAGGTGGTGCTCGAGGTTGGCCTCGCGCAGCCGGAAATCTCGCCCGTCATCGACCGCGATGTCGGGCTCGATGCCCTTGGCCTGGATCGACCGCCCGCTCGGCGTGTAATAGCGCGCCGTGGTGAGCTTGAGCCCTGCGTTCGGCCCCAGCGGCAGGATCGTCTGCACCGATCCCTTGCCGAAGGTCTGCGCGCCCATCACCACCGCGCGCTTGTGATCCTGCAGCGCGCCGGCCACGATCTCGGAGGCCGACGCCGTGCCGCCGTCGACCAGCACCACCATCGGTACGCGCTTGACCGCGGGAGGAAGGTCCTTCAGGTAGTCGTCGCCGCGCCCGCGCAGGTAGTCACTCTTGGTCGCCGACAGCCGCATGTGCGCGTCCGGCGTGCGGCCGTCGGTGTAGACGACCAGCGAATCGGCCGGCAGGAACGCCGAGGCGACGCCGACCGAGACGTTGAGCAACCCGCCCGGATCGCTGCGCAGATCGAGCACCAGCCCGGACAGGTCGCCGTGCTTGTACAGGTCGCGGATCGCCTTGGCGACGTCCTCGCCGGTGTGCTCCTGGAACTGGACGACCCGGATGTAGCCATAACCCGGCTCGACCATCTTGGCGCGGACGCTGTGGAAATTGATGATCTCGCGGGTCAGGGCGAACGTCAGCGGACCGTCGGCATCCTTGCGGGCGACGGTCAGCACGATCTGGGTCCCGGGCTTGCCGCGCATCTTCTCGACCGCTTTCGACAATGCCATGCCGCGGGTCGACAGGTCGTCGATCTTGACGATCAGGTCACCGGACTTGATGCCGGCGCGGAACGCCGGAGTGTCCTCGATCGGCGAGATGACCTTGATGACGCCGTCCTCGGAGCCGACCTCGATGCCCAGCCCCCCGAACTTGCCCTGGGTGCTGATCTGCAGCTCCTTGAAGGCGTCGGCGTCGAGGAAATCGGAATGCGGATCGAGGCCGTGCACCATGCCGTTGATCGCCTCCCGAATCAGCTTGTCGTCGGGCACGACCTCGACGTAATCGCTCTTGATGCGGCCGAACACGGCCGAGAAGAGCTGCAGGTCCTCGTAAGGTATCGGCAACCTGGTCTCGCGCTCGGCCAGCGCCGAGAAGTTGAGGCTGAGCAAGAGCCCCAGTACGGCGCCGATGCCGATCAAACCCGCTTTCTTCCAGCCGTTACCCATGTCTGCCTCGTCCTTGCCGCGATCTCTCGTGAAAACCGCGAAGTCAAAATTCCGGGAGCGCAAAGTATACGCCCGTCCACCGGATTGCCTACCGTGCCGCGAGCGGCCGCCCGGGCGACGGCAACGACCGTATGGAGCCTCCGCCGCAATCGATAATCAAGACCTTGCGGGCGAGGGCGCGCCGTGCGGCGCGAATGGTCCGACCGGCGGTGCCTGATCTCGTCGCTTGCGTGCGACTCCCGGCCTCGCGGGCAAGTTCCCGGCGGTGCGGAGACCGCCGCGGGCGTAGTACACAGAAAAGCGGCTGCGATGCCGCCCGGCGCAAGCGCGCCGGGCAACGTGGCGGCTACTTGCCGATGTCGAACAGCGCGCGCCCGGTCATCTCGGGCGGCTTCGGCAGGCCCATGATCGCGAGCAGGGTCGGCGCGATGTCCTGCAGCGCGCCCGGACCGCGAGCCGTCGCCGGGCGTCCGATGTACAGGCAGGGGACAAGGTTCAGCGTGTGCGCGGTATGCGGCTGGCCGGTGCGCTCGTCGTGCATCTTTTCGGCGTTGCCGTGATCGGCAGTGACCAAAACCTCGCCGCCCCGCGCGAGCTGCGCCGCGGCGACGCGGCCGACGCAGGCATCGAGCGTCTCGATCGCCCGCGTCGCGGCCGTCAGGTTGCCGGTATGGCCGACCATGTCGCCGTTGGCATAGTTGCAGACGACCGCGTCGTAGCGGCGCGACTCGATCGCGCCGACCAGCCGGTCGGTGACTTCGACCGCGCTCATCTCGGGCTTGAGGTCATAGGTAGCGACTTTCGGCGAAGGCACCAGGATGCGGTCTTCCCCCGGGTAAGGCGTCTCGACGCCGCCGTTGAAAAAATAGGTGACGTGGGCGTATTTCTCGGTCTCGGCGATGCGCAGCTGCTTCAGGCCGCGGGCGGCGACTATCGCGCCGAAGCTGTCGGCGATCGTCTGCGGCGGGAAGGCCACCGGCAGCGCGGCGAATTCCTTGCCATAGGAGGTCAGCGTGACGAACGCGCCGAGGCGTGGCACGCGCTTGCGGGCGAAGCCCGAAAATCCCGGATCGGTCAGCGCCCGGGTCATCTGGCGCGCCCGGTCGGCACGGAAGTTCATGAACACCACGACGTCGCCGTCGCCGATGCGCGCGCCGCCGGCGATCGTCGTCGGCTCGACGAACTCGTCGCTTTCGCCGCGCGCGTACGCCGCTGCCAGCGCCGACGCCGCGTCGGGCGCGGAGTACGGCGCGCGCGCATCGACGATCAGGTCGTACGCGGCTTCGATCCGGTCCCAGCGCTGGTCGCGGTCCATCGCGTAGTAACGGCCGACGATGTCGGCGACGCGGCAACCCTGGTGGCGCGCGCAGACGTCGTTCATGTAGCCGAGCGAGCCGGCGGCGCTCTTCGGCGGCGTGTCGCGGCCATCGAGGAAGGCGTGCACGGCGACCCGCGGTGCTCCGCCTTGCGCGGCCATCTCGACCATCGCCGCGAGCTGCCGCTCGTGGCTGTGCACACCGCCGGGAGACACGAGTCCCAGCACGTGCAGTGTCGAACCGTGGTCGCGCGCGGTTGCTACCGCCTTGGCCAGTGCCGGGTTGCGAGCGAATTCGCCGGTCTCGATCGCGCGATCGATGCGGGTGAACTCCTGGTAGACGACGCGGCCGGCGCCGATGTTGAAATGTCCGACCTCGGAGTTGCCCATCTGTCCGGCGGGCAGGCCGACCGCGCGCTGCGAAGCGTCGATCCGGGTGTGCGCGTGCTCGCGCCACAGCCGATCCCAGTTCGGCTTGGCGGCGCGGCTGACCGCGTTGTCCGGCGCGTCGACGCGACAGCCGACGCCGTCGAGGATCAGCAGCACGACCGGGACGATCGCGGCTGAAGCGGCGGGGGGATCGGTCATCGCGGGCAACGGCCCGGGGCCGGGACGGTTTGCGCTATCATTGCAACGGCGTCATTCTACTTCGACCGCGTCGCGGCCCGGCGAAGGGTGCCCGCGGCGTCCGATGGACTTCCTCCCTCGATGCTTCATTTCCTGGAAAGCAACTGGCCGCTGGTCCTGGCGTTCGTCGTTTCGGGCGCGATGCTGGTGTGGCCGCTCGTTCGCCGACCGCTGTCGGCGATGCGCGAAATCGGCACGCTGCAAGCGACCCAACTGATCAATCGCCAGGACGCGCTGGTGCTCGACGTTCGTGAGGCCAAGGAGTACGAAGGCAGCCGCTTGCCGAAGGCGATCCACATTCCGCTGTCCGAGCTCGCGGCGCGCGGCCACGAGCTCGACCGGTTCACCGCGCGTCCGGTGGTGGCGTACTGCGGTCGTGGCAACCGGAGCCGTGCGGCAGGCGCGGCACTGACCAGGCTCGGGTTCAAGGAGCTCTACTCGCTGCGCGGCGGCCTTCGCGCCTGGGCCGACGCGGGTCTGCCGCTGGAAAAAACGTCGTGACGGCGCGGGTTCGAAGCGCGCCCCGTCGCCTGCTGGGCTATAATTCGCCGCTCCGCGCGCCGATTTCCTGGAAAACGCATGGCCGATCAGCAAGCCGCAATCCCGCCGTCGATGTCGATCGAGAAGATCTACCTCAAGGATCTGTCGCTGGAAAACCCGGGCGCGCCGCAGTCGTTCGGCGCGCCCGACGCGCCGCAGGTCGAGGTGGGCCTGCGCACCCGCGGCGAGCAGATCGAGGAAAACGTCTACGAATGCGTGCTCACCATCACGGTGACGGCGAAGACCACCGACAAGACGCTGTTCCTGGTCGAGGCGGCGCAGGCCGGCATTTTCCGCATCGCCGGCGTGCCGCTGTCCGACATCCAGCCGATGATGGGCGTGCATTGCCCGACGGTGCTGTTTCCGTACATCCGCGAAACGATCGCCGATGCGATCTCGCGCGCGGGGTTCCCGCCGGTGCATCTGGATCCGATCAATTTCCAGGTGCTCTACCAGCAGCAGATCGCCGGCATGCAGCAGCAGGCCGCGCCGGCACCGGCGACGACCTAGGAAGGCCAATCCCGTCCTGCGCGTGAAAAGGTCGTGGGCCTGGCTGCTGCCGGCCGCGGCGATCGCGGCGAGCGGCGGCGTGAGCGCGGCGGACTTCGAGTCCGCCTCGGAAGCCGCGATCCTCTTCGACGCGCCCTCGCTCAAGGCCAAGCCGCTGTTCGTGATCGGGCGCGGCACGCCGTTCGAAGTCATCGTCGGCGTCGAGGGCTGGCTCAAGATCCGCGACGCCAGCGGCACCGTCGCCTGGATCGAGCGCAAGGCCGTCTCGCCGCGGCGCATGCTGATCGTGCGCGTTCCGCTGGCCGACGTGCTGGCCGGCCCCGAGGCCGGCGCGCCGCTGGTGTTCAAGGCCGAGCAGAACGTGCTGCTCGAGCTGATCGATCCCGCCTATGTGACCAACACTCCCGGCTGGGCCAAGGTCCGTCACCAGGACGGACAGCAGGGCTACGTCCGCATCGCGCAGGTCTGGGGCCTGTAGCGATGCGGCCGGCGCGTTTGTGTCCATTGCGTTAACAGGCCCTAGCGACGTCGTCGCGATCGTCGGCGCCGGCGCCTGGGGCACGGCGCTGGCGGTCCACCTCGCTCGCTCCGGCACGCCGCCCGCGCTGCGGCTCTGGGCGCGCGATCCCGAGCGGGCAGGCGCGATGGCGGAGACGCGCGAGAACGCGCGCTATCTTCCCGGCGTCGCGCTGCCGGCGACGATCGAAATCGTGTCCGATCTGGCGCGCGCGACCGCCGACGCCTCGCTGATCGTGGTCGCGACGCCGATCGCCGGGCTGATCGGCGTCGTGCAGGCGCTGCGCGTGCAGACTCGCGCGCCGCTGGTCTGGCTGGGGAAAGGCTTCGTCGAGTCCAGCCCGCCGCCGGGGTACGCGCTGGCGCATCGCGTGGTCGCTCCGCTGTGGCCTTCGCCGGTCGGCGTGATCTCGGGTCCGAGCTTCGCCGAGGAAGTGGCGGGCGGGCTGCCGACCGCGGTCAGCGTCGCGGCGACCGATCGAGGCCTCGCGCAAGCGGTGGCGCGACGACTGCGCGGCGCGGCGCTCCGCACCTACGAAAGCGACGATCTGACCGGCGTCGAAGTCGGCGGCGCGGTGAAGAACGTGCTGGCGATCGCCGCCGGAGCGAGCGACGGCCTGGGCTTCGGCAACAATGCCCGCGCCGCGCTGATCACGCGCGGTCTGACCGAGACGGCCAGGCTCGCCATC
>DATEFZ010000007.1:0-4675 GCA_035280325.1 Casimicrobiaceae bacterium
GACTGGCAGAAGATGACCGACCGGTACTGGGTGCCGACATCGTTGCCCTGCCGATCCTTGGTCGTCGGATCGTGGATCGAGAAGAAGATCCGCAACAGGTCGCGAAAGGAAAGCACGGCGGGATCGAAGACCACCTTGACCACTTCGGCGTGCCCGGTCGCGCCGCTGCACACGGCTTCGTAGCTCGGGTTCGCCGTTCGGCCGCCGGCGTAGCCCGACTGCACCGCGCGCACGCCGGCGAGCCGGTCGAACACCGCTTCCAGGCACCAGAAGCAGCCGCCGCCGAGGACGGCGGTTTCCTCCGCTGCGTTCGAGGTCGTCATCGAATGGGTTCCTCAGGTCGTCAGACACGACAAGCATAGCGCGGTTCGCGCCAGCTACCGGGTGCTGGTCGGCGGCAGCCCGCAGGCCTTACGGCGCCGCGAAAGGCGCCCGGTGATGCGATAATCGCCCGCGGCGGCGCGACCGGACGCCGCCTCGATGAGGGGAGTCCGATGGCCAGACTGCTGCCGCGCGAAGGCAAGTTCTTCGATTTCTTCAATCAGCACGCCGATCTGGCCGTCCAGGCCGCCAGCGAGCTGAAGCTGCTGCTCGAGAACATCAACGACCTCGAGCTGCGGCGGGGCAACATCGAGCGCTTCGAGAAGCAGGCCGACCACATCACCCGGCAGACGGTCTCGCTGCTGCACCAGACGTTCATCACCCCGTTCGACCGCGACGAGATCCACCTGCTGATCACGCGCATGGACGACATCCTCGACCTGATCGAGGACGTCGCCCAGTGTCTGTTCCTGTACGACGTGCGCACGGTTCCGGCCGAGGCGCGACGGCTGGCCGACATCACCCTCGCCAGCGCCGGCAAGATCAAGGAAGCGGTAGCGATGCTGGCGACGGTCCGCGACGTCGACGCCATGCTGAAGGTCTGCGCCGACATCGACCGGCTGGAAGCCGATGCCGACCATGTCATGCGCTCGGCGATGGCCAAGCTGTTCCGTGAGGAGCGCGACCTGAAGGAGATCATCAAGCTCAAGGAGATCTATCAACTGCTCGAGACCGTCACCGACAAGTGCGATGACGTCGCGAACATGATCGAAGGCATCGTGCTCGAGAACGCCTAAGGAACCTCTGAACAAGTCCCACATGAGCCGCGTTTCTGCCGCCATGGCTTCAGATGCGAGGCGTCGCGGCGCAGCGAATAGCTTGGCCTATTCGCAAGCCGCGCGACGACGCAGATGAGGCCATTGCGGCGAAACCCGGACGGGACGGGGCCTCAGTTGGCAAATGAGGGGCGATCTGCTTTGTCGCGCCGCTCGCCAAGGGGGTCTACCATTGGCTTCGCGCCGCTCCGCGCATCTCATCTCGGCAAGCCGCCGTCGCGGCCACGCGGGACCTGTTCAGAGGTTCCCTAATGGAGGCATCGACCTTCGGCCTCGGCGCGGTGGTGCTGCTGATTGCCATCGCGCTCGTCTTCGACTTCCTGAACGGATTCCACGACGCGGCGAATTCGATCGCCACGATCGTATCCACCCGGGTGCTGCGCCCGCACTACGCGGTGGCGTGGGCCGCGTTCTTCAACTTCGTCGCTTTTCTGGTCTTCGGCTTGCACGTCGCCAACACCATCGGAACGGGCGTGATCGCGCCTTCGGTCGTCGACCACCAGGTGATCCTCGGCGCGCTGGTCGGCGCCATCGTCTGGGACGTCATCACGTGGTACTACGGGATACCGTCGTCGTCGTCGCATGCGCTGATCGGCGGGCTGGCCGGCGCGGCGGTGGCCAAAGGCGGCTTCGCGGCGCTGGTGGCCAAGGGCCTGCTGACCATCACCGCGGCGATCGTGCTGTCGCCGCTCCTGGGCTTCGTGCTCGGCATGGCACTGATGGTCGTGGTCGCCCACCTTTTCGCGCACACCGCACCGCATCGCGTCGATCGCTGGTTTCGCCGGCTGCAGTTCTTCTCGGCGTCGATGTACAGCCTGGGGCATGGCGGCAACGACGCCCAGAAGACGATGGGCATCATCGCCATGGTGCTGTTCGCTGCGGGCATGGGCGGCCCGAAATTCCACGTTCCATTCTGGGTCGTCCTGAGCTGCCAGGCGGCGATCGCGCTGGGCACGCTGCTCGGCGGCTGGCGCATCGTCAAGACGATGGGCATGCGGATCACCAAGCTCAAGCCGGTCGGCGGTTTCTGCGCCGAGACCGGCGGCGCGATCACGCTGTTCCTCGCCACCGGGCTGGGTATCCCGGTGTCGACCACGCACACGATCACCGGCGCGATCATCGGGGTCGGCGCGACGCGCAAGCTCTCCGCCGTGCGCTGGGGAGTCGCCGAGCGCATCGTCTGGGCGTGGCTCTTGACGATCCCCTGCTCGGCGTTCCTGGCGGCGCTCGCGTGGCTGATCGTGCGCGAGTATTCCTGATGCGACGCCCGGCATAGCGCGCCTTGTTCGCCCGGAGCCGCGCCTTCACGATGTTCGTCGTGCGCGTCGTGCGGCGCCTGCAGGCGACGCATTTCGCGCGCATCGCCGCCAGCCTGTCGTTCACCACCCTGCTCGGCGTGGTGCCGCTTTTCACCGTCGCCTTCGCCTACGTCGCACCGTATTCGATGTTCGAGCACTGGCTGAACGCGCTGGAGCCGGTGCTGCTCAAGTTCCTGCTGCCCGGCAGCAGCGCCACCGCCCGGGCCTACCTCGCCGAATTCACCGCCAAGACCGCTGCGCTCAAGGGTGTCGGCACCGCGGTGGTCATCCTGACGGCGGTGCTGCTGGTGGCGCAGATCGAGCGCGAGATCAACGCCATCTGGGGCGTCTACGAGCAGCGTTCGCTGCCCAGGCGCGTCATCGTGTACCTGCTGGGGTTCGTCGCGGTGCCGGCGCTGATCGGCGCCGCGGTGTACGCGATATCGTGGCTGATCGATACCTCGGTGGCGGCGGTGCCGCTAGCCTCGGCGGCGCTGCCGTTCATCGCGCGACCGTTCTCGCTCGCCATCGGCACGGTGCTGCTCACGCTCGCCTACAAGCTGGTGCCTGCGCGGCACGTGCCGCTGCGCGCTGCGCTGGTCGGCGGCTTCCTCGCCGCGGTGGCGTTCGAAACGGCGAAATTCGGCTTCGCGTTCTACATCACGCACGTGCGGACCTACGAGATCGTCTACGGCGCGCTGGCCGCGCTGCCGCTGTTCCTGGTCTGGATCTACGTCTGCTGGATCATTCTGCTCGCCGGCGCGGCGGTGGCGGCGACGGTCGCCGAGCCGCGCCGCGGCAGCAGAGGCAAGCGACGCCGCCGCTGACAGCGTCCCATCCCCATAGCGCTAACAGGCCCTAGCCTGCTAGAGTTCACGCTTCGCTTCGAGGGAGCTCTCTCGTGTGGTCGATCATTCAGGCGGCGGGCTGGCCGATCTGGCCGCTCATATTCGCGTCGGTGATCGCACTGGCGCTGATCTTCGAGCGGCTGTGGTCGCTGCGCCAGACGGTCGTCGCACCACCCGGCATGGTCGACAGGGTGCTCGCCGAATACAAGCGCACCGGTTTGAGCGCCGAGCTGCTGGCCAAGACCGCGCACCAGGGTCCGCTCGGCCGCGTGCTCGCAGCCGGCCTCGCCAACGTCAAGAGCCCGCGGCCGGTGATGAAGGAGGCGGTCGAGGAGGTCGGACGCATCGTCAGCCACGAGCTCGAGCACTTCCTGACCACGCTGGGCACGATCGCGGCGATGGCGCCGCTGCTCGGGCTGTTCGGCACCGTCGTCGGCATGATCGAGATCTTCGGCTCTCAGACCGCCGCCGGCTCGAATCCGATCCTGCTGGCGCACGGCATCTCGGTCGCGCTGTACAACACCGCGCTGGGGCTGATCGTGGCGATACCGAGCATGATCTTCTACCGCCATTTCCGGGCCAAGGTCGACGCGCTGATTCTCGAGATGGAGCAGCAGGCGGTGAAGCTGGTCGAGCTCGCGCACGGGGAGCGCAAGTAGCCGATGAATCTGCGCGGCAGCCGGCATCGCGACGAGCCGGAGATCAACTTCATCCCGTTGATCGACGTCCTGCTGGTCATCCTGATCTTCCTGATGGTGACGACCACCTACCAGCGCGTGGCCGAGCTCAAGATCACGCTGCCGGAAGCCAATGCCGACCCGATGCAACAGCGGCCGAAGGAGATCAACGTCGGCGTCAGCGCCCAGGGCCAGTACGTGATCGACAAGACGCTGATGTCGTTCACCACGGTGACCGCGCTGGCCGACGCGCTGTCGCGCGCCGCCGGCGGCAGCAAGGACCCGGTGGTCGTGATCAACGCCGACGCCAACGCGACCCACCAGTCGGTGATCCACGTGATGGAAGCCGCGCGCCAGGCGGGATTGATACACATCACGTTCGCCACGCAGATACCGGGCAAATGAACGGAGGCCGTCCCCGGCGGGTGCCAGCGGGAGCGGCAAGGACGCGTGTCGGCGGCAGCAAGTCTTAGCGACAGGCTGGTCGCCGCCTGGTATACGCCGCGCCGGACGCTGCCGGCCATCCTGCTTACTCCGCTCGCGCTCGTCTTCCGCGCCGCGAGCGCGTGCCGGCGCGTGCTCTACCGCCGCCGCGTGCTGCCGGTGACGCGCCTGCCGGTGCCGGTTGTCGTGGTCGGCAACATCACCGCCGGCGGCAACGGCAAGACGCCGCTCGCGATCGCGCTGGCGGGCGA
>DATEFZ010000008.1:0-10091 GCA_035280325.1 Casimicrobiaceae bacterium
CGTGGCAGGCGCTGGGCTGGACGCCGCCGCGCACGCTCGGCAGCATCGGCGTCGCGCGTGCGCATCCGCTATGGCCGCAACGCGGGCTGCCGCCGCCCGACGGCAGGGTCTACCCCCCGGCGACGATCGCCTCGGCACCGCTGCGCACCATGACCATCGATGCCGGCGCCGCCGCGTCCGAAGCGCTGGTCGTCGCGCTGCCGTATGTGCCGTGGATGGAGGTGCCGCAAATCGTCGTTACTGCCAACGGAGTCGCCAGCGCGCCGCTCGCGCGCGACGTTGCCGCGGCAGTCTACACTTGCCGCGAATGCACGGGCAGCGTCGCGTGGCAGATCACGATCACGTCGGCGGCGCCGGAACGGGTCGACATCGCTACCTTCGCGCCCGATCGGGCGCGGTAGCGGCAAGCCAGCTTGCGAGCGCCAGCGAGTGCAACGTCGACGCGTCGACCAGATCCGCCAGCCCCGATTCGAGCAGCGCGTTAGGAAATTCGATCGGCCAGTTGACGGCGCACGGCGCCAGCGACGAGACGCTCTCGCTTGCCGTGCAGGCCCACGCGAGGTAGCGCCGGCAGATCTCCACCGCCTCGGCCCTGAACGCGGCGAGGGCGGCGGGCTCAAGGCGTTCGCGACCAACGCGCTTTTGATAGACGGCGTCGCCCACCCAGACCGGCTCGGCCAATTGCAAAGCGCGAAGACCGAAGTCCCAGCCGTGCGCATGCCGGTAGCCGCCGATGCCGCCAAGCTCGTCGAACAGGCGTCGCGAAACGAACAGATTGCCAAGGGTAGCGCCGACGTCCTGGGTCAGCAGCGAGAACCCGATCGTTCGGCCGCCGGGCGCATCGCCGACGGCGCAATAGAGATCGTACGCGTAGCGGTCGCGCAACGGATCGACCGGATCGCCGTCCGGCCCGATGCATTCGACCGCCGAGAACCCCCAGCGCGCGTCGGTGGCGCAGACCGCCCGCACCATCAGGCGCAGTCGATCTTCGTGCAGGGCATCGTCGCCGTTCATCAGGCAGATGAACGACCCTGTCGTCAGCGCGACGGCCGCGTTGATCGTCGCCGCCGCGCCGCGATGCTCGCGGGCCACGAACCGATGGTCGAACGGCGACTCGCTCAACTGACGCCGGATCGCATCGGCCGAGCCGTCGTCGGAGCCGTCGTCGACCACGACCAGCTCGACGGCGCGATAGGTCTGCATGAAGACCGATCGCAGCGCGGCCGCGACATGATGTGCGCAGCGGTAGCACGGCATGACGACGCTGACCCGCGGCGCCGCGCCGCTGTCCCACGACCGATGCGCTCGCGACCTCGCGGCGAAGCGGGCACCCGGCTCGACCTGCTCCGGCCCGCGGCGCAACGCCGCGTCGGACAGGATCGCCGCCAGGAACCTCCGATAGGCCGGGGATTTCCAGCCGGTCTGGTCGAGCGCTTCGACGATCCGAGTCCTGGCAGCGGCGAGATCGCCGCGCCGGCGGTAAGTCTGCGCCATCCGGTAGGCCTCGCGATCGGCGTCGGGAGCAGTCGTTTCGCGCGCCGTGTTCTGCGCTGCCGGCAGCAGTTCGGCGCGGCCGTGGCACTCCTTGAAGCGCAGTCCGCTTCCGCACGGGCACGGTTGGTTGCGGGTCGGCGCGTTCATCGGAGGAGTGCGGACGAGACGACCTGCGCCAGCCGGCGCCCGGTCGTGCGCAGATCATGGCGGCGGGCGACGTCGTCGAACGCGGCCTCGGCGATGCTGACGCGCAGCGACGGCGAATCGATCAGCCGTTCGAGCGCCGCGATCCAGGCTTGCGGCGAATCGGCAACCAGCAGGCCCGTTCTCGCATTGTCGACCGATTCACGGAACGGCGAGACGTCGCTGTAGACGCCGGGTATGCGGCAGCCGCCGTACTCGCGATACTTGTTGTCGGTCTTGTAGCGCTCGAACCCGCCGCCCGGCAACGGAGCGATGCCGATATGCCAGCGGCGCCCGATCTTGAATTCGAGGTACCGATCGTAGTCGCCGATCCACGGATGGAACGTGACGTTGGGCAACCCGTCGAGCGCCTCCGGCAGCCAGCCGATGAACTCGAATATGACGGCCTGGCCACGGACGCGCAGAAAATGCTCGACGACCGCAACGATCAGCTCCGACACGCCGGGCCGCGGCGTGGTCGGATAGCCGATGCGAATGGCGCCGTCGTCGGCGCCGGTCGCCGCAGCCGCCTGGCGGCCGAGCGCCTCCGCCCGCGCGACGTCGAACCCCGGCGCGACGAATTCGACCCTGGCCTCGGCAAAGCGCGCGGCCACGAAATCGCGCAGCGGCCGCGACCAGGTCAGCACCACCGCGGCATGGCGGACGAAGGAATCGAGCGTGGCGAGCGTCGCCGGATGGCGGAAGAAACGCGCCAGGCGCGGATCGATCGCCGACGTGATTTCCCAGAAGTTGTCGTCGATGAAATACGCGTAGCGGCCGCCCATTCCCGCCAGACGGTGAGGCAGCCAGGAATAGCGCGGGTAGCACAGCCGCGACACGACGACCGGCCGGCCTTCGACGGCGGCGCCGAACAAATCCGGTGCGATCCTGAGCTCGAGCCCCGCAAACCCTTCGCCCAGCTCTCTGGCGAGGAGCCGCGTGGTCGGAATGTCGCTGTCCGCGATCAGCAGCGCCCGCGGCGCGCCGGCAGCCGCCATGCGTCAGCCCGGGGGAACGGCGGGGCGGTCGCCCTCGCCGTCGGCGATATCGAGCGCCATCCGGCGCAGCATTTCCCGCTCGAACAGCCCGGCCCAGCCGGCGTTGAGGCAGGCGCAGACGAAGTACATGCCCCAGGTATGCCGTGTAGGCGCCAGCGGATTCTCGCTCGCGCCCGCGGTGGACGCCCAGCGGAAAAACTCGGCCAGCATGCGGTTGGCCTCGTTCATGCCGCCGTCGCCGATCGCAGCGCTGATCGTGTTCGCCCGGTGCAGGCGGTAGTGGTACGTCGGTGCCGGCACGAACACCGGCTCGGCGACGCGCAGGGCACGCAGGCCGAACTCCCAGTCGTGGTTGTAGCGCAACTCGCCGAACCCGCCGATCCGCTGCCACATCGCGCGCGAGAAAAACAGGTTGCCGCTGGAGATCGCGACGTTGCCGACGAAAAAGGAGAAGCCGACGGTCGCGTGCCGGGAAGCCGCTCCCGCCACCGCCGACAGCGTCGCGGCACGCCGGTCGACCTTGGGATCGATCGTCCGACCGGCGTCGTCGGCATAGGCCACCTCGGAGAATCCCCAGTCTGCACCGGCGGCGACGACTCGCTCGATCATCAAGGCGATGCGATGCTCCGAGAACCAGTCGTCGGAATTGAGCACGTTGACGAACGGCGCCGACGACATGGCGATCGCCTGGTTGATGGTCGCGGTCGCTCCCTGATTGTCCCGCGCCACGAAACGATGCGGGAACGGTGAGCCGTCAAGCGTGCGCCGGATGATCGCAGCGGAGTCGTCGCTCGAGCCGTCGTCGATCACGACCAGCTCGAGCCGGCGATAGGTCTGGCCGAATACCGATTCCAGCGCGCGCTCGACGAATCGCGCATGGTTGTAGCACGGCACGACGATCGCCACGATGGGCCCTCCCGCACCGACAGCGCTGGCCGTCGCGCGCGCCGGCGAGACTCGGCCGAGAGCCGCGTCGCGATCGCGCTCCGCCTGCTCGCGATACGCCTTGGCGACGACCAGGCCCAGGTTGTAGCGGAACGTGCCGAAACGCCACGCCGTCAGGTCGAGCGCGCGCAGGATCAGACTCGCCGCCTCCCGGCACTCGCCGCGCTCGAACCGCAGCACGCCGAGCATGTGCAGCGCGTCGGGCAGGTCCGGCGCCTCGGCCAGGACTTCGCGATAGATCGCCTCGGCTCGTCGCGGATCTCCGGCCTGAGCCGCGAGTGCTTCGTTCATCCGTCCGGCGACGGAGGACGGCGCATCGGCGCCGGCGCCCGGCAGCCGTCCGCAGCACTCCTTGTAGCGCTTGCCGCTCCCGCATGAACACGGAGCGTTTCTCGGCGCCTCCTTCATCGGCGGGCGTGGATCGGGTCAGCGCGCGACTTGGCGGCTGATCGCGCAGTAAGGCCGGCGATCCCGAAGCGCCATCGACTATCGGGGCCGGTGCCGATACGAGGTGCCGGACGACCAGACCAGGCCTGCGCTGGCCGACGTCGGGCCGGCCGCGGCCGCCAGCAGCGCTCGCGCCCGGGCCGCCAGCTCGCGCAATCGGCGGCCGTAAGCGGCGTGATCGGCGTGCAGTTCGCCGATCCTGGCGATCGCAGTCGCTTCGGCCAGCGCATCTCCGGCCGGGATCCCGGCTCGTGCGAGGAAAAACGGCGCGAACATCGGATCCAGTGGCAGCGCGCTGTCGCCCGAAGCCAGTCGGCTCTCGACGCCGGCAGCGGTGGTGACCGCGGCACCGTAGCGATCGGTCAGATACGCGGCGTGCGCCTCGAACAGGGCTTGCGCCCGGCCGCGGTAGCCGTGGCTCCAAAGGCCCTCGCAAATCGCCGGCACGGTCGCTTCGAGCAAATCGCGTGGCGCGACCGCGAACGCATTGCGCGTGTCGCAGCGCGCGCCCTCGCCCGCCAGGCGCACGAACAGGTCGACGCCGGCGGCGACGTCGCCGGCCGCCAGCAGCAGCTCGGCCTGTCGCGCCCGCGCCGGCCAGAGCAGCGACAGCGGTTCGATCAGCGACAGCGCGTCGATCCTTCCCGCCTCGAGGATGCACTCGACGGCGCCTGCGTAGTAGCGCAGCGCCTGACGCGGCTGGCGCTGGTGATGCTGCGCCAGCGCGCCGAGGTGGTAGAAAAGCGACGGCAGGAAGAACGGTGCGACGCGTCCGAAGTCGACCAGGGTGGCGCACTGCTTCAGCCTCGCAGGCGCGGTGTCGGGATCGATGATATCGGCGCCGAACGCCATCTCGATGCCGCCGCACAGGCGGGCGAGAAGCTCCCCGGCTTCGTCCAGACGCCCGGCGCTGACGTGCTCCTTGCCCAGGCGATACGCGAAGCCCTGCCATACCGGCGAGGCCGAGTCGCACGGCGCAGCGACGCACCCCGCCAGGTACTCGAGATACGGGGCTTGCCCGGGCGGAAGCCGCTTCGGCAGCCGAAGCGGGCGGCGCGAAGCCCATGCGAACTGGCGCTCGTTCATGGTACGCGTTTCGACGTGGGCGAATCCCGCGTCGCGCGCGACGTCGGCCAATGCCTGCGACGAAAGCAGGAAGCCGTGAAAACCAGGGGCCAGCGCCGCCAGCAAGCCGGTCGACAGGTTCTCTCTGGCGATGAACGAGGCGGCAGGGGTGGTCAGGATCAGTACGCCGTCGTCGGCGACCCAGCGCGCCAAGAGCTCGACGAAAGCCGTCGGGTCCGGCACATGCTCGATCACCTCGGAGGCATAGACGACGTCGAAGCGGCGCCCGGCCAACGCCGCGCACGCTTCCAGCCGTTCGGCGTGGATGGTTACGTCCAGGCGTCGCGCGCCCTCGCGGCCGTAGTCGGCGAGCTCGACCCCCACCGCCTCGCCGCGCCCGGTTCGCTGCCAGAAATCGATCGCGTAGCCGAAGCCGCAACCGACGTCGAGCAGCGAGCCGCGATCGGCGGCCGCCAGTATCGGCCAGATCGTCTCCCAGACGCCGCCGCCGACCTCGACGTAGAAGCGCCAGAACGTTTCGCGGTCGACGTCCAGGCCGCTGAAGTCGGCGATGTCGGGCGGCTGGTAGAACACGCTGTCGCAACCGCTGCAGCGGATCAGGGTCAGCGGGCGTCCCGGCGGCTCCACGGCAGGCACAGCGAGGACGATCGAGTGACTGCCCCGCCGGCGGCAAACCGGGCATCGGAGGTCATCGCCGATTGCCGACCGGGGAGGCGACCAGTCGATGTCGCTCGGAAGGACTGCGGAAGTCACGGCGCTCTACCGCTCTCTCGACGTGCGTGCGTTCGACAACGGGTCAAAGCCTCGCGACGGATCGTCGAACGCATTCAACTCGAACAACCTGGGTGCCGCCGCCAGGTTGGGATTATAGGCGCGATCCGCCGCCAGCCGCCGACCCCAGCGTCGCTGCATCACATCGCGGTCGGCCCGCTCCGCATCGCCGGTCGGCGGCGCACTCCGAGGCGAGTCCAGCGACAGTGGATAGGCGAGCTGCACGCCGGGATGCCAGCGGTTGCGATAGCCGGCGTCCTCGAGGCGCAGGCAGAAGTCGGCATCGCGATAGTGCGCAATCAACGTTTCGGCGTCGAGCCCGCCTACTTCGTCCCATACTCGCTTGCGCACGGCCATGCAGGCGAATCCGACCGCCGACAGACATTGCACGACGCAGCCGCGCAACATCCCATTGAGCCATTCGCGCGGATAGCCGAAGTACGGCGATGCGACCACCCGCTGCGGGTCGAGGGTGTAGCCGGCGTGAACCGCGCACTGCTCGGCGTCGTAGAGCAGCCCGCCGACCGCGCCGGCCGGCGGCTGCGCGGCGTGGCGCACCAGAAAATCGATCCAGTCCGCGGTCAGCGGCGCGAGGCCGTCGTCGATCATCACGATGATCGCGGCCGAAGTCGCGGCCACCGCGGCGTTTACCAGGCGCGCGGCGCGCCGGTCGACGCGCGGCGGCGCATCGTCGATCGAGGTCATCGGCGCGGCGGCTTCGTCCGCGCTGATGAACACCGCGTCGTGCCCCGCGGCGCGAACCCACTCGCGCCAGCGCGCCTCGGCATCATCTCCGCCGCGCGTGCCTCGCTGCAGGAAGACGATGCACAGTGGCGGCGAGCCGCCGGTCGGCACCGGATCGGTCTGCAGGAACGCATCGTTGGCGGCGCGGACAATCGTTGCCTTGACGCCGGTGCGATCGAGGTGCGCGACGACCGCTCGCTGCTGCGCTCTCTCGGCGTAGTCCTTGTTCCGCATCGCCCGCGCGGTCGACCCTTCGACCGCGCGCCAGTGATAGAGCACGCGCGGCACGTGGACGATGCGCTGCCGGTCGGCGGTCTCGGTCAGCCGGAGCACCAGATCCCAGTCCTGCGCGCCGTCGTAGCCGAGGCGAAATCCACCGAGCGAGCGCAACGCGTCGGCGCGATAGACGCCGAGGTGACTGATGTAGTTCTGCGCGGTCAACAGCACCGGGTCCCAGTCGGGCTTGAAATACGGCTCGTAGCGGCGTCCCTGCTCGTCGATCTTGTCTTCATCGCTGTACAGCAGCACGACGTCGGGATTGCCGGCGATCGCCTGCGCCATGAACTGGAGCGCCCACGGGGCGAGCTCGTCGTCATGATCGAGCAGCGCGACGTAACTTCCGGTCACCCGCGCCAGCGCGGTGTTCGACGCCGCGGCGATGCCGCCGTTCTCGCTGCGAAGCTCGACCTCGATGCGCGCATCGCGGCGAGCGTACTCGTCGAGCGTCGCGCGTGTCGACGGCAGCGTCGAGGCATCGTCGGCGACGCAGAGCTGCCAGTGCGGCCAGGTCTGCGCCAGGACGCTGTCGAGACAGGCGCGCAACCAGCGGTCCGGCGAGTTGTAGGTCGGCATGACGATCGAGATCCTCGCCGGATCGGCCTGTCGCGCGGCATCGTCGCGCCACAGGGCGATTGTCGCGGGCGGCGGCGAGTCGAAGCGCTCGACCCATTCGCGGTACTCGGCGGCCCGGCCTCGTTCTCTGACCGCGAACTCGGCGACGCGGAGGTTGCGTCGCAGCATGGGCAGGTCGGGGCGCCGGGCGATGGCGCGCCGGATCCAGCCGATCGCCTGCTCGTGCTCGCCCAGTTCGTAGTGCACGACGCCCGACATGTGCAGCGCCTCGAGGCACTCGGCGTCGATCTCGAGGGCGCGGCGGTAGCATTGCAGCGCCTCGCGACCCCTTCCCGCCGCACGCGCCGCGAGGGCGGCCTGCAGCGCGAGGCGAAGCTCGGCGTCCGGCCCCGCTTCGGCGCCGAGCGCACCGTGGCAGTCCTTGAAACGGCGGCCGCTGCCGCACGGACAGCGGGCGTTGCGCGACGCCGGCGGTGACAATGCGGTCAAGATCAAGTCCCGGCCGTCGCCGTTTGCGCGGTATCGCCTTCGATCGGCGCGGCAGGAATGACGGCGCCGAGCCGCTTGCGGCGAGCATGGCGCAGGAACGCCGCACGCGTGTGATCCGACAGCCACGGATGGCGATGGATCCCGGCGAAGAACGCCGTCAGCGCGCGTTCCCCCTCGATCCGGCCGGCCAGCGCCCACGCGGCGAACGTGTTGTCGCCATGCAGGCGATAGCGGTAGAGCCTGTCGGACACGCAGGCAAAGCGCGTGGCGTAGGTCGCCTCGAGCACGAAGTCCCAGTCGTGGCAGACGCGCATCGGCGCGAAGCCGCCGATACGGGAAAGCAGGTCGCGACCAAACAGCAGGTTGCCGCTCGAGATCGCGATATTGTGCTCGATCAGCGGATACAGCAGGCTCGGCGCGGCCAGGCCGTCGTCGATCCGCCGGCGAAGCCGGCGCGCGTATTCGTCGTCGATCGGTTGGTCGTCCTCGCCGATGAACGCCGTGTCGGAGAACGCCAGGTCGGTGCCGGGGCCGAGCGCCGCGGTCAGGCGCTCGAGACGATCCGGAGCATAGGCATCGTCGGAATTGATGATGGCGATGATGTCGCCGCGCGCGATCGCCATGCCGCGGTTGATCGCCGCCGCCGCGCCGGCGTTGGGTTGCGAGACGAGCGTCACCGGGAACGCCGCGTCGCGGGCGAACGCGGCGACGATGTCCGCGCCGCCATCGCCGGAGCCGTCGTCGACGACTATCAGCTCGCCCGGCTTCGCCGTCTGCGCAGCGATCGAGTCCAGCGTCCGGACGAGGTAGCGGGCGTGGTTGTAAAGCGGCATCACCAGCGAGGCCCGGCCGTCGAGACGCGCGGCGCCGGCCGACCCGAAACGTTCGACCGCGATGGCGCCGGAACCGATCAGCGCCGCGGTCTCGCGTTCGACGTCGCTGAATTTGGGTCGCTCCGGCGGCGGCTCGAATTCCCGCCGCCTCGCCGCGAGGACGGCCTCGAGGTAGCGCCGGCCATGCCGCCGGTCGGGCTCGAGATGGTTCCCCTCCGCCCACTCGTTCCAGGCGTTGACGAACAACAGTCGCTCGTCGCCGCGGTGCCGCAGGCGGGTCTGCGCCAGCGCATGCGCGAACCAGACGCCGAACAGCTCCGGATTCGAGCCGGCCACGATCATCGCGTCGTCCTGGCGGCGCGCGGTGTTGTCCCACATCGGCGTCACGCCGCGAAACTGCCGGTGCTCGGGTCGCGGCAGCATCAGATAGTGGGCGGCGAGGCTCGCATACCCGAACACCATGCCCTGGTAGCGCGGGTTCGAGATGTCGACCCGGCCGCCGTGGTTCTCCGCTGCGTGGCCCAGCGGAGGAAACTCGACCGCGGCGTCGAAGCCAAGCGGCGTCGGATCGTCCAGCGCATGGCGCTGCACCGCCGCCAGGTACATCTCGCCGACGCCTTCGCGCCGGGCCGTCTCGCGCCAGGTCGCGACGACCCGGCCGGCGTCGGGTATGTCGCCGGCGTTGTAGACCAGCAGCAGCGGCCTGCCGCCAACCCGCAGGTAGCGGCGATCGCCGAACAACGGAAACAGGCTGCGGATGAACGCGACGGCGTCGTCTCGCGAATACGATTGCGCGATCAGGATCTCCTGGTCGCGGCCGTCCCAGCGCCGGGTCCAGTTCTCGTTCGCCCAGCAGACGCAGAAAGGAAAGTCCGGCGTGTCCGAGGCGGTCATGTCGAGCAGCGGGCGGTCGAGCAGCCGCTTGCCGCCGAACCAGTAGTAGTAGTAGCAAAAGGCGTCTATGCCGTGCCCCCGCGCCAGTCGCGCCTGCGCGTCGCGCACGGCGGGATCGGTCAGGTCGTAATAGCCGAGCTCACCCGGCTCGTGCGGCTGCCAGTGCCCGGCGTAATTGGGCACGGCGCGGCGAACGTTGGTCCACTCGGTGAATCCTTCACCCCACCACGCATCGTTCTCCGGAATGGCGTGGAATTGCGGCAGATAGAAGGCGATCACCCGCGCCCGCGCGTCGTCGGCGCTCGCCGCCGCCGGCGGCGCGATCACGGCAACGCCGTCGTCCGGCGGCCAGTCC
>DATEFZ010000009.1:0-8030 GCA_035280325.1 Casimicrobiaceae bacterium
GCCAGCGCCAGCGCCGCCGCGGCGCCGGCGACCAGCGCCTGCCGCCCGCTTTCGCTCACCGCGCGCACGATGCCCTCGGCAACATACCAGGGCAGCAACAGCAGCGCCCACTGCCGCGCGCGCAATTCGCCGCGGGCGACGCCGGGCAGCAACGCGAAAATCGGCAGCGCCTTCAGTGCGAGCCACGACCCGCCGGGCCTGAGTGGCGCGAGCCAGAGCTCCCACAGGCATTCCAGCAGCGCCAGCGCGGTGAGCGCGGCGACCGTGCCGCGCCGCCAGCGCGAGTCGATCTCAAGCGACCGCGACATATTCGAACAAATCGAAACCCGGGCCCTGCTCGACCAGCTTGGTCAGGACCGCCGTGCCGACCGTCTTGCCGCGATGCAGCGATATCGCCTGTTCGACCTGGAAGGCGCCGGCCGGCGCGAGCGCCATCGCCGGTGCAGCGTCCTTGCCGTCGTCCGGGATCAGGATCATCGGCAACAGCGGCGCACCGGTCTCGCCTTCGAGACGACCTGCCGCGGCTTCCGGGCTGTCGCTCAACAGCTCGCAGCCGAAGTCGAGACCGGCGCCGCGCATCGTATTGCGGAACCAGCGCACCATCGCCGCCTGCAGCGACGTGCGTCCCTCGACCCGCAGCGCGATCAGATCGCCGACCCGCAGCGGCGCGTGCGCGCCGTCGACCTGACGCAGCGCGTAGCCGGCCGGGGTGTGATTGATGACCTGGCAGGCGTTCAGCGCCGGCAATCCGGGCGGCGGATTGAAGATGTCGAGGTGGGCGCCGGGGCTGTACTGCCACACCGCGGGCAGGCCGGCGCACATGACCACGCGCGCCCGCGACGGCAGGCGGTTGAACTGGCGCGCCGGCGGAATCGCCCATTGCCGCAACAGGCGCCGCAGCAGCACGGTGTATTGCGCCACCGCCGCCGGGTCGGCCGGGAATCCGGCGGGCGGCCTGCCGCCCGCATCGAGGGTGCGCAACTGCTCCTGGAGCTGGAAGGCGAGGTCGAAGGTCAGCAGGAACAGCTTGCTGCCCTCGACGTTGCCGCCCTTGTTGGAAGAGAACGGCGGGAAATCGTGCCCGACCGGGACGATCGCCACCGCTTTTGCCAGCCGATGCACCGGCGCCTGATCGGTTAGCTTGGCCCAGTGCGAATGCTCCTGCAGGTACTGGATGACGTGCCCTAGTTGCGTCGGCAGGAAACCGTAGGGATTGGCCAGCGCCAGCAGTAGCGCCTGAACGTACAGCCGCTCCGGCGTCGCGTCGGGATTGTCGCTGGCGATCGGCGTCTGGTGCAGTCCGCGCTCGCGGGCGTGGACGTAGATCGCGTGCGCATCGTGCCAGGTTCGCGGCGGCACCGGTGCATACGACATATAGCTGTTGACCAGGATGCGCGTCGTGCATTGCAGGCAGCGATGAATAAGCGCCACCAGCAGCCGGTTGCCGGACAGCAGGATGCGCTTGTCGGCTTCGTGCAGCAGCAGGCGCTTGTACGCCGTCGCCAGCTCCGACGAAAGCGTCAGCGCCACCTTGGCCGCCTCGAGCGCGCTGCCGGTCAGCGGATGCGCGGCGCGCGCGAAGTTGCGCTCGAGGATCGGCCACAGCGTCACTGCGGCGGCGTAGAACTTCTCGGTCAGCTCCAGCCGCCTCGCATCCGACAACGCGACGCGATTGATCGCGGCCAGCGCGTCGCCGATCAGGCCGGCGGCTTCGATCGGGTCGCGTTTCATCGCCGCTTCGATCCACGCCTGCACCTGCGCGGCCCGGGTCTCGGGCGGGTGGCTGGGCTTGGGGTCGATCGGCGGGAGGCTGAGCGCGAGAGTCAAGTGTCGAGGCCGGCGTGAGAATCCTACCTGCCGATTGTAGTCGATGCGACCCGGATTGGCCGCCTCGTAGGTCAGGACGCGCTCATCGCGTCGAGAAACTCGACCACCGGCGCGATCTGCCCGCTGTCGAGCAGCATCGGCGCGTGCCCGATACCGGCGAATTCGACGATTCGCGCTCGCGGTCCGCGTTCGCGCATCGCGGCGGCAGTCGCCGGCGAGAGCAGATCCGACTCGGCGCCGCGCAGCACCAGCGTCGGGCAGGAGATCGCGTCCCACAGCGGCCAGACATCGCCGCCCTGTGCGGCCTGGCTGCGAAACGGCACCGCGATGCCGGGATCGTACTTGAGCCGCCAGCTCCCGTCCGGCATCTCTCGTGCCGTCGTTCGCGCCAGCTTCTCCCACTGCAGGTCGGTGAGCGGGCCGAACGGCGCCGACACGGCGCGGATGTGCGCTTCGAGCGCGGCGAACGAATCGAAGCGCGGATCGGCGCCGACATAGCCTGCGATGCGCGAGAGCGCCGCCGGCTCGAGCGCGGGCCCCACGTCGTTGACCACCAGCCGCACGATCGGCGTGGCGCGCTGCGCGGCCAGCGCGATGCCGAGCAGGCCGCCCATCGACGTGCCGACCCAGGCGCAGCGCTCGGCACGGGCGTGCGCGAGCAGCGCGGTCAGCGTCGTCAGGTAGGTCGGGAAAGTGTAATCGCGCGGGTCGGGCAGCCACTCGCTGTCGCCGCGTCCCGGCATGTCGGGACAGACCACGCGAAAGCGATCGGCGATCGCCGCCGCCAGCGCATCGAAGTCGCGGCCGTTGCGGGTCAGGCCGTGAACGCAGATGACGACGCGGTCGTCGTCAGGATCGCCCCATTGCCGATAGACGACACGATGGAATCCGTGCCCGCTCAAGCTGGAGAAGTGGCGTTCCTGCGCGAGCATCATCGATTTTTCGCGCGAGAGCAATGCGCCGCGCCGCAAGGCATCGTCCGGGAAAACGCGAAGCGCGTCAAATCGGTTGCCGATCCGCGGGCAACACCGGGACGAATCGCGCAACGTCGGACTCGAGGAAGGCGGCGATCTCTTCGCGGCGCGCCATCGCGTCGCTGTAGCCGAGCGCCATCAGTGCGCGGCAGTAGTGGCTGTCGAACAGGAGGTAGGAAAGCAGGTTCGCCCCGGTGCCCGCCGTGCCGCCCAGGCCGCCCAGCAGATAACGGACTCCGGCCGGCAGGTGTCGGCCGTAGGCGACGGCGAGCGCGGCCAGGTCGCGGCTCGGCCCCAGCACCAGCGCATCGACGTGGCCCACGTCGATGCCGTGCTCGACCAGGCTCTCCGGCGGGATCAGATCGACCAGGTCGTTGACGCGCACCATCCGCTCGAGGTCGGCGCCGAGGTTGTCGAGAAAAATGCTCGACAGCGCGTGGCCGGCGACCTGCGCGAACGAGGGGTAGCGGATCGTGGCGCCGGTCGTCATTGCCTGGCCCGTGAACTGGCCGACCGCAATGATCAGCAGCCGGCGCGCGCCCAGGTGCAGCGCCGGCGACAGCGGCGCGATCTGGCGTACCGAGCCGTCGGCGAAGTATTCCCTGCCGACGCGGGTCGCCGGAAAGATGAACGGGATCGCGGTCGACGCCAGCAGATGATCGACGCCGATCGTCGTCGCCTCGCCGCGGCGGCGCATCCGATGCCAGGGCTTGAGCGACGCAGCGCCCTGGTAGAAGGTCACCGCGTGTCCGGTCGAATAGCTGGTGGCGTTGATCGCCAGCGCGCGCAGCCGCCCGTCGGCGACGTGCGCGGCAACGCGCTCGGCCGACAACTCGCGGCGCAGCAGGCGCCGCAGCGGCCGGTTGTCGAACATCGACGCCGCGCTCGGCGGCCCCGGCTTGCCGGTCAGCACCGAAGCCAGCCAGCGCACGCCGTGCGCCGAGACCGTCGCCAGGTCCGCCTTGTAGACCTGGCCGACATCGATGTTGCGCCAGAGACGCACCAGCCGCGCCACCGCGTTGCGGAAGCTCTCGGCGCGTCCCGCCAGCGCCGCGGCGTTGATGGCGCCGGCCGAGGTGCCGCAGATGACGGCAAACGGGGTCGGGGTCGCTACGTCGAGAATGCGCGCGATGGCGCGCAGCGCGCCGACCTGGTACGCGGCGCGCGCACCTCCGCCGGACAGCACGATGCCGGTCGTGGCGAGCGCGTGGGCCACGTCCGCTATTCCGAGCGCAGCGCGCGGTCGAGCATCAACAGCATCGCCGCGGTCGCGCCCCAGATGTAGCGCTCGCGGTACGGGATCGCGTAATAATCGCGCCGGACGTCGCCGAACATGCGGAAATGGCGCTGCTGGTTGGCCGGCTCGAGCAGGAAGGCCAACGGCACTTCGAAGATATCGGCGACCTCGATCGGATCGGGCTCGAGCGTCAACGGAGGCTCGATCCAGCCGACGATCGGGCTGACGCGAAATCCGGTGACTGTTTCGTATTCGGCGAGGCTGCCGAGCGGCTGTACGCGATCGCGCGACAGACCGATCTCCTCTTCGGCTTCGCGCAGCGCGGCGGCGACCGCATCGGCGTCGTCGGCCTCGATCCGTCCGCCCGGGAAGCTGATCTGGCCCGGATGATCGGGCAGATCGGCGCTGCGCTCGGTAAACAGCACCGTCAGGCCGTCGGTGCGATTGACCAGCGGCACCAGTACCGCGGCCGGCGTGGCGGCGCCCTCGCGCCCCGGCAGTCGAAACCCGTCGGACAGGACCGCGGTCCCCGGCGCCACGGGACGCGCGAAGCGCCGCCGCAGCCATGCCTGTTGTGCGTCGGGAGCAAGCTCGAAGAGCGGTAACGGCATCGGACGCGCCGCCGGGAGTGCGAATCGCGGCCGCCATTGTAGCGCGCGCCCGCGGCGATGCCTTAGAGCAGAAGCTTGCCGGCGGCGATGCCGAGAACGGCGATCAGCAGGACGCGCAACAGCGCGGGCGGGATGCGATGCGTGATCAGGCTGCCGGCGACGATACCGGGCACGCCGCCGCAGAGAAGCGCCCACAGCAGGCCGGCATCGACGGTGCCGAGCCAGACATGACCGATGGCGGCGATCGCGGTCAACGGCACGGCGTGAGCGATGTCGCTGCCGGCGATCTCGGCCGGCTCGAGCTCGGGGTAGAGGAGGGCGAGGCACGCGGCGCCGATCGCGCCGGCGCCGAGCGAGGTCAATGCGACAGCCGCACCGATCAGTCCACCGACCAGCACGGTCGCCGCCGGGCGATGCGGTCGCAGCCGTTCGATCAGCGATGAGCCCGCCGACCAGCGCCGGATGCGCGTGCGAAGCGCGAGCGCCGCGATGCTGGCGATCAGCGCGATGCCGATCGCCTGCCGAATCACGCGCGCCAGGTCCTGCGGTGCCAGAGCAACGCTGGCCAGCCAGGCCAGCGCCAAGATGGCGGCGGGCACACTCCCCGCGGCGAGCAGCGCCGCCACGCGCAACGACAGCGTGCGCGTGGCACGACGGGCCAAGGTGGCTGCGGTCTTGGTCACCGCCGCGCAGGCCAGGTCGGTGCCGACGGCGACCGGCGCCGGGACGCCGAAGCCGGCGATCAACAGCGGTGTCATCAGCGACCCGCCGCCGACGCCGGTTAGGCCGACGATCAGGCCGACGCTCGCGGCCAGCAGCGCGAACGCCAGGAAATCAGCGGCAGCGATGGCTGTCAGGCGCTGCGCCGGGCTTCGGCCGCGACGTCCGGCACAGCATCGGCCGCCGTCGCGCGGGCGCGGTACTGCGGTCCGATCAGGATCAGCGCCGGTCCGCTCAGGTTCGCATCGGCGATGCCCGGCAGCGTCTCGAGCGTGGCGAAGATCGTCCGCGCATGCGGCAGCGATGCATTCTCGACGATCGCGACCGGCGTTGCCCGCGGCTTGCCGGCGGCGATCAGCGTGCGGGCGATCTCCGCCGCCTGGCCTGCGCCCATGTAGATCGCGCCGCCGTCGGCGGCGACGACGCTCGCCGCCCAGTCGTTCGGTGCAGCGCCATCGCCGACGCGCGGCGTCGCGAAGGCGACCGTGCGCACGCTGCCGCGTTGGGTCAGCGCGATGCCGAGCTGGGCGCTGGCGGCGAGCGCGGCGGTGACGCCGGGAACGACTTCGCAGCGCACGCCGGCGGCTTCGAGCGCTGCGATCTCTTCCTGCGCGCGGCCGAACAGCATCGGATCGCCGCCTTTCAACCGGACGACGACCGCGTAGCGGGCGGCGGCGTCGACCAGCTGCTTGCTGATGAAGCGCTGCGCCGTCGAATGGCGGCCGCAGCGCTTGCCGACGGCGACCGTGCGCGCCCGCGCGGCCAGAGCGACAGTATCCGGATGAACCAGCGCGTCGTAGAAAACGATGTCGGCGCGGCCGAGCAGCGCCGCGGCGCGCAGCGTGACGAGGTCGGGTGCGCCCGGGCCGGCGCCGACCAGGTAGACGGTGCCACTCATGCGGCGCCCTCGGCGGGGGTAGCGTACACAGTGACGCCGGGCGGAGGCCGGTGCAGCCCGCATTCGCGCTGCTCGGCCGACTCCCACCACCAGCGGCCGGCGCGCGCGTCCTCGCCCGGCGCGATGGCGCGCGTGCACGGCGCGCAGCCGATGCTCGGATAGCCGCAGTCGTGCAGCGGGTTGTACGGCACCGCGTTCGCGCGCAGGTAGGTCCAGACGTCGGCCTCGCTCCAGTCGGCCAGCGGATTGAACTTCGGGATTCCACGCTCGGCGTCGAATTCCTCGACCGCCAGCTCGGCCCGCGTGATCGACTGCGCCCGACGCTGCCCGGTGATCCAGGCGCGCTTGCCGGCGAGGCCCGCGGCGAGCGGTGCCGATTTGCGAATCACGCAGCACGCCGTCCTGAGCTCGATGCCGCGATAGAAGGCATTGCTGCCGTGCGCGGCGACGAACATCTGCAGCGCCGCGGCGTCGGGATGGAGCACGCGGATCGGCAGGCGATAGCGCTCGCGCACACGGTCGATCAGCGCGTGGGTCTCCTCGGGCAGCCGGCCGGTGTCGAGGGTCAGTATCTCGATCGGCAGCGCGTGTCTCGCGATCAGGTCGGTCAGCACCATGTCCTCGGCGCCGAACGAGCTGGCCAGCGCGGCGGGGACGTGCTCGTCCGCGATGCGCCCGAGCAGCGCGGCGGCTTGCGCGATGCGGGCGTCGAGCGTCATTGCGGCGTTCCTTCGGCGGGCGCCGCCGCGTCCGCCTGCAGGCGGCGCCGGAACAACGGCAGCGGCTGCGCCGCCGTCGCCTGATAGTTGTCGCTGAAATCGTCCAGCGCGGCGATGGCGCCCGTCACGTCGCGGCCCGCCGCCAGCGAGAACGTATCGAAGCCGCATTGCCGCAGGTAGTAGAGCTGATCGCGCAGGATCTCGCCGACGGCGCGGAGCTCGCCGCCGAAGCCGTACTTCTCGCGCAACAGCCGCGCCGTCGAATAGCCGCGCCCGTCGCCGAACTGCGGAAAGTCGACCGCGATCAACGGCAGCCGCGCGATGTCGCCGCCCAGCGCTGCCGGATCGTCGGCGGGGCCGAGCCGGACACCGATATCGGCGCGCCCGGCCAGCGCGTCGCGCTGCGCGAGCCAGAGCGCGAGGGGAACGATCGTCGGCGTCGCCGGCAGGTCGGCGAGCGCGGCGGTGTCGGGCACCACGGTCCAGCAATCGTCGACCACCGTCCGATGCCTAGTGAGCAGCGGCATAGACGCGCTCTTTGAACGGCTCGACGCCGATGCGCCGCACCGTGTCGATGAACGGTTCGTCGTCGTGACGGCGCTCGACGTAGGTGTCGATCAGCCGCGCGATGACCTCCGGCATCTCGTGCGCCGCGAACGACGGCCCGATCACCTTGCCGAGCGACGCCCGCTCGCCCTGCGCGCCGCCGATCGAGACCTGGTACCACTCGGCGCCGTTCTTGTCGACGCCGAGGATGCCGATGTTGCCGATGTGATGGTGGCCGCAGGCGTTCATGCAGCCGGACATGTTGAGATCGATCTCACCGATGTCGTGCAGATAGTCGAGGTCGTCGAAGCGGCGCTGGATCGCTTCGGCGATCGGGATCGACTTGGCGTTCGCCAGCGAGCAGAAATCGCCGCCCGGGCAGCAGACGATGTCGGTCAGGAGCCCGATGTTCGGCGTGGCGAGTCCGAGCGCCTTCAACTCGCTCCACAGCGCGAGCAGCGCCGATTGCCTGACGTGCGCGAAGATCAGGTTCTGCTC
>DATEFZ010000010.1:0-10353 GCA_035280325.1 Casimicrobiaceae bacterium
TCGTCGTCGAACGGCGAAACCCCGCATTTTATGCTGGCGCTCGCACGGTGGGAAGCGCCGGCGGCTCCGCGCCCGCGTCGCGGCCGCTACTAACGCAGCATCGCCGCAACGATACCTATCCCCGCCGCCACCAGATCGAACGCCGCCGCGGATCCGGCGCCGGCCGAAAATCCGGCGCGCAGACGGCCGTCGCTGTCGTCGGGCGGTCGCTCTAGCAGCGCGTCGGCGAGGAGATCGACGTCGATCGTCTTGTGTCGGACCGCAGCAGCGTCGAGATCGTGCAAGGCGTTGGCCACCGCATCGGGATCGAGGATCGACAGCGGCGATGCGCAGTAGGGACACGCCGCGTCCCGCTGCAGATCGACCGGCGCCCCGCAGTTCGAGCACTGCACCGATTTCACGCGCGATTTGAGCGCCGCAAGCTCCGCGCCCGACAGCGGGCGCACGAAGTTCTTCTCCAGCAGGAACTGGACGAACGGCGTCAGCCGACCGTGACCCCAGGCACAGCGCCAATAGGTGAAATGCGTCGTGCGTTGCAGGTCGTGCGTCAGCACCAGCTGCGAGTGGCAGCGCGGGCAATCCGGCAGCGCAGGCAGTGCGTTGCGCGCCGCGGTCTGCCGCTGGGCGACGAGCTTGAAGACGGCGACGACGCCGTCCGGGGAGAGCTCGGTGCTCTCGTGCTCGTCGAACCAGACGACCTGGCAGGGGAAGCAGAAGTCGAGCGTCAGAGCACCGAGCGGCAGCCGCTCGAAATCGAGCGACTGCATCGCTGCCCCGCAACCGGGGCAGTTCATCTACGCTTTCGCCGCGGGACGGGCCCGCGACACCGCCGGCGGGCGGTCAGGACTTGGCGGTGAGCAGCGGGCAGTTGACCCAATGCACCTCGGTCCGCAGCGACTGCGCGGCCTGGTCGATTCGCGCCATGTACTGGTAATCGCAAACCGCCCGAGACTGGGTCTGAGCCTGCTGGATCGGGACCGACGAACATGCGCCCAAGCATGCGGCGAGCAACACTGCAACGATCGGCTTCATGGCGTCACCTCCGTTGCTGACTATAGGCCAACGGCATCGCCCCCGCAAGGCCGGTTGGCCCACCGAAAAGCGCCGCTCGCCGAGTGTCCGGGGGCGTCCTGCATCCTACAGATCGCGCGCGGCAAAGGTATCGCACTGCCGCAAGTCGCCGGACTCGAGGCCGGTCTTGAACCAGCGGACCCGTTGCGCCGACGTGCCGTGGGTGAAGCCTTCCGGGACCACGTAGCCGCGGGTCTGCTTCTGAATCCGGTCGTCGCCGACCGCGGTCGCGGCGGCGATCCCCGATTCGACGTCCTTGGCGTCGATGATGTTGCGCTGGACCGACGAGTGGCCCCAGACCCCGGCCAGGCAGTCGGCCTGCAGCTCCAGGCGAACCGACGTCTCGTTGCGATCGCGCTCGCCGCCCCCGGCCATCCGCCGCTGCGCAGCGTCCATCAGGCCGAGCTGATTCTGCACGTGGTGGCCGATCTCGTGCGCGATCACGTAGGCACGCGCGAAATCGCCCGGCGCGCCGAAGCGCTGCGCCAGTTCCTGGAAGAACGAGAGGTCGAGATAGACCTTGCGGTCGCCCGGACAGTAGAACGGCCCCATCGCCGCGCTGCTCAAGCCGCAGGCCGAGGCGATCTGGCCGTGGTAGAGCGCGAGCTTCGGCGGCTGATAGCGCATGCCGAGCTGCTGGAAGATGCCGCCCCAGACGTCCTCGGTGTCGCCGAGGACTCGGGCGACGAATTCGGTCTGCGGATCGTTGCCGGGCGGCACGCGCGCCGCATTCGGCGCCGGCGCCTGGACCTGCGTCTGCACGTCGGGACCGCCGCCGCCCATCAGCAGAGCGAGCATGTCGAGCGGATTCTTGCCCAGCAGCAGGCTCACGACGATGACCAGGATGATCGCGCCGCCGGACAGGCGCAAGCCGCCTCCGAACACGCCTGGTCCGCTGCTCGATTCCTCCTCGACATTGTCGCTGCGCCGGTAGTCCTGCCATCGCATGACTTGCTCCTCGATGCCGCCGCCCGATGGAGTCCCGGGCGGTCTCGCCGAGTCTACGCGTCCGGCCTGCGCGGCTCAACCGAGCTCGTCGATCGAGCGCGGCCAGCTCGCCTTGAGCAGGCGCGACAACGCGCGGTCGGCGAGCAACGCGCCGCCGGTCTGGCATTGCGGGCAGTAGTTGGTCTCGTTGTCGGCGTAGACGATGCGCTGGACCGGTGCGCCGCAGTCCGGGCAGGGCGCGCCGAACTTGCCGTGCACCGCCATCTCCGGCCGGAACGCGGTGACGCCTTCGGGAAAATCGTCGCCGGCGGCGCGGCGCAGCCGCGCCGTCCATTCCTCGAGCACCCCGATCGCCGCGGCGTGCAGTCGCCGGGTGTCCTCCGGCGTGAGCTTGCGGGTCAGCGCGAGCGGCGACAACCGGGCCCGGTGCAGGATCTCGTCGGAGTAGGCGTTGCCGATGCCGCTGAACAGTCGCGGGTCGGTCAGCGCCCGCTTCAGCGTATGGTTCTCCCGCTGCAGCCGGACGGCGAATGCCGCCACGTCGAGATCGCCGATTTCGGCGCCGCCGCGGTCGAAGGCGTCGAGCGCGGTGCGGCCGCGGACCAGGTGCAGCGAGGCGCGCTTGCGCGTGCCGGCTTCGGTGAAGGCGAGCGTTCCGGTTGCGAACGCGAGCAGCGCGAGCGTGATCCGCGGCGGGGGCTTGTCGCCGCGCGCCAACCAGCGCAGCCGGCCGGCGATCATCAGGTGCAGCACGATGAACAGATCGCCCTCGAGCGCGATGACGATGCGTTTGCCCAGCCGGCGCACGCCCTCGACGCTCCGTCCCTGCGCCTCGTCGATCGGCGGCACGGCGGTGCGCAGGACGAACGGGCTGGCCAGCCGGATCTCCTCCAGGCGCTGGCGGACGATGCGGCGGGCGAGCGCCTCGACGTAGACCTCGACATCGGGCAGTTCCGGCATCGGACGAAGCTAGACGGACACCAGCGCGCCGACGGCGGCGGCGGTGACCAGACACCACAGCGGATGCAGCCTGGTCACGAGCACCAGCAGCGCCGTGGCCACGGTCAGCGCGCCGGCCAGCCACGAGTGATCGACCGTGCGGGCGAGGATGAAGCCGCTCGCCAGCACCAGCCCGACGGTGACCGGTGCGAGACCCTGCTGGATCGCGCGGCGCAGCGGCGCGTCGCGAAAGCGATCCCAGACGTGCGCGACCGCGAAGGTCAGCGCCGACGACGGCGCGCAGATCGCCACCGTGGCGACCAGCGCGCCGAGGAAGCCGTCGACCTTCCAGCCGATCAGACTGACGATCAGCAGGTTCGGCCCCGGCGCCGCCTGCGCGATGGCGAACGCCTGGGCGAAGTCGGCGTCGGTCAGCCAGTGCGCGTTCTCGACCACGCGGCGCTGGATCTCCGGGATCAAGGCGTTGACGCCGCCGATGGCGAGAAACGACAGCAGGCCGAATTGCCGCGCCAGATCGAACAGCAACGAAGCGCTCACCGCCTTCTCCACCAGGCGACAGCGATCGAGGCCGGCGCCAGCAGCGCCAGCGCCCACAACAGCGGCACCCGCAGCAGCGCGATCGCGGCGAAGGTGACCGCGGCCATCGCGACCTGCCAGGCCACGCCCTTGAGCGGTGATGCCATCTTGACGCCCATCGCGATCACCAGCCCGGTCGCCGCGGCCGAGACGCCGGTGGTCGCGCCGCGCACGGCGTCGAGCGCGGCGAAGTGCGCGTACAGCGTCGCCAGCGCTAGGACGACCAGGAACGGCAGCAGCATCAGGCCGACCGAAGCGGCCAGCGAGCCGGAAGGACCGCGGAAGCGGCTGCCGACGATGATCGAGACGTTGACGATGTTCGGGCCCGGCAGGAATTGCGCCAGCGACAGGACCTCGATGAACTCGCGCTCGGTCAGCCAGCGCCGCTGCTCGATCAGCATGCGACGCGCGAACGGCAGCACGCCGCCGAACCCCTGCACGCCGACGATCGCGAAGCCGACGAACAGCTCGCGGCGCGTCGGCGGCAGCAGAGGCTCATCCGCCATCGATCGCGTGCAGCTTCAGCGCGTCGAGCGGCACGGCGGCCCCAGGACGCTCTTGTCGGCCACGCTACGGCGCCAGCGCCCGGTACAGGAAGGGCAGGCTGACGTTCATCCGGTAGTCGACGTCCGAATGATTGTCGTCGTATTCCTCGTAGGTATGGTCGATGCCCGCCTGCGACAGCCGCTGCGACAGGATCCGCGTGCCGTAGTGGATGTGATACTGGTCGCGCCAGCCGCAGTCGATGTAGATGCCGTTGAGCGACTTGAGCGCGGCCCGGTATCTGCCGACCAGATGGATCGGATCGTGCGCCAGCCACTTCTTCCAACGCGCGGCGATCGGCTCGCCGGTCTCGAGGTTGAACGGCAGCCGGAAGCCGAGCGGCGCCTTCGGGTCGGGGTCGTAGGTTGCGGCCATGCACAGATTCATGATCGTGTGGCCTTCCGCCATCGACAGCTTCTCGTTCTTCCAGACGTGATCGAGGAAGCGCTTGACCCGGCCGTCGTCGAGGCCCTCGGCGAGCCGGGCCCGGCGGCTTTCGGCCAGCGCATCGTAGCGACCCGGTTTGCGCTTGACCTTGCGAAACCGCGCCAGGTCGTTCAGCGTGTTCGGCCAGTCGTGCCAGTAGACGAAGTCGAAGTACGAATCGCCGGAGTGATCGGCAATCGCGCCCCAGTGGCGCGCGTATTTCATGCCGTGGATGATCGCGCCGTAGCCGCCCGAGGACTTGCCGAAGCAGCCGCGGTGCTCGCGCCTGGCGAGGGTACGGAACTCGCGATCGACGAACGGGATCAGCTCGCGGGTCAGGTAGTCGGCATAGTTGCCGATCGCCGACGAGTTGACGTACTGATTGCCGCCGAGCGCGGTGAAGCAGTCGGGAAAGACGACGATCACCGGGCCCATCTTGCGCTCGTGGATCAGCCGCGCCGCGCGCTCCGGCACGTTGTCGGCGAACGGGCGCCAGTTGGCGTGGGCCAGCCCCGAGCCGGTGAAGCCGACCAGGTCCCACAGCACCGGGAAGCGCGCGCCGCGGCCATTGCCCGATCCGCGGTCGTATTGCGGCGGCAGCCAGACGCCGAGCTTGCGCAGGTGAGGGTCGCCGAGCGGATTGTCGGCCAGCACCTTCGAATTGTGCTCGACGACGACCAGCGTACCGTCGGGACCCTTGCGACGCTTGAGCGCCATACCACCCCGCGTGAATTGCGAAAGGCGAAATTGTAGCGCAGGCGCCGCGAAGCTCGCGCGCTTCAGCGTTCCAGGATCGCGGTGACTCCCATGCCGCCGGCGGTGCAGATCGAGATCAGTCCGCGGCCCGCGCCGCGCGCCTCGAGCTCGCTGGCCAGCGTGCCGACGATGCGCGCACCGGTGGCCGCGAACGGATGTCCGAGCGCGACGCTGCCGCCGCGCGGATTGAGCCGCTCGCGATCGATCGCCCCCAGCGCGCGGTCGCGCTTCAACCGGTCGCGGCAATAGTCGTCGGACTCCCAGGCGGCGAGCGTGCACAGCACCTGCGCCGCGAACGCCTCGTGGATTTCGTAGACGTCGAAGTCCTGCAGCTTGAGGCCGGCGCGGTCGAGCATCGCCGGCACCGCGTAGGCGGGCGCCATCAGCAGCCCCTCGGCAGGCCCGGAAATGCCGACGAAGTCGACCGCAGCCACGCCCCAGTGGGTCAGGTACGCCTGCACCGGGCTGCCGTGCGCCTGCGCCCATGCGTCGGAGGCGAGCAGCACGCAGGCAGCGCCGTCGGTCAGCGGCGTGCTGTTGCCCGCGGTCAGCGTTCCGCCGCCGCTCTTGTCGTAGACCGGCTGCAGCGCCGCGAGCTTCGCCGGCGTCGTGTCCGGACGCACGTTGTTGTCGCGGTCGAGGCCGGCGAACGCTACCACCAGGTCCTGGTAGAAGCCGTCGCGCCACGCCGCCGCCGCGTTCATGTGGCTGCGATACGCGAGCTCGTCCTGGTCGCTCCGCGCAATGCGCCATTGCTTCGCCATCTGCTCGCAGTGCTCGCCCATCGACAATCCGGTGCGCGGTTCGACTACGCCGGGGGTCGCAGGCCTGAGGTCGGCGGGACGCAGCCTGAGCCACGGCTTGATGCGCCCACCCAGCGTCCGGCCGCGCGCGCTGGCCAGGGCGATCGCCGACAGCGCGCGGCCGTAGCCGATCGGCACGTCGCTGGCGGTGTCCGCGCCGCCGGCGACGCCGGCCTCGATCTCGCCCAGCGCGATGCGGCGCGCGATCTGCACTGTTGCCGTCAGGCTGGTGCCGCAGGCGCGTTGCACGTCGTAGGCGGGGGTTTGCGGCGACAGCCCGGCGCCCAGCGCTGCCTCGCGCGTCAGGTTCCAGTCGGACGGATGGCGGATCACCGCGCCGGCGGCAACTTCGCCGATCGCCGCGTGATCGAGGCCAAATCGCCCCGACAGCGCCGCCAGCGCCGCGGTCAGCATGCCGAGATTGCCGACCTCGGCGTAACTGGTATTGCTGCGGGCGAAGGGGATGCGCGCGCTGCCGATGACCGCGACGCGGCGCAGGGGTTCGGGCAAGCCTGGTCCTGAGGGTTCTCGCCGGGTCGATTATCGCACTCGGCCGAACAGGTAAGCCCGGCCGGCGCCGGCCATTCCCCGCGAAGCGGCGCGGTCGGACCGGCGCACCCGGCCGCCGGCGTCGAAGCCGACTATTGCAAGTTTTCCGGCCGCGAGGCATGTTGTTATCTGCAACGCGGGATTTGCCGACCGCGTTGGCTGTCTTAGCGAAGAGGGCAGGGGGAAACGCGATGCATGAGCCAGCAACGCCGCTGCGAAAGGCGCCGCGCGCCTCGGTTTCCGGGCGCCGCACATGGCGGCTGGCCGACATCGACTACGCCGGGGCCGACCGCGCCCGCGCCGGCGCCGACCCGATGCTGTTCCAGACGGTGACGCTGGCATCGTTCATCGAGACCGGATCCGATCTGTACGCGCACAATCTGGTCGCCTACTTCGCGGGCGACGACGTCGTCGGCCGCTGGCTCGCCGAGTCGTGGGAGCACGAAGAGGTTCAGCACGGCGCGGCGCTGCGGGCCTACGTCGAGCGCGTCTGGCCCGACTTCGACTGGCAGGGCACCTACGACGCTTTCTTCGACGAATACGCCGCGACCGCCACCGTGCCCAACCTCGAGCCGGCGCGCGCGCTCGAGCTCGCGGCGCGCTGCGTGGTCGAGATGGGGACCGCCACGCTGTACGGAGCGCTGCGCTCCTACGCCGACGAGCCGGTGCTGAAGGACCTGGCCGGACACATCTACGCCGACGAAGTCAGGCACTACAAGCACTTCTACCGTTATTTCCGCCGCTACCAGGAGCGCGAGCGGCATGGCCGCTGGCGGGTCGGACGGACGATGACCCGGCGCCTGCTGGCCACGGCGGACGACGACGGGCGCATCGCCTATCGGCACCTGTGGCAGGCGACGCACGAAGGCGGCGCCGGATCGGTCGACGAGGACTACCGGGTGTTCCGCGGCCGCATCGCGGCCGCGGCGCGTCGACACGCGCCGCGCGACCTGCCGGTCGAGATGTTCCTGCGGCCGCTGCGCCTGCCGGCGATCGCCGAGCGCGGCGCCCGGTGCGTTGCCGGAACGCTGTACGGCTGGTGGCTCGACGCCTGAGCGGCCGACTCGGGTCGCGTCCTGTGTCGGCTCGTCAGGTCGGCCGACTGCCGATCAGCGCCAGGAATTCCTCGCGCGTCGCGGTCGATTCGCGGAAGGTGCCGAGCACCGACGAGGTGATCATCACCGAATTCTGCTTCTCGACGCCGCGCATCATCATGCACAGGTGCCGCGCCTCGATCATCACGCCGACGCCCTTGGCCGACACCGAATCCATCACCTGCTGCGAGATCTGCTCGGTCAGTCGTTCCTGAAGCTGCAGCCGGCGCGCGTACATGTCGACCAGGCGGGCCAGCTTCGACACGCCGAACACGCGACCGCTCGGGATGTAGCCGATGTGGCAGCGGCCGAAGAACGGCAGCATGTGGTGCTCGCACAGGCTGTAGACCTCGATGTTCTTGACGATGACCATGCTGTTGGTCGCCTGCGTGAACACCGCGCCGTTGATCAGCTTGTGGGCATCGGTCCGGGTCCCCGAGGTGAGGAACTCGAGCGCGGCGGCGACCCGCTGCGGCGTCTTGACCAGCCCCTCGCGATGCGGGTCCTCGCCGATCTCGACCAGCAGCTCGCCGATCAGCGCCTCGATCTTCCTGCTGTTGACTTTCATCCGACGTTCCCCGTAGAGCGACCACCGGGCCGATTATCCCACGCGTTTTCGGGGCCGCCGCCGATGCGATAATCGCGCCGGCAGCCATACCGCGGGAGGAAACGATGGGCACGATGACGACGATCGTTGCGGACGACGGCTTTCGCCTCGCCGCTTACCTGGCCGAGCCGGCCGGTGCGCCGCGCGGCGCGCTGGTCCTGATCCAGGAAATCTTCGGCGTCAACGGACACATCCGCGACGTCTGCGACGGCTACGCCGACGACGGCTATCGCGTGCTCGCGCCGGCGCTGTTCGACCGCTATGAAAAAGGCGTCGAGCTCGACTACACGGCCGACGACATCGCGCGGGGTCGGGCGCTGCGCGCCAGGGCCGCCGCTGACGCCGCGATGGCCGACGTCGAGGCTGCGCGTGCCGAGGTGGCGCTGGCCGGCCGGGTCGGGATCATCGGCTACTGCTGGGGCGGCACGATCGCGTGGCTTGCCGCCTGCCGGATCACGCGGCTCGCCTGCGCCGTCTGCTATTACGGCGGCGGCATCCTCGAAGCGAGCGCCGAGCAGCCGAAGTGTCCGGTGCTGGCCCACTTCGGCGAGCGCGACACCGCGATACCGATCGCCGGCGTGAAGGACTTCGCCGCAGCGCATCCGGAAGTCACCGTCCACATCTACGCCGCCGATCACGGCTTCAACTGCGACCGGCGCGGCGCGTACGACGCCGCTGCGGCGACGCTGGCGCGCCAGCGCACGCTCGATTTCCTGCGCCGGCAGATCAGCTGACCCGGGCCCCTTCCCAACTAGTTGACAAAGTCAACGATCGGCGGGAAAGTGGCGTCGCGGCCGCGCCCCGACGGCCGCTGGGATACTTCGGCCGATGGGCGCCCGCGCTGCCGCGGGCGGTGCCGCGCGCGAGGCGCGGATCACCGCGCTGCGCCGCTTCAACCGCTTCTATACCCAGCGCATCGGCGTGCTGCGCGAAGGTCTGCTGCAGAGCCCGTTTTCGCTGGCGCAGGTGCGCGTGCTCTACGAGCTTGCGCATCCGGATGCCGCCGCCGCGGGGGAAGGCGGCCCGACGGCGACCGCCCTCGCGGCGCGACTCGATCTCGACGAAGGCTATTTGAGCCGCATCCTGCGCGGCTTCGAGCGGCAGCGGCTGGTCCGGCGAACGCCGAGTGTCACCGATCGCCGGCGGCAATTCGTCGCGTTGACGCGGCGCGGCCGGTCGGCTTTCGCGCCGCTCGACCGCCGCTCGCACGACGAGATCGGCGCCATGCTCGACCCGCTGTCGGAGCGCGACGCGCGGCGGCTGGTCGCGGCGATGTCGACGATCGAGCGGCTGCTCGCTCCGGGCGACGCGACGGCGCCACCGATCGTGCTGCGCGCGCTGCGACCGGGCGACCTGGGATGGGTCGTGCACCGGCACGGCGCCGTATACGCCCGCGAGTACGGCTACGACGTGGCGTTCGAGGCGCTGGTCGCCGAAATCGCCGCGAAATTCGGCCGCCATGTCGACGTCGCCCGGGAGCGTTGCTGGATCGCCGAATGCGACGGCGACATCGTCGGCTCGGTGTTTCTGGTCCGGCAGTCGGCCGATGTGGCCAAGCTGCGCCTGCTGCTGGTTGAGCCCCAGGCACGCGGCCGCGGCGTCGGTGCGCGGCTGGTCGCCGCCTGCATCCGCTTCGCGCGGCGGGCCGGGTATAAGCGCATCGTGCTGTGGACGCAAAGCGAGCTCGCCGCGGCGCGCCGCGTCTACCAGCGGGCCGGATTCACCCGCACCCGCCGCAAGGCGCACAGGAGCTTCGGCCGGAACCTCGTCGCCGAGACTTGGGAGCGCGCGCTCTGACCCGCGCGGCGCCGCGCGCCCGACCCGGCGCGCGCAGAGTACACTAGGCGGCGCTCGCGCTGGCCGCAGACTTCGAATGACGGCGCGGCGGTCAGCGAGAAGGCCTCGGAGGGACCACGATGAAATGCACGACCTGCGGCTATGACACGCAGTCCGGCGCGCGATTCTGCGTCCAATGCGGCACCACGTTGCCGTCGGAGCCGGCGACCGTTGCGATGCCGGC
>DATEFZ010000011.1:0-20019 GCA_035280325.1 Casimicrobiaceae bacterium
TCGTCACCGTCAGCCGCGACGTCGCGCCGGCTTCGATGCTGGCGGGATTGAAGGCCTTGGTGACCGTGAGCGCGCGCTGCACGTTGACGACGCCGGTGATGGTGATCGTGTTGTTGCCGGCGCTGGTGTGCACGCCGTTGGTCGCGTTGTTGGCCGCGGCGATGGTGTCGGTGCGGTTTCCGGTGGCCGACGTCGCCGATATGTCGATCGGCAGTGTGATCGTGCAACTGCCGCCGGCGGGAATCGTGCCGCCCGTCGCCGTGATCAGCGTGCCGGGCGTCGGTGAGGTAAGCGTGACGCCGCAGCTCCCGCCGGGGACGGCGCCGCCATGCACGGTAAACCCGGCCCCCATCGTCGTCAGGTCGTCGCGCAGCGACGTGATCAGCGCCGGAACCGCGGTCAGGTTGTTGAAGGTGATGGTCATCGTCGTCGATCCGGTCTGCAGCGCTGGCGTCGTGAACGACTTGCTGCCGATGATCGAGCTGACCGTCAGTGTTCCGCTGGCGGCGGCGATCGCCACGCCGCCGTAATTGTTGGCCGGGATGGTGTTGGTCGCCGTTGCGCTCGCCGTCACCGGGACGGTGACCGTGCAGGTGGTGCTGCCGGGCCCCGGCCCGGCAACCGCCGCCAGGCCGCCGCCGGTCAGGGTGAATGCCGTGTACGGCGGCGGCGCCGGCTGCGGCGGGACGGTGTCGATGGTGCCGCCGCAGCTCGTGACCGGCAGCGCGGTCGCCTGGATCGTAGCGGGAAGCGTGTCGGTGAAAGTTATCGGCGACAGCGCCGACGCGTTGAAGTTGGTAACCGTGATCGTCAGATTGGACGCGCCTCCGGGTGCGATCGGTGTCGGCGCGAACGCCTTGGCGACCTGACCTCCGGTCTGCACGTTGATGCTGGCGCTGATCGCCGGACTGGTCGCGCCTTCGGTCGTCGTCAGAGCGCCTGCGGCGATGGTGTTGGTCTGGTTGGCGTTGGTCAGCGCATTGGGATTGCGCGCCACCACGTCGACCTTGATCGTGCACGACCCGTTGGCGGGAATCGTGCCGCCGGACAGCGCGATCGTCGCCGGGTTGCTCGCCGCCGCGCTGGGCGTCGCCGCTCCCCCGCCGCAGGTGGTCGACGCGTTCGGCGTGCCGGCGATGGTGATCGCTGCCGGCAGCGAATCGGTCAGCGCGGCATTGGTCAGCGGGATCGGGTTCGGATTGGTCAGCGTGATGGTCAGCGTCGACGGCGTGCCGTTGCCGTGCACGTTGGCCGGCACGAACGCCTTGCTGCCGGTGACGTTTGCCGGTTTCGATACGACCAGCGTCGCCTGCGCGTCCTGGGCGTTGCCGCCCTGCGACGACGACACGGCGCCGGCGGCGATGGTGTTGAGATACGTGTTCGGCGTCGACGAAACGACGTCGACCGTCACCTGGCACTGGCCGGCCACGCCGCCGCTGATCGCGGGAATCGTCCCGTTCGACAGCGCGATCGGACGCAGGCCCGGGGTCGCGCCGACGGTGAAGCCGCAGCTATTGCTGCCGACGTTGAGCGGGTTGGCGACGACGACGCCGGCGGGCAGCGTATCGGTCAGCGCGACGCCGGTCGCCGCCGCGCCGTTGGGATTCAGCAGGACGATGGTCAGCGTCGAGGACTGACCGGCGACGACCGAGTTCGGTGTGAAGCTCTTGTTGACGCCGACGGCCGCGAATGCCGGAACGCCGAAGCTCGCGAGCAGGAATGCAGCGAACCAGCGTATGCGGCGTGGCTTCACCCGACGGGCTTTCTTGGCGTTGCGGCAGTATAGCCACTGCATGCTGACAGCGCGGGCGCGCATCGCTCGACGACTTCGACCGTCGCGTCAATGCCGCGCTGCTGTACCGCGCAGCCCGCGGCAGCGGTAGATGCGGATGCCCCATTCTGCGCCGGAAGATATCGATCGAATATCGAGCCGGCTGCAAATCTGTACAGGACAAGGGCGCCCGCGGTCTACTGTTGTGCCGATACCACAGCGACCGGACGGCGGATCGCGCCGTCGGCGTCGACCGCAAGGTATTGCAGGCCCTGTCGCGCGAGAAACGGCTCGGCGTCCGCCTCGAGCAGCATCGCGACCGTCGCGCAGGTGCCGGCGACGACGCACAGCGGCGCCAGCACGCTGACCGATTGCCATCGCGACACCGGCCGACCGGATCGGGCGTCGATGACGTGGCAGTAGCGGCGCCCTTCGATCTCGAAGTAGCGCTCGTAGTCGCCGCTGGTGGCGAGCGCGCCCTCCGCCAGCTCGACCGTCGCCAGCACGGCGCCGTCGCGCCGCGGATGCGAGATGCCGACTCGCCAGGGTGAACCGTTTGGCTGCGAGCCGGTCACGCGCACGTCGCCGCCGAGATTGGCGAGCGCGTGCACTGCTCCCGACTCGACGCAGATCGTCGCCACCCTGTCCGCCGCGTACTCCTTGCCGATGCCGCCGAAGTCGATTTCCATGCCGGCGCGCGGCAGCCGCACGCCGCGCTCGCTCCATTCCACCGCCGGCCAGTCGACCAGCGCGACGGCGGCAGTGATCTCGGCATCGTCGGGCAACCGGGGCGGCGAGCGGCGGAAATCCCAGGTCCGGCGCAGCACGCCCGAGGTCAGGTCGAAGCGGCCGCCGCTCAGCGCATGACAAGTATCGGCGTAGCGCAGCAGGGCGAACGTCTCGCCGTCGATGGCGACCGGCGCGCCGCCGGCGGCACGGTTGATGCGCGAGGTCACGCTGTCGTCGCGATAGCGCGAATACTTGGCCTCGATGCGACGTACGTCGTCGATGGCGGCCCGCGCGAGGGAGCGAGCGCGCGATTCGTCGCCGTGCCAGACCTGCAGCTCGTTGGGCGAGCCCATCGCATCGAATGCGAAACGGAACAGTGGCATCCTCTAACTATGCGCTCTTCCGTGCTCGCGCCGCGAAAGGCGCCCTCGCGAAGGCGATCCTCAGAACGTCTTGCTGATGCCGGTCTGGATCCAGCGCGCCGAGAGCGGCAGCAGCCCCGGGCTGCCGCCGCCCGGGCGCCAATCCGGTCGCTGCCGGTAATACTCGACTTTCAAGTCGACGGTCCAGCCGTCGGGCAGCGCCTTGGCCACCGTGATCCCCGGCGTCACGGCGCCGAACGCCGACAGGCGCGCGTCGGCAGTGTACGGCGCGCCGATCGAGAAGCCTTGCGGGAACGGCGGATCGAAATAGAAGTCGGCCGCGGCCTGGGTGTAATAGCGAAGCGACGGCTTGATCGACCAGCCGCGCGGCAGCGGCTGGAACCAGGCCGCCTCGAGCGTGTGCGAGTCGCTGCCGAAGGAGTCGTTGACGTAGCGATACGAGAGCGAAACCGTCGCATCGAAGCGCGGCAGGCGCTGGTTGTAGCGGGTGAGCCAGGCGAGCACCCGCCGGCGATCGGGACGGATGTCGATCGTCTTGTAGGGATCCGAGAAGTAGCCGTGGCCGTCGGAGTAGGTCAGGTTCGACTGCACGATCGCCTGCGCCGACAGCACCTGGGTGACGCCGAAGAGCAATTCGACGGTGCGCCGGTGCTTGCCCTCGGCCAGCCCGTTGGTGCTGTCGATGTTGTCGCTCGCGCCGCCGACGCCGAACGCGTAAGTGCGGTTGCGGTCGGCGCTCGAGATCCGTGCGTCGACCGACACGGCGCGCGACAGATAATCCCGCTCGGAGGAGATCGCCGCGCCGATGCCCACCGCGGCACCGTCGAAATATCGCGTGAGCTTGACGTCGCCGGCGGTGCGATAGTCGACGACACCGCCCTTGCCGGACGCGCCGGACAACGTGTTGTGATAGAGCGGCGACGCGCCGGAGATGCTGTCGTAGACGAGCGAACCTTCGGCGGCCAGCGTGTCCGACAGCGGCTTGAGGACGTAGAGCGAAGGGCTGTGCACGCGGATGCGGTCGGCGCCGGGCTGCCAGTCGCGGTAGTCGACGTACTTGAGCGCGATCAGCCCCTGGTCGGGAGCGGTCTGCGCGATCGCCGATCCGGGGACCATGCCGGGAAGTGCGAGTGCGGCGGCGAGCAGAGCGCCGGCGGGAGCTACCTGCGCGCGCGGGGCGTCGTCGCTGCCCTCCTCAGTTGCAGCCACAGCCACCGCCGCCGACGCCGTAGCCGCCGCTCGCCGCTTCCCTGCTGGTGTAGATATGGTCGGTGAGGCGCGTAGCCATCGGATCGTGGTCGAACCTCATTTCGGGCCTGGCGAGGTCGCCCTTCTGCCACGGCTTCGGCGGTTCGATCGTCGCGCAGCCGGCGAGCAGCAGCGCGAGCGCCAGCGCGAGGCAGCCCGGCGCGGCGCGCGACGTCGATATCGGCCGGCGCATCAGCGAACCCCGAGCAGCGACGCGATGCGCTGCTCGAGCGCGGCCTTGCGATCATCGTGAAAGCCCTGCTCGACGTCGAGCACCCGCCCTTTGGCATCGATCAGAAACGAGCTGGGCATTTCCTGCACCGCATAAGCGGCGGGCGTCGCGCCGTCGCGATCGTAGGCGACGGTGAACCGCGCCGGGAATCGCTCGAGAAAGCGCGCCGCATCGGCAGGGTTCTTGTCGACGTTGATCGCAACGATGGCGAGCCCACGCGAACCATAGCGTTGCTGCATGTCGTTCATCCACGGAAACGAGCGCCGGCACGGCCCGCACCACGAGGCCCAGAAATCGACGTAGACGACGCGGCCGTGCAGCGCGGCGAGCGCGACGGCGTTGCCCTGTCCGTCGCGCAGTGCGAACGGCGGCGCCGAATCGCCGACCCCGGTGGCGGAAGCCGCTGCCGCGAATACCGCCAGCGCAACTCCCAGCGCTGCGCCGAGCGCGCGGGCCGGGCGAGCCACCGTGCGATCGCGCCGGCCTACAGGCACGTCGTGCCGGGGCTGACGAACACCTGCCGGGTGATGGTCTTGGTCTGGGTTATCCCGTCGACCGTGTAATTGAACGTCGCCGTGTTGCCGTCGCTGAACGTGAACGTCGCGTTGCCGACAACCGCGAACGTCGGTCCGCCGGGACTGCCGAGCGGCGGAAACGGCACGGCGTTGAACGGCGGCCCGGTCAGCCGCGCGATCTGCGTCGCGACGTAGACGCCGGGCGCGGTATTGGTCGCGGTGCCGACCAGCCACATCGGAGAACGATCGACCGCGAACGTGAACCAGGTGGCGAAGATCAGGTTGCCCTGGTGCGTGAGGTTGATCCCCCAGCCGGCTTCCGACCCCGCCGGCGCGGCCCACCACAGGTCGGTATAGTTGCCGGTGGCGAGCGCCAGGTTGGGTTGCGCGCCGAACGTACACACGGGAGCCGCCCCCGCACCCAGGAGCTGGCGGGTGATCGGCTTCGCCTGCGTGACGCCGTTGATCGTGTAGGTAAACGTACCGTTGTTGGCGTCGGTGAAGGCGAGCGTGCCGGGTCCGGTCAGGCCGGACACCGTCGCGCCCCCCGGGGTCCCGATCGGCGGAAACGGCACGGCATTGAACGCGGGACCGGTGCCCTGGATCAGCGTGCCGCTGTAGGTGTTAGGCGCGGTCTTGGGTGCGGTCATGACCAGCCAGGTTCCCTTGCCGGCGAGATCGTAGGTGAACCACGACGCGAAGATGGTGTCGCCCTGGTGCGCAAAATTGATCCCCCATCCGGCTTCGAGCGGATTGAACCACAGCCCCTGGTAGTTGACGGCCGCGACCCCGACGACCGATGCGGACCTGCCGGCGAAATTGGTCGCCACGTTCGGGATGATCGCGTTGCTGCGGGCGAGCGCGCTGGCGCCGTCGGTCGGCAGCGCCGACCACGAGACCTGATCGACCAGCGCATAGTTGAGCGTGCCGGCGCCGGTCGGCAGGAAGCCGCTGGGAATCGTGTAATCCGGGGTCACCCCCAGGTTGAGCGCAGTGAATCCGGGAGTCGCGATCAGGACCCGCTTGTTAGCGGTGGCGCTCGCCGAGCAGCCGTAGTAGCCGCACATGCCGCCAGGCAGATTGTTGGGGAAGACGAAGGCGCGCGCCTGGCCGCCTTGCGGCATACTGGTCAGTGTATGCCCGCCGAGCAGGTTCTCGCCGTCCATGCCCTGCGATTCGTGCAGCACGACGTATTGCACGGTGCCGTCGGCGTTCGAATACAGCTCCTCGATCTGAAACGTATGAAATTCGGCTCGGGCGGCGGTCGCCGTCAGACCGACGACGAGTATCACAAGCAGGCGCAGCAACGTGGGCATCTCGGATCTCCAGGCATACAAGACGCAAACCGGCGGGACTTTGGTTCTTCGTCGCGGGCTAACAGCATGGTGTTGCCGGTATTCCTGTCCTCAGCGCCAGTGGAATAGCCGCGCCGACGACCTGTTTGCGAGCGCCTGATGAGCGCGACGATGCTGCTACGCTTGAGCCTGACGATCGGCTGCTGGGTCGCGATGTCGTCGATCGCCGACGCCGCGAGCGGCCTGTTCGTCGTCAATCAGCCGTGGGTCCGGCCCGCGCCCGCCGGGGGCTCGACCGAGGCATACATGAATCTGAGCAGCGGCGACGGCGCCGCCCTGGTCGCGGTGAAAAGCGCTGCGGCCCGCAAGGCCACGTTGTCCGGGGCTGGTGCGACGCCGGTGCAGGAGATTTCCGTGCCTCCCGGCGCCCTGGTCCGCCTCGCGCCGGGCAAGCAGCGGATTTCGTTGCGTCGACTGGCCAAGGGGCTCCGACTGGGCGACAGCCTGGCGCTGACCCTGGTCTTTCGAACCGCCGACGGGGCGCAGAAGGAGATCCCGGTCATTGCAGTCGCGCGGTTGCGCTCGCCGATCGACGACGAGCGGCGCGCGCATCGCCACAGTCGCTAGAGACCGGATCCGGTCGTCCCGCGTCGCCCCGGCGTCGGCCGGCCTCCTAGGCTCGCTGCTCGCGGGACCTACATTCGAAACGGCGGGCGTCCGATCCCCGTCCTGCGCCCGCGGCGCGAAGATGCCCGTGCGGCATCAGCCGCCAAAGGAGCGATAAGTGAATGCACGACACAAGCTGCTCGCCGTCGCGCTGGCTTCGGCGTTCCTCGCCGTGCCGCTCGCCGCGCAGGCGAGATTCGATGTCGATATCAACATCGCGCCGCCGCCGCCGCGCTACGAAGTGGTGCCGCCGCCGCGGGTAGGCTACGTCTGGGCACCCGGCTACTGGGTGTGGGACGGCCGTCATCGCCACCATTTGTGGCATAGGGGCCGCTTCGTCCGCGAGCGCCGCGGCGAGCACTGGCGCAACGACCGTTGGGTCGAGCACGACGGACGCTGGGGCTACGAACGCGGCGGCTGGGAGCGCTGAACGAAGTCCCGCTCCAGCGAGCGGCGGGCTAGCGGCCCGCCGGCTCGCTGGGACGGCGGAACGTGTATTCCCGCCAGACGAACCACATGATCGTCAGGTCGATCGCGGCAAAGAACAGCAGCGCCAGCGAGTGGGTGTGGGTGAAGCGATAGAGCGCGTAGGCGACCAGCGCGCCCATGACCGCCAGCGCCACCGGAAATGCCCACAGCTTCTCGCGCCAGAGCGAGTAGACCAGGAATATCTTCACGCAGCCGTGGCTCACCAGGTAGAAGCTGGCGTAGAGCTTCGCCCCCATCGACAGCCTTTCGGCGGCATGAATCAGCGTATTGGCCAGCCAGTCGCCGGGGTCGTTGTCGATTTCCGACGCGGTCAGCCAGAGCACCACCCGGTTGACTGTGGACAAGGGAACGAACAACGCCAACAGCCCGCCGGCCAGCTCGATCACCCCGTCCACGCCCTTTACCAGCAGCGCGAGCATGAACAGCCGGTGCGTGCGCGTCGCTGCGTTCGGCGGCTCGCGCGGCGCGATGGTCGTGTTGCGCACGTTGTCGGGACGCGCCGGCATGGAAACCCGCGCCATCATACGTGAGGCGCGCGGCGCGGGCGAGCGTCGCCGGCCGACCTAGTCGCGATTCGATCGTGACTCGTCGTCAGCCGATGCCGTGCGCGGCGGCGAGCGCCACGGTTCGCTCGGCTCGCGAGAGATGCGGCGCGTCGATCATCCGATCCTGGAAGCGGAACGCGCCCTCGCGACCGGCCGCCGCGGCGAGCAGCGCGCGCGCCTCCCCGATCTCCTGAGCCGACGGCAGGAACGCCGCGTTGACCGCCTCGACCTGCGCCGGGTGGATGACCAGCTTGCCGGTGAACCCCATCGCCGCCGCTTCCGCGCTTTCCCGCTGCAGCAAACCTCGCTCGGCCAACTCGACCACCGGCGAATCGACGACGCCCAGATCCTCCGCGCGTCCGGCCAGCAGCGCCAGCGCGCGCACGATCCGGAACACCTCGAGCATCGATCCGTCATCGTTCTTGATCCGGCGCGCGCCGATCGCGGCGGCGAGATCCTCGTTGCCGCACATGATCGCCCTGACCCTGCGATCGGCGCTGCAGAGCGACGGCAATCGCGGGATCGCGCGCGGATGCTCGGTCGCTATCGGCACGATCGCGGTCGATCCTTCCGGCAGCCCGGCCTGCGCTTCCAGGCGAGAGAGCCATCCGGAGACCAGCGCGATCTCGTCCGGAACGGTGGCTTTCGGCAGCACGTAGGCGTCGGGTCGGCAAGCGAACGTGCCGGCGACGTCTTGTTCGGCCAGGCCGGTGTCGATCGCGTTGATGCGAATCGCGACCGCCGCCTTGTCGCGAGGCGCGGCCGCGATCGCCGCCGCGGCGATGCTGCGCGCCGCCGCCTTCTTTTCCGGCGCCACCGCATCCTCGAGGTCGACGATCAAGGCGTCGGCACCGGCCGTCCACGCCTTGCCCAGCTTGCGCTCCGAATCGCCCGGGACGAATAGCCACGAACGCAGCAGGCGAAAGTCATACGCCATCGATGGTCCCATCCCTCCCGCGCGTCGGCGAGGGCTCCAGCTTTTTCCAGTCCCGCCATTGTTCCGGATAGCGGCAGACGTATTGCGCGAGCAAGGCGCCGAAGACCTGCGCGGCGCGTTGCAGCGCCTGGTCGGCGTCGCCCTCGCGTGCGACCGGCAGCGGCGGCTCGATCGTCACCCGGATCACTCGATGCTCGTCGCGAACGGCGAACACCGGCAGCAGCGCCGCGCCGGTCAGCCGCGCCAGACCCGGCGCCCCGACCGCCAGCTCGATCGTGCCACCGCCGAGCTCGATCCGCGCCAGCCGCTGCCCTTCCCAGTCGCCGGCAGTGATCGACAGGATACCGTTCTTCCTGAGCAGCCGCTGCGCCGCCAGCGTCGCCGCGCCCGGCCGGCTGCGATCGAACACGATCCGTCCGGCCAGGAACTCGCGCTCGGCGCCGACCCGGAGGCGGTTGTACAGGCGAATGCCCAGCGCCGACTTGGAAAAGCCGTGCTCCGGCCGGCTCAGGTGCCAGACACGATAGCCCGCCTGATGGAGCGCCTTCTTGGCGGCGAGCGCATTGAAACAGAAGTGCGCGACCCACAGCACCGCGCCACGGCCGGCGGCAAGCGCGGCGTCGAGGTGCTCGGCGCCGTCGAGCCGGAGTCTCGTCTTCCAGCCGCGAGGGCCGCGGCAGGCCAGCACCTGCAGGTGATGCTCGGTGGCGCCGGCCGCCACGCTAAGCGCCAGCGATCGCGCATCCGCACCAGGCGACACGCCGGGAAAGCCCGCTGCCGCGCGCGCGACTTGCGTCAGCTCGGCGCGATGCAGGCTGGCCCGCAGCCATTCGAGGCGATAGCATAGCCGGGGCCAGCGGCGCTCGGGCAGGGCCAGCGCCAACAGCCACAGCAACGGAATCCCGCCTGCCAGCCCGACGTCGGCCGCCTTCAGCCACGGCCGCGGATTCGCGGCACGGGTGCGTCGCCTGATCGCCATGTCTTCCATCGAGCCAGCGCCCTTGCAAACGCATTATGAATGGTCGTCCCCCGACGTGAGCAGCTCCGCCGACATCACCTTCGTGCTCACGAGCTGCGGCCGGTTCGACCTGCTCGCCGACACGCTGGCCAGCTTCCTCGCCTTCAACACCGCGCCGATCGCGCGCTTCCTGCTGATCGAGGACTCCGGCGATGCCGGCGTGCATGGCGTCGTCGAGCGCTGCGGCGTGCGCTTCGACGTGCTGCTCAACGAGTCGCGGTGCGGCCAGATGAAGAGCCTCGATCTTGCCTATGCCGGCGTCGAAACGCCATACATCTTTCATTGCGAGGACGACTGGACCTTCTTCCGCGGCGGCTTCATCGAGGAATCGCTGCTGCTGCTGGAGAACATCCCGGCGGTCTCCACCGTCAAGTGCAGGCGCCGCGGACAGAACGCGATACACGACTTCGTAACGGGCTCGGCCCCGATCAGCCGGCTCGCCGGCGTCGAATTCCGCCAGCCCGCGCTCGATGTCCACCCGGCGTGGGGCGGCTATTCGTTCAATCCCGGCCTGCGACGGCGCGCCGACTACCGCCGGCTGGGATCGTTTGCCGAGTGCGGGCACGAGATCGACGTCAGCCGCTGGTTCAAGCAGCACGGCATGGGCATCGCGAGCCTCGAGCGGCCGGCCTGCGAGACGACCGGCGTGGAGCGCCACGTCCACGACGAGTTTGCTCCGGCGAGCTGGAACGAGCTGATCGGCAGCCGGCCGCCGCTGACCGCGTCGCCGCCGGAATCGCGCATCGCGCCGTGTCCTTGCGGCTCGGGCAAGCGATACAAGCACTGCCACGGCCGCGGCCGCTGAACGACACCACCTGGCGTCCGGTGCCGCGTGCGGCGCGGCAAGCGTCTGCGTGGCACGTCTCTTGCCGCATCGGGTGCGTGGCGGCGAATCCTCGCGCCGGCGGCCCCGTCGCTGACGCTGCGAGGCAAACTTCGCCGTATTGCGACTGCGATGACAACTTGTACCGTTGAACAAGCCGAGCTGGCGAAGGAGCGACTGAAGCTCTGGGCCTCGGTCGCGCTGGCGATCGTGATGACGATCGTCTGCACGGTGCTGTTCTTCAAGCTGCGCACGGCGGTCTCCGAGCGCGATTACGCCTACGCGCGTGCCGATGCCGCCGAGGCCAAGGCCGCGCAGGAGGCGATGCGCGCCGCCGCCCTCGACGTTAAGCTCAGCGCCAAGCAGGTGCAGCTGCAGCTCGCCAACGACCAGACGGCGCAGATCCGGACCGAGATGCTGGCCAAGGAGCAGGCGTACGCCAAGGCGCGCAGCGAGGCTTCGGCGCAGCGCGATCTGCCGCGCGGACCTCTGCCGATCGAAATCAGCTTCAATCGATCTGCCGGAGGCGGCAGCGGCGTCGGCGTATTCACCAACGTCTCGACCAAGGATCTCAGTGTCGTCGTCAACCTCGCCACATCGACCAACAGCAAGCAGGCTAATTTCACCCTCGACATTCCCGGTCGTGGGCGGCGGGAGATCGGTCCGCGCGAAGGCTGGCAATTCGCGCGAGGTGACAACATCACCGTGTCCGGCGGCGGATTCGAGACGATGCGCGCGAGCGTCGAGTAGTAGCCAGCACTGACGCGCACCGCGTCAGTCGTGTACAAGGTGTCATCCGCAGCGAGCGCGTGCGCGCGCAAACCGCTGCCTCCTGCCGCCGGCGCCGACGTAACGCGTCAGATCGAGTCGCCGACCGGCAGCGCATTCCGTTGTCATGCCGTCCACCGCCGCTCCCGGCCTCGCCGTTCCTCGGCGGCAGGCCCCGCGAATCCGTCGATACCTACCGCTCATCGCGCGTTCGGCGCAAGCCAAAAACCCGGCACGCGTCTTGCGGATGGAGGGCAGGGCCGAGGCGTTTGCCGACGCGATTGCGACAGCAAATTCGCCGGTGTCGTCACCGAGCTGTAACGCACAAGCGGCCCGAAAAGCAGTCTGTAACCAGGGGATCGATTCATGGCAAGCATTGTGAGTTCGAGCCAGCCGTTCGATGCGAGATGTCCGCGCGGCAATGTCGCAGGAAGGCGCACGCCGCGCGCGACCCGATCGGCGCGCGGGTTTACCCTGGTCGAGCTGTGCGTCACGCTGGCCGTGCTGGTGATTCTCGCCTCGCTCGCCGCCGGCTCGATGAGCTCGACCCTCAGCAACAACCACGCTTACGCGGCGCAGGACGAGTTCGTCGCCTACGTCGCGTACGCGCGCAGCGAGGCGGTGCGGCGCGGCGTCTCGGTCGTCGTCGGCGCCACGTCGCCCGTCAGCGGCAACGCGTTCGGCCGCGGCTGGCAAATCTGGGTCGACGACAACGGCAACGGCGCCTTCGACGCCGGCGAAACCGTGCTCCGCACGCACGAGGCGCTGCCCGCGAACATCATCGTCGGCGACGGTACGGTCACCGCGATCGCGTTCACGCCGATGGGATTCCTGACGCCGGCCAGCGCGATCGACATCAAGGTCTGTCCGTCCGATGCGACGCTGGCCGGCTTCGATATCGCACTCCAACCCAACGGGCTCGCCGACGTCAGCGACGTCGCCGCCCACACCTCGCCATGCAGCTGAACCTGATGCGCCGCGGGCAGTCGGGAGCGGGCCTGATCGAGTCGCTGATCTCGGTCTTCGTGGTGTCGATCGGCTTCATCGGATTTGCCGGTCTGCAGCTCAAGGGCCTGGCCGCGGCCAACGAGTCGATGTTCCGCAGCAAGGCGGTGTACCTGTCGTATCAGATCGCCGACCGGGTGCGCGCCAATCTGCCGGGTGCCGAGTCCGGCGCCTACAACGACTTCGAAGGCTCGGTCTCCGACCCGGGCTGCATCGCCACCAGTTGCACCGCGGCGCAGGTCGCGCAAACCGATTTCTCCGAATGGAGCGCCGAGGTCGCAGGCCTGCTGCCCGACGGCGCGGCGGTGATCTGCCTGGACAGCACCCCCGATGACGGAACGCCGGCCGCCGCCGCGTGCGACGGCGGTGGCAATGTGCTCGCCGTCAAGGTCTGGTGGTCCGAGAAGGGCACCCAGCATCGATTCGTCACCACGCTGCGGCCATGAACGGCAAGCAGAGGGGGATGGGCCTGGTCGAGCTGATGGTATGGGCGGCGATCAGCCTGCTCGTCATCGCCGTCATCGGCATCGTCTACGTCAACAGCAAGCAGGTGACTCGCGTCAACGACACGATCTCGCGGATGCAGGAGAACGGCCGCTTCGCGATCTATCTGATCGACCGCGACCTGCGGATGGCCGCCTTCCGCGGCTGCAACGGTGCGTCGGTCACGCCGACCAACCTGCTCAACTCGACCGCCTACGCCTATCAGTACGACGTCGGCATCACCGGCTATCACGGCAGCGGCGGCACCTGGCTGCCGGCGCTCGATGCCAGCATTGCCGCGCTGAGCCCGGCGCCTAGCGCCGATGCCGACGTGGTCACCATCCGGCAGATCGACGGTCCCGGCATCCCGCTGCTGGCGACGATGACCGACTCGTCGGCCGACATGCAGGTCGGAGGCGGCACCGCCAAGCTTGCCGCCGGCGACGTCCTGCTGATCGCCGATTGCGCGGCGTCGGCGATCTTCAACGCCACCAGCGTCGACACCTCGGCCGGCACGGTGGGCCATGCGACCGGAGGCAGCATCCTGCCGGGCAACACCAGCGCCGACTTCGGTCACATCTTCGGCACCGACGCTTCGGTCTACCGGCTGGTGACGCGCACCTACTTCATGGCCCCGAGCACGCGCCGCGCGGGAACCAATTCGCTGTGGTCGAACAGCGCGCCGGCGTACGACGGCCAGCCGCAGCCCGAGGAAATGGTCGAAGGCGTCGAAGGCTTGGCGCTGCAGTTCGGCGAGGACCTGGGCGGCCAGCGGGCGGCCAATCGCTACGTCAGCGCCGACGGCGTCGGCACCTGGAGCAACGTCGTCAGCGTCAGGGCGCAGATCCTGCTGGCGACGGTGCGCGACAACGTCGCCACGTCGTCGCAGCCGTACGTCTTCGCCGGCGTCTCGACCACGCCTTCCGACAAGCGCATGCGCTCGGTGCTCTCGTCGGTGATCACCGTCCGCAACCGGGTGCCGTGATGCCACGCTCGACGCGATTTTTCGCCGCCGCGCAGTCGGGCATGTCGCTGTTTCCGGCGCTGATGTTCCTGCTGGTGCTGTCGATCATCGGCATCGCGGCGCTGAACAGCACGCTGCTGCAGGAAAAGATGGCCGGCAACACCAAGGATACGAACCTCGCGTTCCAGGCCGCCGAAGCGGGCTTGCGCGACGCCGAAGCCGACGTCGTGGCGACGATTACCCCGGGGACGGTGTTCACGTCGTCCTGCACCAATGGACTTTGCACTCCGCCGTCGACCTGGCCGACGCCGCTGTCGGTCGACATCTCGCAGGCGATCGACTGGACCAGCGCGGGCAAGACGCGCACCTACGGCAGTCGCACCAACGCCCCCGAACTGCCCGACGTCGCGGCGCAGCCGTTGTACGTCATCGAAAAGCTGTCGAGCCTCCCCGTCGGCCCCGGCGGCAGCGTCGGCATCGGGCTCAACGCGCCGAACTCCGGCGGCGCGGCCTACCGGCTGACCGTTCTCGCCACCGGGATGCGTCCCGAAACGCGCGTCATCCTGCAATCGACCTTTCTCGTGAGCACCTCATGACTCTCCGGATTCTGCGGCCGCTCGCGCGGCTCGTTCCGCTCCTGCTTGCCGCCGCGCTGGCCGCGTCGCCGTGCTTCGCGACCGCGCTGTCGATCTCGCAATACCCGCTGTTCCTCACCGGGCGGACCCCGCCCAACGTCCTGATCATCTACGACAACTCGGAGTCGATGGACGGCACGATGGCGGGCAAGCTGATCGCTGGCGACGATCCCACCACCCGCGGCAACATCGCGCGCAGCGTGATCCGCAGCACGGTCAACTCGTTCTCGAGCCAGTTCAACTGGGGGCTCGAGACGTTCTACACCGGCGGCGCCGGGCTGTATTCGACCTATCCGTACTGGCTGGGCAACGACCAGACGATGGTCTTTACCGACGACTGCGTGAACGGCATATCGGCGTCCAATAACGGGTTGCGCTGCATCGTCAACCCGCAATGGAATGGCTCGAGCGTGGGCGACCATTACGTGACCTACGACCGGGCGAGCGACGACCCCGACATCAACGACGTGCTGTACATCGGCTACTTCGGGACCGGCGCCTGGGCGACCACGCAAGGACCGGGCGGAAACTATTGCTTCTGGTTCACCCACAACCCGGGATCACCATTCGAGCCCAACCTGACGAACTTCTGGACCTGCTTCGGCTTCACGCCCACCGATGCCGGCTACCTGCCGAACAATCCGCCGATCACTCGCCAGCTCTACGCGTATCGCGCCTGGGGCTTCTACGCCGGGGTGAACGGCTACGGCACGATCGCCGAGCCGGTCAAGTCGTCGTCGACCTCTGGGCACGTCAACACGATCATGTCGCTCTTAGCCCAGGAAACCCAATACGGCACCGACATCAAGAACGCGGCGGTGTTCACGCCGCTGGCCGGCAGCATGTCGACCGCCAACCAGTATTTCTCGGGCGGCTCCGGATACAGTTCACCGATCACGCTGTCCTGCCAGAAGAGCTTTGCGCTGCTGGCGACCGACGGCAATCCGACCTCCGACCTGTCCGGCAACATGTATCCGCTGTCGCAGCAGGTGAACACCTACGACCCGGGAACGGCGACCTGGACCTATTCCAAGGCCGCGAACGACGTCTTCCCGTACATCACCAGCCTGCGCAGCCTGACGGTGTCGGGCACCAAGCACGACATCCAGACCTACGTCGTCGGACTGGGCGATACGGTCGCCAACGCCGGCTCGGTCGCGGTGCTCAACAAGTTCGCCGACCTGGGGGGCACCAAGCAGGCGTATCTGGCGCAGGATGCCGGAGCGCTCGCCAGCGCCTTCCAGGCGATCGCGGTCGACATCGAATCGAAGACCGCGGCGGCATCTGCCGTATCGCTCAACACCGGCTCGTGGGGCACTGGAACCAATCTTTATCAGGCGCGCTTCAACAGCGGCGACTGGTCGGGGCAGCTCATCGCCTACCCGGTCAACCAGGACGGCACGCTCGGCGGCCAGATCTGGGATGCCGGCCAGGTGATCAACGGCCAGGACTGGAGCACCGGGCGAACGATCATCACCTACAAGCCGTCGGCGGCGCTGGGCAGCCGCGGCATCCCGTTCCTCTGGCCGACCACCTATCCCGGCACGCCAGGCGCGACCGACATGGATCTGGCGCAGTCGTCGCTGCTCGATGCCGACATGGCCGGCACCGCCGACGGATTCGGCTCGCAGCGAGTACAGTGGATACGCGGCAATTCGGCCAATGAAGCGACGAACTGCGGCGGCTGCTCACCGTCGTTCCGCAACCGGCCAACCAGCAAGCTCGGCGACATCATCCATTCGGCGCCGACCTACGTCGCGACGCCGGCCTTCGGCTATCGCGACAACATGGAATCTGCCGCGTACAGCGCCTTCGCCGTCGCCAACGCCGACCGCACGCCGATGATCTACGTCGGCGCCAACGACGGCATGCTGCACGGCTTCAACGCCAATAGCGGCGTCGAGGCGTTCGCCTACGTTCCGTCGTCGGTCTATCGCAACTTGAGCGCGCTGACCGCCAACAACGTCTCGGCGAGCGCCGGCCAGCCGGTGGCGCACCACTACCACGTCGACGGCTCTCCGACCATCGGCGACGTCTTCTACCAGTCGCACTGGCACACGATGCTGGTCGGCGGCCTCGCCGCGGGCGGACAGGGCGTTTACGCGCTCGACATCACCGACCCCAGCAGCTTCACGCAGGCCACCGCATCGTCGGTCGTTCGCTGGGAGTTCAACGACAGCGACGACGCCGACCTGGGTTACGTCTTCGGCCAGCCGCTGCTGGTCAAGACCAACGACGGTAAGTGGTCGGCGATCATCGCCAACGGCTACAACAACATCGAGGCCGACGGCAACGCAAGCTCGTCCGGTCACGCCGTGCTGTACGTGCTCGACGCACGGACCGGGGCGGTGACCGCCAAGCTGGACACCCAGTCGGGAACGACCGACGCCCCGAACGGGCTCTCCGGGCCGATCGCGGTCGACACCAACGGCGACGGCATCGCCGACGTGGTCTACGCCGGCGACCTGGCCGGCAACATGTGGAAATTCGACCTCTCATCGTCGAACGCGGGCTCGTGGAACGTCGCCCTCGGCGGAGCACCGCTGTTCAGCACCGGCGGCCAACCGATCACCACCCGGCCCGACGTCACCAAGTTCACCGAAGGCGGCTACCTGGTGGTGTTCGGTACCGGCCGCTACCTCGATACCTCCGACAACGGCACCACAGGGACGCAGACGTTCTACGGCATCCGCGATCAGGGCGCGGCGGTGTCGGGCCTGTCCTCGCTGGTCTTGCAGCACGTGGTCGGGACGGCGTCCGGCGCCGACAGCAACACCTACCGCATCACCACGCACGCGGTCGGGCCGGCGACGCTCGACGCGACGGTATCCGGCGACAACACCATCTCGAAGGCCGATTACAACTCGTCGAAGAAGGGCTGGTACATCGACATGCCGACGAGCGGCGAGCGCATGGTGACCGATCCGACGATAAGGTCCGGCCGGGTCGTGTTCAACACGCTGATTCCCAACACCGACCCCTGCGCGTTCGGCGGCAGCGGCTGGGTGATGGAGGTCGACGTGATGACCGGCAATCGCTACGACAAGCCGACGTTCGACACCAACGCCGACAACGACATCTCGGTCGCCGACCTGGTCTCCTACCAGGACGCGAACGAGAACACCAGCGGCCGGATGATCACCAGCATTCCTGCCGCGGCGGGCTTCCTGACCGCACCGCTGGTACCGGGCAAGTCGCCGTACGAGAACAAGTACGTCAACACCTCGGCCGGCAGCGTCGAGCGACTGGGCGAGACGGCCGGCCTGGGCACTCAGGGCCGCAAGTCGTGGCGCCAGGTCCAGTGAAAGGAACATCGATGAGACGCCTTTTCTCGGCTATCGGCCTGCTCGCCGTCGCCCTGCCCTGTGCGGCGATCACGCCGGCGGTGGCGCCGCCGCCGGTCGTCAATGTCGCCCCGCCCCGGCCGATGACCGCCCAGGCCGCGAAAGCGATGCGCGACGACAGCTCGGGCCTGCGCAGCGGGACGATCGAAGGCTTGAGCGTCACGCGCGGCACCTTCCAGGTGCACGGCCAGCCGCTGACCTTCGACCCGAAAAAAGTGCGCCTGTACGGTCGCGACGGCAAGCCGACCAGCGTCTACGCGCTGCGCAGCGGCGCGAAGGTCCGGTTCACGCTGGACTCCGCCGACCCGAAGCATCGCCGCGCAGCGGTCATCTACGTCGACTGACGCGAAAGCCCCGACGATGCGCATACGCGGCTTCACGCTGATCGAAGTTCTGATCGTCTGCGTCATCGTCGGCGTGCTGACGATGATCGCCCTGCCGAGCTATCAGAAGAGCGTGCAGAAGACGCGCCGTTCCGACGCCAAGTCGGCCCTGATCGGCGCGGCCGGACAGATGGAGCGCTATTTCACCGAGCGCGGGACCTATGCGACCGCGACGCTTGGCTCCGGCTCGGGCAACGTCTATCCGTCGACCACCGAAAACGGCTACTACACGCTTTCGCTCGCCAACCTGACCGCCACCACGTACACGCTGCGCGCGGCTCCGGCGGCGGCGCAGACCGGCGACGCCTGCGGCACGATGACCTATACCGACCAGGGAACCAAGGGGGTGTCCGGAGCCTCGCTGCCCGCGAGCGAGTGCTGGTAGGCGAGCCGCCCGCATCGCGGGCGTGATCGCTGGCTCGCTGCCGTGAGCGAGCGCTGATAGACAAGTGCCCCGCGGCGCGCCGGCGCGTCGAGCGGTGCGCACCGGTGCCGAACCTGGTCGTCGCGCCCCGCCGCCATCAGGCAAAATGCCGACCGATGAAGGTCTTCTATTCCGACCTCATGGTCGCCGATTCGGAGAGCTTTTCGCCCAGCGCGCACAAGCCGCGCGAGGTCGTCGCCTCGTGGCAAGCGCTCGGCGTCGCGCTGGAGATCGTCGCGCCGCCGCCGGTTACCGCTGACGAGCTCGCGCTGGCGCACGATCGGGTGCTGGTCGACGACGTGCTGGCGTGCCGGCGCGACAACGGCTTCGGCAATCGCTCGCCGGCGGTCGCTGCGTCGCTGCCCTACACCTCGGGAGCGATGCTCGCCGCCGCACGCGAGGCGCTGCACCACGGCCGCGTCGCGGTGGCGCCCTGCTCGGGCTTTCACCACGCGACCCGCGACCGGCCGCAGGACTATTGCACCTTCAACGGCCTGATGGTCGCGGCGTGCGTGCTGCGAAAGGAATCGGCCGCTCGGAAGGTCGGCATTCTCGATTTCGACCAGCACTGGGGCAACGGCACCGCCGACATCATCGAGCAGCTCGGCGCCGACTGGGTGACGCACTACAGCGCCGGCGCCGACTGGCACTCGCCGGCTCAGGCGCAAGCGTTTCTGGCGGCGATACCGACGATGGTGGCGAAGATGGCCGGCTGCGACCTGATCCTGTACCAGGCCGGCGCCGATTCGCATATCGACGATCCGCTCGGCGGCTGGCTCTCCACCGAAGAGCTGCGCGAGCGCGATCGCCAGGTGTTCCGCCGCGCCGCCGAGCTGGAGGTGCCGATCGCCTGGAACCTCGCCGGCGGCTACCAGAGCCCGCTGCGCAAGGTCCTCGACATCCACGACAACACGATGCGCGAGTGCGCGGCGGTGTTTGCCTAGTTTCGTATTGCGAAACACGCGTCGTCAACGAGCCTTCCCCGAGGCGTAGGTGAAGTCGTCGAATGCCGTCACGCTGTCGGCCTTGGTCCAGAGCCCGACGGCGCCGCCTCCGCCGATATGGTCGTCCTTCAGCTCGATGTAGAGCTTGCCGTCGAGGCTGACGCGAATCGCCGTTCCGGCGAACTCGACTTTCAGCGTATGCCACTGGTTCTTCGCGACGGGCGCGTCGACATACTTGATCGTATGTCGTCGGCCGTCCGTCGTGTGGTATAGCGAAACGTTGTCTTCGAGCGCATTGGCTCGCGCGACGTAGTAGTTGTCACCGTCCTTCCAGCGCCACACGATGCCGCCTGCCGCGTCTTCGCTGCCCGAGATCGGTTTGAATTTCACTTCGACCGCTCCGTCCGCGATCGACGTG
>DATEFZ010000012.1:0-8782 GCA_035280325.1 Casimicrobiaceae bacterium
ACCGTTCAAGGAATTCCTGGCCGGGCTGCATCGGATCCAGAGCGATTTCTCCGACGGCGCGAGCCCGATCCGCACCGCGCTGGTGACGGCGCGCAGCGCGCCGGCGCACGAGCGGGTGATACGGACGCTGCGCGCCTGGAACATCCGCATCGACGAGGCGCTGTTCCTCGGCGGGCTCGACAAGGGAGAGTTCCTGCGCGCGTTCGGCGCCGACATCTTCTTCGACGATCAGCGCACGCACGTCGAGTCGGCGGCGAGGCATGTCGCGACCGGACACGTTCCGCACGGCGTGGCGAACGAGAGGTCGTAGGGTTCCAGGGCCCTCGCGCTGGACGGGCGCGGTCAGCCGCCGACGATCCGGCCGTAGAACGGATACTGCGGGTCGTTGTAGCCCGGCGTCGACGGATGCCCTGGCGTGACCAGCGAATCGACCAGCGCCTCGTCGTCGCCGTCGAGCGTCTTGCTAATGGCGGTCAGGTAATCGTTCCACTGCTCGATCGTGCGCGGACCGCAGACGATCGAGCTGACGATGCGGTTGGCGAGCACCCAGGCCAGGGCGAACTGCGCCGCCGACAGCCCCTTGTTCGCGGCGTGCGTCTTGATCGTCTGCGCCATGGCGAGCGACTCGGCGCGAAACTCGGTCTCCATCATCCGCCGGTCCTTGCGCCCGGCGCGCGATTCGGCCGGAGCGTCTGCGCCGGGCGCGTACTTGCCGGTCAGCACGCCTCGCGCCAGCGGGCTGTACGGAACGACGCCGATGCCGTAGTAGTCGCACGCCGGCAGGATCTCGACCTCGGGCATGCGGTTCATCGCGTTGTAATACGGCTGGCAGACGACCGGCTGCGGCACCCCCAGATCGGCGCACAGCGCGACGATCTCGGCGATGCGCCAGCCGCGGTAGTTGGACACGCCGAAATAGCGGATTTTGCCGGCACGCAGCAGCTCGCCGATGGCCTCGACCGTTTCGGCCAGCGGAGTGCCCACGTCGTCGCGATGCAGGTAGTAGATGTCGATGTAGTCGGTGGCCAGCCGCTGCAGGCTGTCGTCGCAGGCCTGCACGATCCAGCGCCGCGACAAGCCGCCGTCGTGCGGCGCCTGGGTCATCACGTTGCCGACCTTGGTGGCGAGGATCCAGCGGCGCCGGTTCGACGCGATCGCCGGCCCGACGATCGATTCGGAAGCGCCCTTGGCGTAGACGTCGGCGGTATCGATGAAGTTGACGCCGGCGTCGAACGCCGAGCCGATGATCCGCCGCGCGGCGGCCGCGTCGGTGCGATCGCCGAACATCATCGTGCCGAGGCACAGCACCGATACTTCGAGCCCGCTTTCGCCGAGGCGGCGGAATTCCATCGCCTTTCTCCATTGCAAACGGTCCACCGCATCGTGGAGCAAAGCCGAGCCGCGCGCAAGCCGCACCGTCCGTCGCGCAGGCGCCGCGAAAGCCGCGGCCTTTGTCCCGATCGCGCCGTTGCAGGGTATAATTCACGCCTTCTCGCGCGGCGATCCCGCTTCCCATGCACGTCTTTTTCGAGGACGACGGTGCGTTCAAGGCCGGCACCGTCCTCGCCGACAACGGCACGTCGCTGCAGGTCGAGACGGCGTCGGGCAAGCGGATGAAGATCAAGGCGGCGAACGTCCTGCTGCGCTTCGCCGACCCGGCTCCGGCGGCGCTGCTGGCCGAGGCCCAGGCGCTCGCCGAGGCGGTCGACCCGGCCTTTCTGTGGGAAGTGAGCGGAGAGGGCGAGTTTTCCTTCGCCGACCTCGCCGTCGAATACTTCGGTCGCGCGCCGCGTCCTCCCGAAGCGGCGTCGCTGGCGCTGCGACTGCACGCCTCGCCGATGCATTTCTACAAGAAGGGCAAGGGCCGATACAAGTCGGCGCCGCCCGAAGCGATGAAGGCGGCGCTGGCGAGCGTCGAGCGCAAGCGGCGCGAAGCCGAAGAGGTCGCCGCACTTTCCGCCGAGCTCGTCGCCGGACGCTTGCCGCAAGCGGTGCGCGACAAGCTGCCGATGCTGCTCTACCGGCCGGACAGGCAGGCGATCGAATCGCGCGCAGTCGCCGCCGCCTGCGAGACCCGCCGCACAAGCCCGCTGGCGCTGCTCGCCGCCTGCGGGGCGATTCCGTCGACCCACGACTACCACTTCCAGCGCTTCCTGGTCGAGGCCTTTCCGCACGGCGTCGATTTTCCCGGCTACGGCGCGTTGCCCGACGAGCCCGAGCTGCCACTGGCGCAGGCCGAGGCGTTCTCGATCGACGATGCGACGACCACCGAGATCGACGATGCGTTCTCGGTGCGGCCGCTCGCCGGCGGCAACCTCGAGATCGGCATACATATCGCGGCGCCGGCGCTCGCGGTTGCGCGCGCCACGCCGCTCGACTCGATCGCCCGCGCGCGGCTGTCGACCGTGTACATGCCGGGGCGCAAGATCACCATGCTGCCGGATGAAGTCATCCGGCGCTTCACGCTGGCCGCGGGAGCGCCGCGCGCGGCGTTGTCGCTCTACGTCGAGACGGCGCCCGACGGCACGCCGATCAGGCAACAGACCCGGCTCGAGCGGGTGCCGATCGCCGCCAACCTGCGTCTCGATGCGATCGGCGAAGCGTTCGCCGCGCCCGCGGTGCCGGGCGAGCCGCGCTGGACCGACGAATTGCGCGCGCTCTGGCGGCTGGCCTCGAAGCTCGAGGCCGTGCGGGGCAAGCCCGACGTGCCGCGCGCCGACTACACGTTCGTGGTCGACTGGGCCGCCGCACCCGACGGCCGGGTCACGATCGTGCCGCGGCCGCGCGGGTCGCCGCTCGATCGACTGGTCGCCGAACTGATGATCCACGTCAACGAGAGCTGGGGCAGGATGCTGCGGGACGCCGGTGCGCCGGGAATGTACCGGACCCAGCAGTCCGGCAAGGTGAAGATGAGCGCCAGGGCCGAGCCGCACCAGGGCCTCGGCGTGTCGCAGTACCTGTGGGCCAGCTCGCCGCTACGCCGCTACAGCGACCTCGTCAACCAGCAGCAGCTGCTGGCGGTGCTCGCCGGCGAGCGTCCGCCGTACGCCGAGGGCGATACCGAGCTGTTCGCGGTGCTGGCCGATTTCGAGACGATGTACGCGCAGTACGCGGAGTTCCAGGATCGGATGGAGCACTACTGGTGCCTGCGCTGGCTGCAACAGGAGAACATCGGCGAAGCGGCGGCGAGCGTGGTCCGCGACAATCTGGTGCGCCTCGACGCGGTCCCGCTGTACCTGCGGGTGGCCGATCTGCCGCCGGCGGCCGGGTCACGGATCCAGCTCGCTCTCGCGCGCATCGACCTGCTGGCCGCCACCGTCGATGCCCGTTACCTCGGGCCGGAGCAGCCTGCCTAGCGGCTGCCACCGCCTGACCTGTTGCAGGCGGCAGGGCGGGGCAGGCGATATACTCGCAGGCTATGCCCAGAGCCACGCGAACCAGCGCGGCCGTCGCGCCGCAGGTCGCCGCGAGAAAGAAGCCGGCGACGCGCCCGCGCGCACTGGTGATGCACACCGAAGCGCGGACGATGTCGCTGCCGTTCCTCGCGCCCGACGCGGCGGCGGGCAACCGGCTGCTTGTCCGGGCGATCGGCATATCGGTCCTGGTGCACATGGTGGTGCTGGCGCTCCACTTCGCCCCGCTGGATCTCGCCAAGTTCGACCGCAACGGACCGCCGCTCGAAGTCGCGCTGGTCAACGCCAAGTCGAAAGCCAAGCCCGCCAAGGCGGAGCTGCTGGCGCAGGCCAACCTCGACGGCGGCGGCAACACCGACGCCAAGCGGCGCGCGAAAAGCCCGCTGCCGGTGCTGCCGAAGGAGGCCGCCAGCAACGAGCTGGCGCTGGCCACGCAGAAGGTCGAAGCGCTGGAGCAGCAGGCGAAAGAGATGATGACCCAGTTGCGATCGACGGCGCCGGTCGCGGTCGATCAGCCGAAGCCGAACGACGTGCCCGACCAGGCCGATCTGCCGACGGCCAACGAAATGATGCAGCGGACGCTGCAGGCGATGCGCCTGGAAGCGCAGATCGCCAAGGATATGGACGCCTACCAGAAGCGGCCGAAGCGGCGCTTCGTCGGCGCGCGCGCCGAGGAATACCGCTTCGCGCGCTATGTCGAGGACTGGCGGCTCAAGGTCGAGCGCATCGGCAACCTGAACTATCCGGAGGCGGCGCGCGAGCAGAAGCTCTACGGCAGCCTGCTATTGACCACCGGCATACGCGCCGACGGCAGCGTCGAAAGCATCGTCGTCGAGCACTCGTCTGGGAAGCGCCTTCTCGATGCCGCCGCAAGGCACATCGTGCAGATGGCCGGCCCGTACTCGCCGTTCCCGCCCGACATCCGGCGTGATACCGACATCCTGTACATCACGCGCACCTGGACGTTCGCGCCCGGCGATTCGCTGACTTCGCAATGAGCGGCGCAGGGCCGTCCCAAGCCGCGAATCGCGCCCCCTCGGGGGGCAGCGCAGCGGCGAAGACGCAAGCGTGGGGGGATCATACAAGCGGCGTGCCGCGCGGGTGAGCGGCGACGGTCGTCGTTCCGTGGATCGATACGCCGTCATCGGCAACCCCGTCGCGCACAGCAAGTCGCCGCAGATCCACGCCGCGTTCGCGCAGGCGACCGGCCAGGCGATGCGCTACGAGCGATTGCTGGCGCCGATCGACGGCTTTGCCGCGGCGGTGCGCGAGTTCGCCGAGCGGGGCGGGCGCGGGCTCAACGTCACGATTCCGTTCAAGGTCGAAGCCTACGGGCTCGCGCGCGAGCGCAGCGCGCGGGCGGCGGCGGCAGCGGCCTGCAACACGCTTGCCTGGCGCGGCGATCACTGGCACGGCGACAACACCGACGGTGCCGGTCTGGTGCTCGACCTCAAGCGCAACCTGTCCGAGACGATCGCCGGCCGCGACGTGCTGGTGCTTGGCGCGGGAGGGGCCGCGCGCGGCATCGTCGGCCCGCTGCTCGCGGAACTGCCGCGCCGGCTGGCGATCGCCAACCGCACGCACGACCGCGCGCTCGAGCTGGCGGCGAGCTTCGAAGGCCGCGGTCCGGTCGGCGCCGAGCCGCTGCCGTCGCTCGCCGGCAGGCGCTTCGACATCGTCATCAACACGACCAGCGTCGGCATCGACCCCTCGGCGCCGGCAGCGGACTGGCCGCGCGGCATGTTCGGGGCGAACGCGCTCGCCTACGACCTGAACTATGCCGACGCGACGACGCCGTTCCTGCGCTGGGCCGAGCAGCAGGGTGCGAAGCGACGCGCCGACGGGCTGGGCATGCTGATCGAGCAGGCGGCTGAAAGCTTCCTTCAGTGGCGCGGCGTGCGGCCCGATACCGCGCCGGTGTTCCGGCTGCTGCGCGCCGATCGTTCGGAGCTTCGCTGACTTGCAACGGGCGCTGCGCTGGGTGCTGCGGACGCTGGCGATTGCACTGGCCGCGTTCCTGCTGCTCCAGGCGTGGTACGCCGTGCACATCTGGTGGTGGCGCGATCATCCGCCCGGCGAGACGGCGTTCATGGCGATGCGGCTCGACGAGCTCAAGGAGGCGAAGCCGAACGCCCGCCTTCAGTACGCCTGGGTTCCCTACGACCGCATCTCGGTGCATCTGAAGCGGGCGATGATCGCCGCCGAGGACGCGAAATTCGTCGAGCACGAAGGCTTCGACTGGGACGGCATCCAGCGCGCGATGGACAAGAACGAGCGAAGGGGGCGCGTCGTCGCCGGCGGGTCGACGATCTCGCAGCAGCTTGCCAAGAACCTGTTCCTGTCCGGCAAGCGCAGCTACTGGCGCAAGGGAGAGGAGGCGCTGATCACCGTCATGCTCGAGTCGATGCTGACCAAGCGGCGCATCCTCGAGCTCTACCTCAACGTCATCGAGTGGGGCAACGGCATCTTCGGCTGCGAGGCGGCGGCGCGGCACTATTTCGGCACGTCGGCGGCGCGACTCGATGTCGAGCAGTCGGCGCGTCTGGCCGCGATGACTCCGAATCCGCGTCGCTACGAGAGGAATCCGGGGTCGAAAGCGCTCGCGCGCAGAATCCCGATCATCCTGACCGGCATGCCGGCGGCGGAGTTGCCCTGACGCGCGTTGTCGGGCAGGATTCGGGTGCGCTGCGCAGGCCGCAGCGTGGCGGCATCCGTAACGTACAAAGGGAGGACGACAACGTCCCGCGCACTGCCGGTGCTGTTGCGCATCTGCGCCGACATCGACCGTGTGTTCGTCGTCGAGGTCGGCCCGTTCGGGCGGCAACTCGCCGAGGACGCCCGCGCGGCATGGCTGGAGACGGGCAACAAGAACAAGCCGTCGGACGTCGAGGAGTATGTCGCGTTGCTCGCCCGGCACGTCGAGGGCGACGACCGCCAGAAGGCGTTCGTCGCCGAGGCGCGATCCTGCATCCATCTGTAGCGCCGCCGCGTACCGGTCGTTGGCAGAAAGGGGAAGGCCATGTTTCTCAACCGATCGATCACGACCCAGTTCACCATTGTTTTTGTCGTCGCGCTGCTGCTCGTCGTCGGCTCGTTCTACCTGGTTCTCGAGCGCGTGTACCGCAGCCAGCTCAAGTCGCAGGCCGAGACCGTCGCCGACAACGTCGATGCTTTCGGAAGCTGGGTCTCCCAATACGGCCGGGTCTGGGTCAAGGATGACGACAAGAGCTATCTCGGCCAGGTGACGCTGATCAGCGCGCCCGATCCGGCGGCGCCGGCGGCCGAGCCCGGCGCCGCCACTGCTGCTCCGGCGCTGTGGCACTTCTACTCGAAGAACCCGGCGCTGGCGCAGCGCGAGTTTTCCGAGGTGGTCGAGAAGTCCGGATCGCCGGCGAAGTTTCGCGTCACCTCGCACAATTTCATGAATCCGGTGAACAAGCCGGACGCCTTCGAGGCCCGGGCGCTGGACAGGATCCGCAGCAAGCACCTCGCCGAATACTTCGAGATGCTGCCCGACACCTATCGCTACGCGCGAACGCTGTACGTCAAGGCTTCGTGCCTGGCCTGCCATGCCAGCGCCGAAAACGCGCCCGCCGACGTCAAGGTGCGCTACGGAACCGAGCGCGGCTTCGGCTTCCGCGAAGGCGAGGTGGCCGGCATCATCAGCGTGCGATTGCCGACGCGCTCGTTCTGGTCGGTGGCGACCGAGGTCGTCGGACCGGTGCAGATCGCCCTGCTGCTGGCGGCGTTCCTGATCGCCGTCGTGTTCATCCAGTTCGCCGTCGTACGACCGGTGCGCAGGCTGACCGCCGCCGCCGGCAGGATCTCGGTCGGCGAGCGAGCCGACCTGGGCGTCGACAGGATCTCGCGCAGGAGCGGCAACGAGATCCATCAGTTGATACTCGCGACCGAGCGGCTGCGCGCGAGCCTGATGCTGGCGATACAGCGCAGCAGGCGCCAGCCGCCGCCTTCAGCCGGGACGGCGGACACCCGACCGCCGGAATAAGCGGTTGCCTGCATTGTTAGCGCTGCGGCGACCGAATGCAGCAGAACCATATTGGAGATCGGATGAACAAACTCGAATTCGCAGCAATCTCGATCGCGGCGGCGGCGTTCGCCGGTGTCGCTCTCGCCCAGCAGGCTCCCGGCCGGATCAGCGGCGGCATGCTTACCGACAACGCCGGGATGACGCTGTATGTGTTCGACAAGGACGCGGGCGGAAAGAGCGCCTGCAACGGGCCGTGCGCTGCCAACTGGCCGCCGTTCACCGGCGCCGGCGACGCCAAGGCGTCGGGCGAGTGGTCGCTGATCGCGCGCGACGACGGCAGCAAGCAGTGGGCGTTCCGGGGCAAGCCGGTCTACCACTGGTCGAAGGACAAGAAGCCCGGCGACACGACCGGTGACGGGTTCAACGGTGTCTGGCACGTCGTCAAGGGCTGACCCGGTCCGCGCGGTCGCGCCGCGCCGAGGAATAGCGCCGGCTCGGCGCCTGTTCCCCTCGACAAGAGAGTCGCCGCGCGAGATGGCGACCGGCCCGGTCCCTGCATGGCGCGGCCGCACACTGGTCTGAAAGGCAGGCGCCGCGGATGCCCGATACATTGCCCCACCCGGACCTGGTCGCCGCGCTGCCGCGGCTGCGCCGCTATGCGCGCGTGCTGACGGGGGATATGAACCGCGCCGACGATCTGGTGCAGGATACGCTGGCGCGGGCGTGGGAGAAGCGAAGGCTGTGGCAGGCGGGGAGCGACTTGCGGGCGTGGCTGTTCACGATCATGCACAACGTGCACGTCAATCAGTTCGCAATGCGGCGGCGTGAGCTTGCCGAAAGCTCGCTCGATGCCGACGAAGGTCCGGCCGCAGGCTGGGAGATACCGGTGCGCGCGACGCAGTCCGACCGCATCGAGCTGTCCGAAGTTCTGGTCCAGATCGGTCGGCTTCCGGTCGAGCAGCGCGAGGCGCTGATCCTGGCGGCGGTCGAGGAATTGCGTTACGAGGACATCGCGCGGGTGCAGAGCGTGCCGATCGGCACGGTGATGTCGCGGCTCAACCGCGCTCGCGAGAAACTGCGCCGCATGGCCGAAGTTCCGGCCGCGCCGCTGAAGGTGATCAAGTGACCTCGAATCTGCCGGTGAGCGACGACGACGTCAATGCGTATGCCGACGGCAAGCTGCCCGGGGAGCGCAGGGCTGCGGTCGCGGCCGCGATCGAGCGCGATCCTGCACTTGCCGTGCGCGTTGCGGCGATCCGGCAGCAGAATGCGAACCTGCGCGACGCGCTCGATCCATGGCTCGGCGAGCCGCTGCCGCGCGAGTTGATCGCCGCCGCGCAACCGCCGCGGGGCGCGCCGACGTCGCGGCGCATGCGCTGGG
>DATEFZ010000013.1:0-22573 GCA_035280325.1 Casimicrobiaceae bacterium
TGGCAGGCGACCGCACGAGCGCCGTCGCTGAGCAGCGGCGGCGTCTCCTCGGCGCAGCGGGCGCGCGCGTGCGGGCAGCGGGTGCGGAACCGGCAGCCCGACGGCGGGTCGATCGGGCTGGGCACGTCGCCCTCGAGGATCGTGCGTTCCTTGCGCGCGCCCGGCGCCGGCACCGGAATCGCCGACAGCAGCGCCTGCGTGTACGGATGGCGCGGCCTGGCGAAGAGCTCGCGCACCGGTGCGTACTCGACGATACGGCCGAGATACATGACCGCGACGCGGGCGGCGATGTGCTTGACTACCGCGAGGTCGTGCGCGATGAACACGTAGGCCAGCGAAAGCCGTCGCTGCAAATCCATCAGCAGATTGATCACCTGCGCCTGGATCGACACGTCGAGCGCCGACACCGGCTCGTCGCAGACGATCAGCCGCGGCTCGACCGCCAGCGCGCGGGCGATGCCGATGCGCTGCCGCTGGCCGCCGGAAAATTCGTGCGGATAGCGGTCTGCGTGCTGCGGCGCGAGGCCGACCAGGCCGAGCAGTTCGGCGACGCGCTTGGGGCGCCTTCCCGGCGCGAGCCCGTACAGCTCGAGCGGTTCGCCGATCGTCTGGCCGACGGTCATCCTCGGATTGAGCGAGGCGTACGGGTCCTGAAAGATGATCTGCAGCTCGCGGCGACGCGAGCGCATCGCCTCGGCGTCGAGCGCGAACAGTTCGTCGCCGTCGAAACGCACGCTGCCGGCGGTCGGCTCCAGCAGGCGCAACAGCAGCCGGCCGGTGGTCGATTTGCCGCAGCCCGATTCGCCGACCAGCGCCAGCGTCTCGCCCGCGGCGAGCTCGAAATCGATGCCGTCGACCGCGCGTACGACGCGCGTACCCCGCTGCAGCAGGCCGCGGCGCAGCGGAAAGTGCTTGATGAGCCCGCTGACGACGAGGAGCGGCGCCGGCGGAGCGGACATGCCGGTGCTGGTCACGCCAGGGAACCTCTGAATGAGCCCCACACGAGTCGCGTTTCTGCCGCAATGGCTTCAGATGCTAGGCGTCGCGGCGCAGCGAATAGCTTGGCGTATTCGCAAGCCGCGCAACGACGCAGATGAGGCCATTGCGGCGAAACCCGGACGGGACGGGGCTTGCCAGGCGATCTGCTTTGTCGCGCCGCTCGCCAAGGGAGTCTACCATTGGCTTCGCGCCGCTTCGCGCATCTCATCCCGGCAAGCCTCCGTCGCGACCGCGCGGGGCTCATTCAGAGGTTCCCCAGCGCTTCGGGGTCGAGCGGAGCGCGCCAGCACGCCGAGCGATGGCCGCCGCCCAGATCGAGCAGCGGCGGGTCCTCGTGCCGGCAGCGATCGAATGCGAACGGACAGCGCGGATGAAAGCGGCAGCCGGCGACTGGCGCCAGCGGGTTCGGTACCTGGCCCTCGATCGCCGCCAGTCGCGTCTGCTCGATGTCGAGCCGTGGAATCGAGCCCAGCAGCCCGACGGTGTACGGGTGCTGCGGCCGGTCGAACAGCGCCGCCACGCCGGCGCTCTCGACGATGCGACCGGCATACATGACGACCACGTCGTCGGCCAGCTCGGCGACGACGCCCAGGTCGTGGGTGATCAGGATGATCGCGGTGCCGGTCTCTTCGCGCAGCATGCGCATCAGATCGAGGATCTGCGCCTGCACGGTCACGTCGAGCGCCGTCGTCGGCTCGTCGGCGATCAGCAGCGCCGGCCGGCAGGCGAGCGCCATCGCGATCATCACCCGCTGCCGCATGCCGCCGGAAAGACGATGCGGGTAGTCGTCGAAGCGCTCCTCGGGCGACGGGATGTGCACCCGGCGCAGCATGTCCAGCGCCAGCGCCTTCGCCGCGGCGCCGCTCGCGGCGCGGCGATGCCGGACGATGCCCTCGACGATCTGGTCGCCGACGGTGAACGCCGGGTTGAGCGAGGTCATCGGCTCCTGGAAGATCATCGAAATCCGGTTGCCGCGGAGCTCGCGCATCGCCGACTCGGGAAGCTCGAGCAGGTCGACGCCGTCGAACACGATGCTGCCGCCGGCGATGCGTCCCGGCGGCCGCGCGACCAGATTCATGATCGACAGCGCGGTCACGCTCTTGCCGCAGCCGGATTCGCCGACGATGCCCAGCGTGCGTCCGGCGTCGAGCGCGAACCCGACGCCGTCGACGGCCGCGAATTCGCCGCCGGCCTCGAGCGCGAACACCGTGCGCAGACCGCGGACCTCGAGCAGCGCAGTCATCGCGATTGCCGCGCGGCGGTGAAGCGCTCGATCTCGGCCTCGATCACCGCGCGATCGGTGATGCCTGCGGGATGCGCAACGCTGGGCAGGCAGGCGACGAACGGCTGATAGCGCTCGAGGCTCTTGTCGTACAGCCGGCGCAATTCGGCGATCGGGTCCGGATGGTCGTCGACGCGGAGGTCGAGCCACGGGTAGCTTTCGCGGGTGTGGATCAGCAGCGCTGCCGCCTGCTTGCCGCGCTTGTCGCCGCCGGCCGCTTCGCCCGCCGCGAGCGCCGCGATCAGACGCAGCGCAAACGGATCGCCGGCATGCGCCTCGTAGGCCGCCGCCGTTTCGATCAGCACCGTCGGCCCGGCGAGCATGTTGCCGGCGACCGAATAATCGTTGCCGCCACGCTGGCCGCACCAGTCGATGCACGCGCTGCCGGTATGCGCGGCGCTCGCCCCGCTGCGGTCGACGACGTGGATCTGGCGATGATCGCGGCCTTCGTCGCCGGCGACGAGCAGGGACACCGCGTCGGCCGCGGCCAGGCCCCGCTCCAGCAGGTCGAGCCCGCGCGGGCCATAGCCCGGATTGACCAGCGCCTGCGTCGAAAGCGCGCCGACGTCGCTCCTGGCGTGTGGGCACAGCGCGCCAACTGCGAAGAAGCGGCTGGCAACGGCGACGCCCAGCGCGCCATCGGCATCGCGGGCGACGATCGACCAGGTCAAGGTTCGGGCCGGAAAGCGAGCCGGATCAATCGAGGCAGGAGAAGCCGAGGAACTCGGACGGATCGTCGGCGTAGGCGTGCCCGAAGCTCACCCGTCCGCGCGAGCGAAGCATCAGCTCCTCGCGCCGGATCATGATCTCGGGCTCGCCTTCGATCGTTATCCAGCTTCCGTTGGAGCTGTGATCGATGAACACGAACTTGTCGCGGCGGCGCTCGATGCGGGCGTGCATGCGCGAGGCCTTGCGGTCGGCGATGACGACGTCGCTCTGCAGGTCGCGGCCGAGCGTCAGCACCGAATGCGTCTCGCCGAGCTCGATCTTGCGCAGGCCGTGGACCAGCTTGACCGCCGCCGGCGGCAGCGCGGCGCGCGGCGACATCGAGGTGAGCTCGTCCTCCGAGTCCTGCCACAGGATCTCGAACAGCGCGACGTCGCGCTCCTTGCCCTTCACCGTATGCGCGGCGTGATCGCGGGTTCGGCCGCGCAGCACCGGCGAGAGTTCGGCGACGGTCTGCGCGGTGGTGAAGATCTGGCCGCCGGTGGCGACCGAGGTCATTCGGGCGGCGACGTTGACCGCATCGCCGAACACGTCGCCGGCGTCCTCGATCGTCGGCCCGGCATGGAAACCGATGTGCAGCGCAACCGGGGTGCCGCGGCTGGTGCGCTGCGCCGATACCTTGAGCTGGATCTCGATCGCCGCCTGCGCCGCCGCATCGGAGGTGGGGAACGTCGCCAGCACCTCGTCGCCGATGGTCTTGACGACCCGGCCGCCGCCATCGCTGCACACGCGCTTGACGACATCAAGGCAGCGCTCGATCGTCGCCTGCGCGTCCGCGTTGCCGAGCGTCTCGTACAGCTTGGTGCTGCCCGAAATGTCGGCGAACAGTACGGCGAGGTTGCGCGTGGTGGCAGTCATGCGGCTGCAGGGGCTCGATCGCCGCAAGTATAAGGCAAGACATCGGGGCCTACCCGGCCCCGGCGTTGCCGAGTATTCACGTTGACTTGCAAGGGGGGTGCGGCCTAGTATGCCCCGTACGTCGGCACCGCTCGCCCATCGATCCGACGGACCCCGCAAATGACTCGACCGTGGACTTGGCTTGCGTGTTTGATGCTGCTGATCGCGCTGCCGTGCGCCGGCGCCGAGACCGGCACCATCACGCTCTTGTTCGGTCAGCCGAAGCTGCTTCGCGGAACGGCCTGGTTCGGCCTCAAGGAAGGCGTGCGCGTTCGCGACGGTGACGTGCTCGATTTGCCGCAGTCGGCGCAGCTCGAAATCGAATTCTCCGACGGCGGCGCGGTCGGCATCATCGGACCGGGGGCGCTCTACATCGCCGCCGCATCGGCCCGCGACGCCAGGCAGCCGGGCGCGGTCGAGATGCAGCTCACCCGAGGCTGGCTCAAGTTCGCCACCAGGCCTCCGGCGCCGCGCCTGCGCGTTCGCACCGGCTCGGCTACCGTCGCGGCCTCGGATGCGACCGCGGTCGTGCGCGTCGGCAGCGACGGCTTCGATGCCTTCGTCGAAACCGGCACGATCCGCCTTTCGGAGGCCGGCAAGCTGCCGGCGAACGCCGGCGGCGACCTCAAGGGCGGCAGCTTCGTGGCGAAGCCTTCGGGCAAGCCCGTGACCGTCGAGCACCGCCCGCTGCCGGAGTTCATCGCCGCGCTGCCGCGCGATTTCATGGATCCGCTGCCGATCCGGGCGAACCGGTTCGCGACCGCGCGGGTCGAGCCGGTGGCCGATCGCGAGGCGACCTACGCCGAGGCGCAGTCGTGGCTCAACGGCCCGTATCGCGCCAGCTTCATCAAACGCTTCCAGGCCCGTATCGACGATCCGGCGTTTCGGGACGCGATGGCGGCCAGCGGCAAGGCGCCGCCGGAATGGAGCGCCGCGGCCGCTCCGAAGACGGAAGCTGCGCCGCCCGCGCCGGCCTCCGCGCCGCCGCCGGCCAAGGAACCCGAGCCGCGCAAGTTCCGCTGGCCGTGGGAAAAATAGGCAACGAAAAGGCAACAACGCGTGAAGCTCATCTGGAAATTCAACCTGGCGCTGCTGGCCGTCGCTGCCGTGGCGTTCATCCTCGCGGCGGCGGTGTCCTATACCGTGCTGCACGCCAACGCCCGCGACGAGGTGCTGCAGAACGCGCGGGTGATGATGGAATCGGCGTCGGCGTCGAGCGACTACACCAATGCGCAGGTGCGGCCGCTGCTCGAGACCCAGCTCAAGTACAAGTTCATCCCGCAATCGGTACCGGCCTTCGCTGCCACCGAGCAGTTCAACGAGCTGCGCAAGAATTATCCCGACTACACGTTCAAGCCGGCCACGCTGAACCCGACCAATCCGCGCAACCGTGCCACCGACTGGGAAGTCGACATCATCAACCAGTTTCGCCAGTCGCCGGCCAAGGTCGAGGTCATCGGCGAGCGGGCGACGCAGAACGGGCGCTCGCTCTACCTTGCCCGGCCGATCCAGATCAAGGACCCGGCATGCCTGACCTGCCACAGCACGCCCGATGCCGCGCCGCGGACGATGATCGACACCTACGGCTCGACCAACGGTTTCGGCTGGAAGGCCAACGACATCGTCGGTGCGCAGATCGTGTCGGTACCGACGTCGGTGCCGGTGCAGCGCGCCAACTACACGTTCCGAGTGTTCCTGCTGTCGCTGCTCGGCGTGTTCGCCTTCACCATCGGCATGCTGAACCTGATGCTGTACTGGTTCGTCATCCGCCGCGTCAAGCGACTGTCGCAGCTCGCCAACGAGGTGAGCCTCGGCAACCTCGAGGCCGGCGAATTCCAGACCCAGAGCAAGGACGAGATCGGCGTGCTGACCGAGGCGCTTGGCCGGATGAAGACCAGCATGGTGCAGGCGATCAAGATGCTCGACGCTCATGGCTGACCGGTCCGCGCCGGAGCCGGGCACCGACCGCAGCAAGGCGGCCGAGCCGACCCGTATCGGCAAATACACGATCCAGAACGTGCTCGGCAAGGGCGCGATGGGCGTCGTCTACAAGGCGTTCGACCCGGGGATCGAGCGCGTCGTGGCGATCAAGACGGTACGCAAGGACCGGGTCGACCAGGACCTGATCGAGCAGTCGATGGCGCGGTTCAAGAACGAGGCCAAGGCCGCGGGACGGCTGCTGCATCCGAACATCGTCAGCGTCTACGAGTACGGCGAGGACGAGGCCAACGCCTTCATCGTCATGGAGTACGTCGAAGGCACCGGGCTGCGCGAGTACCTGAGCCGCAAGGCGACCTTCGACCTGCCGCAGGTGGCGTCGATCATGACGCAACTGCTGCGCGCGCTCGACTTCGCGCACGAGCGCGGCGTGATCCACCGCGACATCAAGCCGGCCAATCTGATCCTGACCGCCGACGGCATCCTGAAGGTCGCCGACTTCGGCATCGCGCGCATCGACACCTCGAACCTGACCACGCTCGGCATGGTGATGGGGACGCCGTCGTACATGTCGCCCGAGCAGTGCCAGGGGCAGGCTGTCGACCGGCGCTCGGATCTGTTCAGCGCCGCGGTGGTGTTCTACGAGCTGCTCGCCGGCGAGAAGCCGTTCGCCGGGGCGACCGAGACGATCGCCTACAAGATCTGCCACGAGCAGCCGCGCCCGGCGTCGGCGGTGTCGCGGCTCGAGCTCTCGCCGACGATCGACGCCGTGCTCGCGGTCGCGCTGGAAAAGAGCCCGGAAGCGCGCTTCCAGAACGCGCGCGCTTTCAGCCGCGCCTTGCGCGAGGCGCTGAACGCGCCGATGACCCGCAACCCGGACGAGACGGCGGCCACGCTGATCAACCCGGCCACCGTCGCGATGCAGCCGGCGTCGACCGCGCCGCCGGTGTGGGAGGACACGATACTGCGCACCATCGAGCGGCAGCTCGCGCATTACGTCGGTCCGATGGCCAAGGTAATGACGCGCAAGGCCGCGGCGCAGACGACCGACCTCGGCCGGCTCTACGCGCTGCTGGCCGAAAACATCGGCGACCCGGCCTCGCGCGAGCGCTTCAATGCCAGCGTGCGCAGCGCCGTCGGGCCGGAAGCGACCGCGGCCGGTGCCGGCGCTGCGTCGGCGACCGGAACGCATTCGACCATCCGCAGGGCGCCGCTCGAGCAAAGCTTCGTCGACCAGACCAGCAGCCGGCTGGCGGTCTTTCTCGGGCCGATCGCCAAGGTGGTCGCGAGCCGCGCTGCGCAAAAGGCGACCAGTCGGCAGGAGTTCGTGCGGCTGGTCGCCGGGCACTTGGGCGCCCAGGAGCGAACCGCGTTTCTCAAGGAAATCGGGTTCGAGGACGCCGACGCCTAGGACGCCGGCTCCGCGTTCGGCTGTCGCGCTGCGCCGGCGGTGCGACCGGCGACGCGCTCCGCGAAAGCGACGAAAAACTCAGGCTGCGCGTTCGATGACCGCGGCGATGCCCTGTCCGCCGCCGATGCACATGGTGATCAAGCCGTAGCGACCGCCGCTGCGCTGCAATTCGTACATCGCCTTAATGGTCAGGATGCAACCGGTGGCGCCGATCGGATGCCCGAGAGCGATCGCGCCGCCGTTCGGGTTGACCTTGGCCGCGTTCATCCCGAGCTCCTTGCTGACGCCCAGCGCCTGCGCCGCGAACGCCTCGTTCGATTCGATCACGTCCATCTGGTCGAGCTTGAGCCCTGCCTTGCCCAGCGCGCGCTTGACCGCACTGACCGGGCCCAGCCCCATCACCTTCGGATCGACTCCCGCATGGCCGTAGGCGATGATCCGCGCCATCGGCTTCAGCCCCTTTTTCGCCGCCGCCGATTTTTCCATCAGCACGACCGCCGCCGCGGCGTCGTTGATGCCCGACGCGTTGCCGGCGGTGACGGTGCCGTTCTCCTTGGCGAACACCGCCCTCAGCTTGGCCATGCCCTCCGCGGTCGAGTCGCCGCGCACGTGCTCGTCGGTGTCGAAGACGGTCGGGCCTTTCTTGCTTTTCAGCTCGATCGGCAGGATCTGGCTCTTGAAATTGCCGGCGGCGATGGCGGCGGCCGCGCGCTTGTGGCTCTGCACGGCGAACGCGTCCTGCTGCTCGCGGCTGATGCCGCAGCGGCTGGCTACGTTCTCGGCGGTGACGCCCATATGGACGGTGTCGAACGGATCGGTCAGCGCGCCGACCATCATGTCGACGTCCTTGGCGTCGCCCATGCGCGTTCCCCAGCGCTGCGTCAGATTGGCGTAGGCGCCGCGGCTCATGTTTTCAGCGCCGCCGGCCACCGCGGCATCGGTGTCGCCGAGCAGGATGTACTGCGCGGCGCTGACGATCGCCTGCAGGCCGCTGCCGCAAAGGCGGTTCAGCGTCAAGGCGCCCGAGTCGTGCGGCAGCCCGCCGTTGACGCAAGCCACGCGCGAAAGATACATGTCCTTCGCCTCGGTATGGATCACGTTGCCGAACACGCACTGCCCGACGTCGTTCGGATCGACCTTGGCGCGGCCTATCGCCTCCCTGACGACCTTGGCCGCCAGCTCGGTCGGCGGCACGTCCTTCAGGCTGCCGCCGTAGTCGCCGATCGCCGTGCGCACGCCGCTCAGGATGACGACCTCTCGTTGCTCGCTCATGACTCGTACTCCGGGAATGGAACGCGGGATTGGGAACAATGATTATCCCGCGAATGGCGCCGACGTTCCAGTGTCGGCGGCGAATGTCGCCGACGTTCCAGTATCGGCGGCGATTGCCGCCGACGTTCCGATGTCGGCGCGCGGCGCGAATCGCTACGCCGGGCTGCGGCTGATGCAGTACAGGCCTTCGAGCACCAGGTTGTCGCGCAGCTCGAACGGAATGGTGAGGCGTGGCGCCAGGGCGCGCGCCGCGCCGCCGGAGATCAGGCAGACCATGCCCGGGGCATTGGCCGCGTGCAGCCGATAGACCCGCTCGATCGCGCCGGCTTGCGCGTGCTGGCAGCCGCTGGCGATCGCGTCGACCGTCTGCAGAGGATTCTCTACGTATTCGCCGTCGGCATCGGGCAGCGCGGCGGTGTGCTGGTGCAGCGCGCGCAGCATCAGCCCGACGCCCGGCAGGATGACGCCGCCGTTGAACTCTCCCGCGGCGGTGAGGAAATCGATCGTCGTCGCCGTGCCGCAGACGACGACCAGCGCGGGTCTCGCGCCGACCAGTTGCCGGGCGCCGATCAGCGCTGCCCAGCGGTCGCTGCCGAGCTGCGCGGGATTGCGATAGCGGTTGACCACGCCGCACTGCTCGGCCTGCGGGATCAGCCAGTGCGGAGGCGGTGCATCGGGCCAGGTCTCGAGCAGGCGGATCATCGTCGCCCGGACGCGGGTGCCGGCGACGTTCGAGATCACGATCCGCGAAGGAGTGCGGAATTTCGAGAACTGAGCCGCCAGTCCGGAGATCTCCTCGAGCAGGACGTGGCCGGCGTCGATCCGGTTCGACACCGCGTCGCCCGCGGCGCGGGCGCTGAACAGCCCCCATTTCAGGAACGTGTTGCCGATGTCGACCAGCAGGTGGTAGTCGGTGGTCGGGACGGGATTCATCCGGCGGCTTTCGGACCTCAGAGAGGATCGAGCGGAAAGATCGGCCGCTTGAGCTTCTCGTAGCGATACACCGACAGGTCGGCGTTGGTCACGCCGACGCCGGCGCATTCGACGATGCCGGCCGCGATCGGCTTGAACCCGGCGCGGTAGTGGATGCGCGATTTGAGCATCAGGTAGCGCTTGCGCGCCGGGTCGATGCCGCAGTGGGTGAACACGCCGACGTCCATCGGCTCGTGCGCGCGCTCGGTGACGACGATCTGCGCGACGGCGCCCGGCTCGCCCACGTCGAGCACCGCGGTGCGGCCGAGAAAGGTGCGGATGCCGGTATACATCGGCCCGGTGATCGTGAACTCGCCGTCGGTCAGCGCGGCGACGCGACCCGAGACCTGCAGCGGCTCGCCGCGCCTGCCGATCGACGGCATGTCGGTGTGCCCGCCCAGCTCGAGCGTGACGCGGCTGCCGATGCCGGCGTCGGCCATCCTCGCCACCGCCGCCGGATCGCGGATCGGCGCGATTGCGACATCGTCCAGGCGCTGGCGCAGGATTTCGGCGACGACCGCCATCACGTCCTGCGCGCCGCCCGAGCCGCAGTTGTCGCAGTGGTCGATGAGCAGCACCGGGCGGCCGGGTCCGGCCTGGCCGAGCCGGCGCGCCGTCGCGATCGATTCCGAGAGCGCCGGCGCGGCGAACGCGTACTCGCCGCGGCGCTCCCAGGCGATCGACAGCATCCGGTCGCAGACCTCGCGCGCGGCCGCGACTCCGTCGCGCATGGCATCGGCGACGACGACCGCCGAGACGCCGGTGTACGGCGTGTCGGCGTGCGGAAACGACGGCAGCAACGTGGCGGCCAGCACCTTGCCGCTTTGCTCCATCCGGCGCGCGTAGTCGAGGATGTCGCCGGACGGGCCGTCTTCCGGCGCATGGCGCATCACCGAAGCGATCAGCGGCAGCCAGCCCCAGGCCATCACCGGCTCGATCTCGCCGTCGAGCGCGCGGCGCAGGATCCTGCCACAGAGTTTGCCGACCTCGTACATGTCGACGTGCGGATAGGTCTTGTAGCCGGTGATCACCGTGGCGTTGGCGACCAGCTCGGCCGACAGGTTGGTGTGGTAGTCGAGCGTCACCGCGACAGGCAGCTTCGGCGCGATGGCGCGCAGCCGCCGCACGATCTCGCCCTCGGCGTCGTCGCAGTCCTCGACCACCATCGCGCCGTGCAGATCGAGCAGCGCCGCATCGCAGCCGGCGCGCACGGCGTCTTCGAGCGGACGCAGCAGCGCCTCGAATGTCGCGCGCGACGTCCGGTTCGACGGCCACGCTTCGGCGGCGACCGGCGTCACGACGTCGGCGCCCTCGGCCGCGGCGAGGTCGAGGTACGCCGCCATCGGCGTGTTGGTGCCGGCGAATCGCGCCCGCGCAGCGGCGCCGAACGCGGGTCCGTTGCCGTGACCGAAGGCGGTGAGCGGCGTGGCGAGCGGCGAGAAGGTATTGGTCTCGTGCTTGATCAGCGCGATGACGTAGCGGCGCGGCATGACGTTCGATCGACGCGTCAGGCCGGCCGGAACGCGGGTCCGAGCGGCTTGAGTCGCAGCCCGGGGCGCAGTCGCCGCCAGGAGAACATCGTCGGGTCGGCCTTGGCCGGGCCCGGCGCGACGACGACCAGCACCTCGGTTGCGAACGGCTCGAAGTCGGCGCGGAAATGCACCGAGCTCTTGAGCGCGAGGATGCGCTCGCGCACGGGCTCGATGCCGACGTGGCGGAACATCTGCTGGTCGGCCGCCTGGCACTTGCGCGACGCCAGGACGACGCGCACGCCGTCCTTCACCAGGAGCGCCATCGGGCCCAGGTCCATGCGAAAGCCGCTGAACATCGGGCCGGTGCAGGTGAAGCGTCCGTCGCCGAGCGCCAGCACGGTGAACTCGCCGCCCAACGGCACGTGCCCCGGCACGCCGGAGATCTCGCCGAGCGCGAATACCGCGCGGCGGCCCGCGCCGATCGCGTGCGCCTGCGCCGCGGAGGCGGGGTCGATCAGCAGGCCGAACACCGCGCCCGGCGCGCGCCGCTTGAGCAGCGCCGAGAGCAATCCGGTGGTGTCGCCGTTGCCGCCGGCTCCGGGATTGTCCTGGGTGTCGGCGAGCACGACCGGCGCGCCGGGTGCGCCGCGCTGCATCGCCCGCGCGACGGCTTCATCGGGCTCGAACAGCCGCATCGAGAAGTCGCCTTCGGCATCCGCCACCGCGTGCGCCAGCGCTGTCGCGGCGCCGGCGACGCGAGCCTGGTCATCGCCATAGCCGAACACCGACATGCCGCACTCGGGAAAATCGGCCATCGGAAAGCCGGGCGCGAACGACAGCGCGGTATCGTGCGAGCGCTCGAGCGCCTCGAGCTCGCCGTACAGACCGCGCGCCGGCTCGATCAGCGTGCACTGCGAAGGCAGCCCGGTGAGAAAGTCGATCGGATGGAACGATTTCGCCGGCGCATGGCCGGCAGCCAGCGTGCGGTCGAGCAGTCGCGCCGCCCGCTCGCCGGTGGCCGCCATGTCGACGTGCGGATAGCTGCGGTACGCGACCAGGCCTTCGCAGCGCTCGATCATCGCGTTCGTGACATTGGCGTGCAGGTCGAGGCTGGCCACCACCGGTGTGCGCGGCCCGACGATGCGGCGCACGCGGCCGAGCAGCTCTCCTTCGCCGTCGTCGAGATGCTCGGTCACCATCGCGCCATGCAGATCGAGATAGACGCCGTCGACCGGACCGGCGGCGGCGAGCCGTGCTAGCATGTCGCCGGCGATGCGCTCGTACGCATCGCGCGTCACGTGCGCCGACGGCGACGCTGCGCCCCAGACCAGGCCGATCGTGCGATGGCCCAGGGCGTGCAGGGCATCGATCGCGCCGGCGGCGGGTATGTTGGCGCCGGCGACGCGCGGCGCGATGTCGGCGCCCCGGACGAGCGGCGGCCAGCCGCCGCCGTGCTCGAAAGCCGCGTAGTCCGCCTTCGACGGCGCAAAGGTGTTGGTCTCGTGCTGGAAACCGCCTACCGCAATAACGCCCACCGGGTCCCCCGTGCAGCGCCCGTTCACCGCCGGGCGAGATTAGCCGGATTCACCGGCCCGCGCAAACCGCGCACGGCGCTGGAGAGGACTCGATCGTCATGAGCGAACCGATCTGGCGCTGGAGCGCGACGCGTATCGCCGCCGCCATCCGCGGCCACGAGATTTCCGCCCGCGAAGCGCTCGACGACTGCCTTGCGCGGATGGCTGCGGTCAACGGCAAGCTCAATGCCGTCACCGTCGACCTGTCGGCTCGGGCGCGAGAGGTGGCGGCCCTTGCCGACCGCGCGGTCGCCGACGGCTCGCCGCTGGGGCCGCTGCACGGCGTGCCGGTGACGATCAAGGAAAACGCCGACCAGCAAGGCTGCGCGACGACCAACGGCGTCGTCGCCTATCGCGACCTGGTCGCGCCGGCCGACTGCCCGGCGGTGGCGAACCTGAAGAAGGCCGGTGCGATCATCGTCGGCCGCACCAACACGCCGGCCTTCAGCTTTCGCATCGACACGGTCAACGATCTGCGCGGCCGCACGTACAACCCGTGGTCGCGAACGCACACCCCCGGCGGATCGTCGGGCGGGGCTGCGTCGTCGGTCGCGGCCGGGATCACGCCGCTCGCGCACGGCAGCGACATCGCGGGCTCGATCCGTTTTCCGGCGTTCGCGTGCGGCATCGCCGGCATCCGCCCATCGTTCGGCCGCGTGGCCGCGTACAACCCGACGCAGGCGGTCGAGCGATCGCTGTCGTCGCAGCTCATGTCGGTTCAGGGCCCGCTGGCGCGCTGCGTCGCCGACCTGCGGCTGGGGCTCGCCGCGATGGCCGCGCGCGACGCGCGCGATCCGTGGTGGATCGGCGCCGCGCTTGAAAGTCCCCGGCCGCAGGCGCCGATCCGCGTCGCACTGGTGAATTCGGCGGCGGATCTCGCCGGAATCGCTTTGCATCCCGACGTCGCCGCCGCGCTCGCGCAGGCCGCGCGCTGGCTCGCCGATGCAGGCTACGACGTGGTCGACGAGCGTACGCCGGGGGTCACCCGCGCCCAGCAACTCTGGTTCGAGATGCAGATCCCGGAGTTTCGCGAATACCTGCTGCCCGCGATCGAGAAGGAAGGCGACGAAGGCATCCGCAGCGCCGTGCGCCTGATGCTGGAGAACGTTCCGGCGCCGGGCGCGCTGCCGTACATGAAGGCGCTGGCCGAGCGCGCGCGGCTGGTCCGCGACTGGACCGTGTTTCTCGATCGCGTGCCGCTGGTGCTGGCGCCGGTGTCCGCCGCGCCGGTGTACGCGCAGGGCTTCGACGTCGAGAGCGCGGCGCGCACGGCAACCGTCTGGCGCGAGTGCGCGACACTGATGGCGGTGCCGGTGCTGGGGCTGCCGGCGGCGGTGGTGCCGACCGGCACGGCGGGCGGCCTGCCGCTCGGCGTGCAGCTGATCGGACCGCGCTTTCGCGAGGACCTCTGCCTCGACGCCGCCGAAGCGATCGAAGCGCGCGCCGGCGCGCTGACGCCGATCGATCCACGCTGGTGAGGCTCTGCGCAAGAGCCATTGCCACCCCGCGCCCGCTCGGCTATTGTGCGCGTTCACGCGCGTGAACTCACCGCTGCGCCTGTTGTTCGTTCAGGAGATTTCGATGTCGACACTCCGCTGGCTCAAGGCAGGACTTCTCGCCGCCGCCGCCGCCGCGCTCGCCGCGGCGCTGTCCCCGCCCGCCGTCGCGCAGGGCACCGTGCGCGCGGTCATGCACTCGGATCTGAAGATCCTCGACCCGATCTGGACCACCGCCTACATCCAGCGCAACTACGGGTACATGGTCTACGACACGCTGTTCGCCACCGACGCCAACGGGCAGATCAAGCCGCAGATGATCGACCACTACGAGGTGAGTCCCGACCAGCTCACCTACACGATGACCTTGCGCGACGGGCTTTGGTGGCACGACGGCAAGCCGGTTACCGCCGAAGACTGCGTCGCGTCGATCCGGCGCTGGGGCGCCAAGGACACGATGGGCCAGAAGCTGATGACCTTCGTCAAGGACATGCCGGTGGTCGATGCGAAGACGTTCAGGATCGTGCTGTCGTCGCCGACCGGGCTGGTGCTGGCTGGACTCGGCAAGCCGTCGTCCAACGTCCCGTTCATGATGCCCAAGCGCGTCGCCGACACCAACCCGAACGAGCAGATTTCGGAGACCATCGGCAGCGGCCCGTTCGTGTTCAAGCGCGACGAATGGAAGCCGGGCGACAAGGCGGTGTTCGTCAAGTTCGACAAGTACAAGCCGCGTGCCGAGCCGCCGTCGGGCCTGGCCGGCGGCAAGGTGGTCAAGGTCGACCGGGTCGAGTGGAAGGTCATCACCGACCAGCAGACGGCGATGAGCGCGCTGTTCGCCGGCGAGATCGACTACATCGAGCAGCCGCAGCACGACCTGTTGCCGCTGATGCGCGCCGATCCCAGCGTCAAGCTGGTCGACGTCAACCCGCTGGGCAACCAGTACGCGCTGCGCTTCAACGTCACTGCCAAGCCGTTCAACAACGACAAGATCCGCCAGGCGGTGCTCTATGCGCTCAACCAGGAGGATTTCCTCAAGGCCACGATCGGCGATCCGAGGTATTACAAGGTGTGCAAGGCGATGTTCGTCTGCGGCACGCCTCTCGCATCGACCAAGGGCATGGACGGACTGCTGGAGTCCAACTTCGCCAAGGCCAGGGAGCTGATGAAGGAAGGCGGCTACGACGGCACGCCGGTGGTGCTGCTGCACTCGACCGATTTGCAGGTGCTGACCAACCTCGCGCCGGTGGCCAAGTCGCTGCTCGAAAAAGCCGGCTTCAAGGTCGACATGCAGTCGATGGACTGGCAATCGGTCGTCGCGCGCCGGGCCAAGAAGGATCCGCCGTCGCAGGGCGGATGGAACGCGATGATCACTTCGTGGGTGTCGGCCGACATCCTGAATCCCGTCTCGACGGCGTTCCTCAACGCGAGCTGCGACAAGGCGCTGTTCGGCTGGCCGTGCGACGCCGAGCTCGAGCGGCTGCGCGACCAGTACGCGCGCGAGACCGACCCTGCCAAGCAGAAGGCGATCGCCGAGGCGGTGCAGGTGCGCTGGACCCAGTATCCGACCCACGTCTTCCTCGGCCAGTGGTACCAGCCCTCGGCGGTGCGCAAGAACATCGACGGCATCATCGTTGCGCCGGTGCCGGTGTTCTGGAACATGACCAAGAGCGGCGGCTAGGCGCGCTCGCCGGCGCCGCCGGCGTGACGCCTGACCGCGTCACCGGCGCCGGCAGGTCGAAAGGCCGCGTAACCGGCGGCCATCCCATGCTCGCCTACATCGGACGACGCCTGCTCGCGACGATTCCGGTGATGGCGATCGTCGCCGTCTTCGTCTTCCTGATGCTGCGGATCGCCTCCGGCGATCCGGCGGCGATCATCGCCGGCAACGCGGCGACGACCCAGGACGTGATCGACATCCGGCAGAAGCTCGGGCTCGATCGCCCGATCGTCACCCAGTTCTTCATCTGGCTCTCGCACCTCTTGACCGGCGATCTGGGCGAATCGTTCTTCTACAAGAAGCCGATCGCCGCCATCATCGCCGATCGCGCCGGCCCGACGCTGGCGCTGTCGGTCTGCACGCTGACCCTGTCGGTGCTGATCGCGGTGCCGCTCGGCGTCATCGCCGCGTACCGGCACGGAACCTGGCTCGACCGGATCGTGATGGGCTTTTCGGTGCTCGGCTTCTCGGTGCCGGTGTTCGTCATCGGCTATGCGCTGATCTACCTGTTCGCCATCCGGCTCAACTGGCTGCCGGTGCAGGGGTATCAGCCGCTGGCCGACGGGATCGGCGGTTTCCTGTCTCGTCTCGTGTTGCCCAGCCTGACGCTGTCCGTCATCTACATTGCCCTGATCGCCCGCATCACCCGGACCAGCGTGCTCGAGGTGCTGGGCGAGGACTACATCCGCACCGCGCGCGCCAAGGGGTTGTCGAACCTCGCCGTCCTGATGCGCCACGCGCTGCGCAACGCCGCGGTGCCGATCGTCACCGTGATCGGCATCGGCGTCGCGCTGCTGATCGGCGGCGTCGTGGTGACCGAGAGCGTGTTCAGCATTCCCGGGCTCGGCCGCCTGACCGTCGACGCGGTGCTGGCGCGAGACTACCCGACGGTGCAGGCGGTGATCCTGCTGTTCTCGCTGGCCTATGTGCTGATCAACCTGCTGGTCGACGTCGCCTACACGCTGCTCGATCCGCGCATCCGGTACTGATGAGCCCCATCGCCGATCCCGCGATCGATGCCGCCGCGCCCGCGCCGCCGGCCGCCGGCATCGGCCGGCGGCTGGTGCGCAACCCCGGCGTGACGATCGGCGCGGCAATCCTCGCACTCATCCTCGTGCTGGGGCTTACCGCGCCGTGGCTGGGGACGATCGATCCGGCGGCGATCAACCCTTCCGTGCGCAACAGGCTGCCGGGCTACCAGGAGGTCGTCCGCAACGCCGACGGCAGTACGACGACCTTTGTCCACCGCATGGGCACCGACACGCTCGGTCGCGATGTCTACAGTCGCACCCTCTACGGCGCGCGCGTGTCGCTGCTGGTCGGCGCGACGGTCGCGCTCGTGAGCGTCACCATCGGGCTCGCGATCGGCCTCGTCGCCGGCTACGTGCGCTGGCTCGACGGTCCGGTGATGCGGGTGATGGACGGCCTGATGGCGATTCCGGCGATCCTGCTGGCGATCGCGCTGGTATCGCTGTGGACGGCGGGACTCACCGCGGTGGTCGTCGCCATCGTCATCCCCGAGATTCCGCGCGTCGTGCGCCTGGTCCGCTCGATCGTGCTGTCGGTGCGCGAGGAGCCGTACGTCGAGGCCGCGATCTCGGTCGGCACGCCGACCCTGCCGCTTCTGCTGCGCCACATCCTGCCCAACACGCTGCCGCCGCTGATCGTGCAGGCGACCTACATCGTGGCGACCGCGATCCTGGTCGAGGCGATCCTGTCCTTCCTCGGCGTCGGCATCCCGCCCGAGACGCCGACCTGGGGCAACATCATGGCCGAGGGGCGGGCGCTGTTTCGCATCTTTCCGCACGACATCCTCTATCCCGGCATCTTCCTGGCGTTGACCGTGCTCGCCGTCAACATGCTCGGCGACGGCCTGCGCGACACGCTCGACCCGCGGCTCGTGCGCTGGCGATGACGGCGCCGGGCACAACGCTGCTCCGCGTCGACGGCTTACGCGTCGCGCTCCCGCCCGGCGGCGATCGCGCCTTCGCGGTCGACGAAGTGAGCTTCGACGTGCGTGCCGGGGAGATAGTCTGCCTGGTCGGCGAATCAGGTTCCGGCAAGTCGGTTATCGCGCATTCGACGATGGGGCTGCTGCCGCCCGAGCTCATGCCCACCGGCGGCCGCATCCTGCTCGAAGGCGAGAACCTGCTCGCCGCGGACGAGTCGCGGTTGAAGGCTCTGCGCTGCACGCGGATGTCGATGATCTTCCAGGAGCCGATGACGGCCCTCAATCCGGTGCTGCGCTGCGGCGAGCAGATCGACGAAGTGCTGGCGACGCATACCGCGATGGGCGCCGCCGAGCGCAGGGCGCGGGTGATGGCGATCGTGCGCGACGTCCATCTGCCCGATCCGCAACGGATGATCGACTCGTACCCGCACCAGCTCTCCGGCGGCCAGCGCCAGCGGATCATGATCGCGATGGCGCTGGTGCTCAATCCGAAGCTCTTGATCGCCGACGAGCCGACCACTGCGCTCGATGTCACGACGCAGGCGCAGATCCTGGCGCTCATCCGCGAGCTGCAGCAGATCCACGGCACCGGCGTTCTGTTCATCACCCACGACTTCGGCGTCGTCGCCGAGATCGCCGATCGCGTCGCGGTCCTCGAGCGGGGCGAGCTGGTCGAGTTCGCTCCGGCGCGCGAGCTGCTCACGCATCCGCGGCAAGAGTACACGCGCATGCTGATCGCGGCCGTCCCGAGCGCGGCGCCGGTCGGGCGCGAGGCCAAGACGGGGCCGATCGTGCTGGCGACCGAAAAGCTCGGCAAGACCTACGCCGGCCGCGGCTGGCTGCGAAGCCGTGGCGACGGCGTCGTCGCCGCCTCGGGCGTGACGCTCGAGGTGCGACGCGGCGAGACGCTGGGCATCGTCGGCGAATCGGGGTCGGGCAAATCGACAATCGCGCGCTGCATCGCGCGGCTGATCGAGCCGACCGCCGGCAGGATCGTTCTCGACGGCGAGGACATCGCGCGGCTGGCGCCCGATGCGCTGCGACCGCGGCGGCGGCGGGTGCAGATCGTGTTCCAGGACCCGTATCGCTCGCTCAACCCGCGCCGCACGGTCGGCGAGGCGATCGTCGAGGGACCGATGAACTACGGCGCGACCCGCGAGGCGGCGCTGGCGCGAGCGCGCGAGCTGATGCGCCTGGTCCGGCTGGACGACAATGCGCTCGACCGCTATCCGCACCAGTTCTCGGGCGGGCAGCGGCAGCGGATCTGCATCGCGCGGGCGCTGGCGATCGGGCCCGATCTGCTGATTGCCGACGAAGCCGTTTCGGCACTCGACGTCTCGGTGCAGGCGCAGGTGCTCTCGCTGCTCGACGAAATCCGCGTCCGCCTCGACCTCGCGATGCTGTTCATCACCCACGATCTGCGGGTGGCAGCCCGGGTGTGCGACCGGGTCGCGGTCATGCAGAGCGGAAAGATCGTCGAACAGGGTCCGGTGACCGAGGTATTCGGCGCGCCGCGTCACGAATACACCCGCGCCCTGTTTGCTGCGGTCCCGGGGCGGGGCTGGGCGTTCGGCGGCGAATCAGCGCGGCCGGCCGCGAGCTCCTGACGCCGCCAGGTCGACGTCGTAGTACTTCCACTGGTTGCGCAGGAACGGGTTCTGCTTGTAGCCCTTGAGCCACGGCTGCGTCAGCACGCTGACGTAGGCGTTGAGATCCAGCATCCACGGCGCGTAGTTCAGCACGTCGCGGGTCATCGCGCGGAACAGCGCCGTGCGCTCCGGGCCGTCGGGAAGGCTGAGCGAGGCCTCGTAGGCGCGATCGTAGGCCGGCAGCCGGAAGCGCGCATCGTTCGACGTTCCGACATTCTTGCTGTACAGCGGGCTCGCGAAAGGGTCGCCGTCCGGCGAATTCGAGATCCACGAAAGACCCCACATCTGGAGCTGCCCGGCCTCCGACATCTTGTTGAGCTCGGGCCATTTCTGCGTGAAGAAGACGATGCGGATGCCGATCGCGTCCATGCACTTCTTCCACAGCTCGTTGTCGACGCGATCGATCGCCGCCGGCGTGTTCGCCTTGGTGATCAGCAACGGCTTGCCGTCGGGCGCTTCGCGGTAGCCATCGCCGTCGCGGTCCTTGTAGCCGAACCGGTCGAGCAGCGCGCGCGCCGCCGCCGGATCGTACGGATCGCCGGCGGCAAGCGTCGGATCGTGACCGGCCAGTCCCGGCGGCACCAGCTGCGACGCGGGCTCGCCCTGGCCATGGCGCAGTACGGCGATCTCGGCCTTGCGATCGTAGCCCATGATCATCGCGCGGCGGAGCGCGATCTTCTCCGGCGCATAGCCGCCGACGACCGGGTCGTCCATGTTGAAAAAGACGAAGCTCAACGACGGTTCGATCTGGCGATGGAGCCCGACGCCGCGCCTGGCGTAGTCCGGCTTGAGCGTGCTTCCGGCGAGCACGTTGTCGGCGAGCGCTCGCGGCAGCTCGAGCAAGTCGAGCCGGCCGCTGTTGAAGGCGAGCAGCCTCGGCTGGTCCTCCTCGATCACGCTGATCTCCACCCGGCCGACGATCGGCAGCTTTTTGCCGGCGTTGTCGCGGGCGATCGCAGCATCGCCCGATTCGCTGCTGGCGCCCGGCGCCGGGTAGGTCTCGTCGCGAAAATCCGGGTTCGCTTCGAGCAAGATTTTCTGGCCGCGCACCCACTTCTTCAACCGGTACGGACCGGTGCCCACCGGATGCTCCATCACCCGGTTCGACGCGTCGGCGTGGGCCTCGACGACCTCGCGCGCCACGGCGGCGAGCGCCGCGTCGGCGAGCCAGTGCATGAACGTGTAGTTGGGGTCCTTGAAGCGGATGCGCAGCGTGTAGCGGTCGACCGCCTGCAGGCCTTCGATCGGCTGATCGTAGTCGAAGCGACCGGTCTTGCGGGCGCGCGCCAGCGCTTCGTCGAGCCCGAGCAGCCGGTGATCGAACACGTACAGCCAGTACGAGCGCACCTTCGGATCGAAGATGCGCTTGATGCTGTAGACGTAGTCCTCGGCAGTCAGCTCGCGCCGCTTGCCCTTGAACGCCGGGTCGGCGGCGAAATAGATGCCCGGCTTCACCCGCACCGTGTAGCTGCGGCCGCCGTCTTCGATCCGCGGCATGCCGTCGGCGGTGTTGGGAACCAGCCGCACCGGCCGCGCGAAATAGTCGTAGGTGTAGAGCGAGTCGAAGATCGACCGGCAGATGTCGAACGAATAGGTGTCGCTGATCGCCTGCGGATCGAACCCCGATTCGGCGACCGACTGGACGACGCGAAGGGTCTTGGTCATGTCCGCCGCGAAGGCCGGCGGCGGTAGCGCAGATGCGAGGGCGAGCGCCAACGCGAGCGCGGCGCGCTGCGCGAAGGCGGCGATTCGCGCGCGCGAACCGCGATCGATGGGCGTGATCGGCCTCGCCATCCGCGTCAGCCGGCGCTAGAGTGCGCCCGCAAGCCGCGCCACGCCGTCGGAGAGCCGGTCGACGTCGGCGGCGAAGCACCAGCGCAGGAAACCTTCGCCCTCGGGCCCGAAGGCGCTCCCGGGCGCCAGGCCCAGCCGCGCGTCGCGCACCAGGCGCTTGCAGAATCCGAGGCTGTCGTCGACGCCGGCGACGCGGAAAAAGACGTACATCGCGCCTTGCGGCGCGGCCGCCCGCACGCCGGGCAGCGCGTTGAGCTCGCCGACCAGGAAATCGCGCGCGGCGCCGTAGCGCGCCAGCGTGTCGGCGATGGTCGCCTCGCCTTGCTCGATCGCTACCACGCCGGCCCGCTGCACGAAGCCGGGCGAGCACGAGGTGTTGTACTCGATCAGCTTGCCCAGCTCGGGCAGCAGCGCCGGCGGCGCGACGATCCAGCCCAGCCGCCATCCGGTCATCATCCAGGCCTTGGAAAAGCTGTTGGTGGCGACGACGCGCTCGCCGGGTTCGGCCAGATCGAGGAACGACGGGGCGCAGGCCCGGGCTGCGTCGGCGTAGTAGAGCCGCTCGTAGACGTCGTCGGCGACGATCCAGATGCCGTGCCTGCGGCAATGCTCGAGGATGATCTGCTGCTCGCTGCGGCCCAGGGTCCATCCGGTCGGGTTGTTCGGCGAATTGATCAGCACCGCCCGCGTTCCAGGCGTAAGCGCGTCCAGCAGGCGATCGACGTCGAGCGTCCAGCCGTGCTCGCCGAACGACAGTGCGACGCGGACCACGTCGGCGCCGAGGATCCTTGGGATCTCGGTCAGGTTCGGCCACAGCGGAGTGACGCAGACGACGCGATCGCCCGGATCGATCAGCGCTTCCACGCTCAGCATCAACGCCGACATCCCCGACGCGGTGACTGCGACCGAGTCGGCGGCAACCGGTGCATGCCAGCGCGAGACGTAGCCGGCGATCGCTGCGCGCAACTCGGGAATGCCGAAATTCTGGGTGTAGAACGTGTCGCCGGCGGCGAGCGCCGCGACCGCCGCGTCGCGAATGTACGCCGGCGTCACCCGGTCGGGCTCGCCGAACCAGAAAGCGAGGATGCCGGAGTCGCCAAGGCCGACGTTGGCCACTTCGCGAATCTGCGACGCGACCAGCGAGCGCACCGCGCGGCGGGCGTGGCTGTCGAGGTCGCGGCGGGCGGCGGTATCCAAGATCGAAGGCCGCCGGAACCCCAAGTGCTCCCGCAGCGTGAGCGTCTTTATACTGTGCCGCGCGCAGCGCGGCAACCGAGCGGGGAAGACTCGGCCGAAGAGCGGCAGGAGGAGTACCGCTTTGCACCCGTCGTCGCGGGCGCTCCGGCCGAAAGGTCCTCCCCGCTCGGCGCCGGCTCGACTCTATGGCGTTGGCAGCCCTAGCCCGCGCGCGCCGCCGGCGGCT
>DATEFZ010000014.1:0-3027 GCA_035280325.1 Casimicrobiaceae bacterium
GGCCGTAGCGGAGCGCAGCGTACGATGCGGCGATGCTCGCGAGCAGCCTGCCGCGCGAAGGCCAGCGCGCGGCGGCGCGCTGGGCGTAGGCGAGAGGCCCCTCGTCGGACCGTCGGGCGAGCCCGGCCCGCGCCAGCCTGCGACACGCCGCTTGCCACAGCACGACCTCGGGGTCCTGCCGCGATCGACGCGCCAGCGAGAGTCCCAGCACGCCGATCATCCAGGCGAAAGCAGACAGAGCCAGGATCATCGCGATCCGCCACGGCGGCGCGTTTTCCAGCCCGATGTCGCGCAGGAAATTGCGCTGCCGTTCCAGATTGAAGCCGACGAAGCCGCGCTGCCAATGATAGTTGACGCTGTCCCAATGCAGCTGCAGGCTTTTGAGCCACGTCATTTCGATCCGCGCCAGATACGGCACGCGCTCGCCGGCCGGCAGCGCGGCGCCCAGACCACGCTCGATGCGCGACGGCGCGACGGCCGCCGTCGGATCGACGCGCTGCCACTGCCCGTCGAGCAGCGCTTCGGTCCAGGCGTGGGCGTCGGACTGGCGCACGATCATGTATTCGCCGGACGGATTCATCTCGCCGCCCTGGTAACCGGTGACGACGCGCGCCGGGATGCCGGCGGCGCGCAGCAGCAGCGTGAACGCGCCGGCAAAGTGCTCGCAGAATCCGCGCCGCGTGTCGAACAGGAAACCATCGACCGGATCCTTGTCCAGGATGTCGGGCGACAGCGTGTAGACGAACGGCTCGCTGCGGAACCAGTCGAGGACCGCCGCGACGAAGGCGCGGTCGGACGCACTGCGCTGGCGCAACTCGCGGGCGAAGGCGACGGTGCGCGGGTTGCCGCGTGGGAGCTGGAGGTCGTCGTAGGCATCGCCAGGCACCGCCGCGAAGGCGACGGACGGCGTCGAGCGCAGCGTGTAGCGCACCGCCTGGCTGATCGGCGCCTTGGCCAGCAGCTGCTGGTCGTAGGTCAGTACCGCCAGCGCTTCCGGCGCCGCGCCCGCCGGCGCATCCGGCCCGGGTGCGCGCGGATCTATCGTCGGATGCTCGAGCGCGAACAGCCACAGCTTGCCGTGCGGCTCCATCGTCACCGTATAGTCGACGTGCCGCGTGTCAGGAGGGGCGAACCGGCCCGGTCGAAGCTTGTGCAGCGCGCGCCAGGTCATTCCGTCGAAGCGCGCGAACACCGGGCCGCGCCAGTACCGCTGCGACGGCGGCGGCGGCGGGCCGTCGAACTCGACGCGAAAGGCGACTTCGTCGGACAGCGAAAGATCGCTGATCGATCCGGGCGACATGGTGTCGGACAGCCCGGTGCGGGCGCCGCTCTCGAGCGGGCTGCCCCACAGCGGTCCGGCGAGGCGCGGGAACAGGACGAAAAGGAACGCGGCGATCGGCACGCCCTGCACGATCAGGAGCGCGGTCGTCCTGAGGTGCGGCCGCCAGCCGCCGTTCGCGCTCGAGCCGGCGCGCAGCGACGCAAGCGCCACACCGATGGCGAGCAGCGCCGGCAGCGCGAGCAGCGCGGCCAGGATCGTCTGCGCGTAGAAGAATTGGGTCAGCGCGAGAAACAGTGCCAGGCAGGCGAGCAGCACGCCGTCGCGAACGCCGCGCGCCTCGAGAAACTTGATTCCGACCAGCACGTAGAGGAAGGCGACGCAGGGATCGCGACCGAGGAAGTAGCCGTACTCGACGCGGATGCCGATCGCCGCGGCGAGCGCGAACGCCGGCAGCAGCCAGCGGCGAAGCTTGCGCAACGTGTCGAGGTCGAATGGGACGGCGACCCGCGCCGCCACCAGCGCGCTGCCGATGATCGCGACCCAGCGGTCGACGTGCGGCCACAACGGCATCTGCGCGCACAGCAGGAGCGCCGCCAGCGTGCCGAGCGCGATCGGCGACAGCGCTGCGCTGCGGTCGGGGCTCATCGCTCCCCGGGCAGCGCAAACGAGGCCAGCGCAATGAGCGCGTTGCGGCGGTGGCCGGCGCCATGTCCGCAGGCAAGCGCCGCGCCGGGCAAGCGCAGGGCGAACGCGCGCGTCTGGCGCTCGGCGGCGAGCACCCAGGCGGTCAGACGCGACAGCCGCGCCTCCTGATCGAGGCCGGGCGGCAACGCCGACCAGTCGAGATCGACTTCGCCGCCTCCGCTGCCGCCTTCGAAGGACTTGGTGTACCAGCCGGCGCCGCGCGCGACCGCTTTCCAGGCGATCCGGTTGTGCGGGTCGCCGCGCTCATAGTCGCGCACCCCGCCAAGCTCGGCGTCGACACCCTGCGCCGATCGCCTGACGTCGATGCCCTGGCGGCCGAGCGGCAGCGGAGGGGGCGCGGTCTCGGGAGCCGGATAGACGCAGGCGGCCAGCGGGAAATGCACGTACGCCCAGGCGCGCCACAGGCCGAGCGGAAAATCGCTAGCCAGCGTCACCCGGCCGAGCGCGAGCGGACCGCGGCGTCGCGCGGCAACGCCGACGATCACCGGACGCGTCGCATCGGCGGGAAGATCGACCAGCACTGCGGCACCGCCGCGAGGGGCGATCGCGATGCCGTTGCGTTCGCGGCCGCGGCTCGACACCGACAGCGTGAACGCGACCTCGCTGCCGGCGAATGCTTCGCCAGCGGCGACCGGCGCGATCGCGACCCCCGCCAGGTTGCGAAAGGTCGCGAGCAGCGCCGCGGCAACCATGCCGGCGGCGAGAAAAGTCAGCGCATAGCCGAGCGACAACGCGTAGTTCATCGCCGTCAGCAGCATGACCACCAGCGTCGCGATCATGGCCAGACCGCGCGGCGTCGGCAGGATGTAGATCCGGCTGTGGCGCAGCACCACCGGCTCGCGATCGGCCGGTGCCAGCCGCCAGAAGCGCTGCCTCGTCCTGGCGATCCAGGCGGCGGTCAGCGAGCGCCCCGCCATCGGCTAGGGAACCTCTGCAGAAGTCCCGCGTGGCCGCGACGGCGGCTTGCCGGGATGAGCTGCGCGAAGCGGCGCGAAGCCAATGGTAGACCCCCTTGGCGAGCGGCGCGACAAGGCAGATCG
>DATEFZ010000015.1:0-7958 GCA_035280325.1 Casimicrobiaceae bacterium
GGTCGTAGTCGAAGCTCGCATCAGGGCCCTTCGCTGCATCGGCCACTGCGCGCGCGCCGACGATGATGTCGGTCATTACGCTGTCGCCGCCGCGGGCGAGATTGGGATCGAGCCGGCGCTTCAGCGAATAGACGTAGTCGTCGGCGGTAAGCTCGCGGCGTTTGCCATGGAACGCCGGATCGTCAGTGAAGAAGATGCCCGGCTTGAGCGCGATCCGCCAGGTCTTGCCACCGTCGGTGATTTCGGGCATCGCCTGCGCCGTGGTCGGCGTCAGGTGCGGCGTTGCAGCGAGATAGGCCCAGCTGTACAGCCCCTCGAAGATCTCGTCGATGACGCGTTGCGCTGGACTCGTCGTCACCTGCTGCGGATCCAGCGTGTCGACGTCGGGCGACGCGATGTGGAGCACCTTGTGCGGATCGGCGGCCGCGGCGGCGGTGCCCGCTGCCAGTGCGAGCAATACGAGCGCCCGCCGGAGCTTCGCGCGCCCGATCATTTCCGTCCTCCTGAGCGATGTCCTGCGAAGAGACGATTATGGACGAAGGAGGCCTGGCCCGGCGCACGTCCGCACGTCGAGCGCGAATCGCTCGCCGATGCCGGTGACGACCCGATGTGGCTAGGCCCGCTCGACCGGGCCGGCGCTTCCTGCGCTAGCCTCGTCGCCGCGCGCTATTTGGCGGGCACGCTGCCCGTGCGCATCTGCATTTCGCGCTCGGCAGTCTCGCGATCGACCACCGCCGTTGGGCCGGCTGCTCCGTGACGTGACGGCACCGCGCTCCCGGTGACGTACTCCTTGTTGGCATGCGGCTCGGCACCCTGGTCGGGCATGTTGGCGCAACCGGTGAATGCAAGCGCAAACACAATCGCGAGGATCGATTTCATTTCGACGGTTCCCTTTTGAGCGTAGATTCGACGGTTCGTATACCGAGCCGGCGGCCGGCGTCGCATTCTACGCGATCGCCGCGGAGGTGAGAACCCGAGCGTCGAATCCTCGAGCGGGACACCCGGTGATCGGACACCAAAAAACAGGCCCGCATTGCGGGCCCATATCATCCAGCCGTGTCGCGCCGCTGCCGCATCAACCTGCGGGCGGCGGATAGTATCCCGGGGGAGCACTGCGATAACGTCCGGCGCGCACCGGGATCTGGTTGCCCTTGGCGTACATGCATTGCAGGTACGCGCCGTCGTAGCGGCGCTGCAGCCCGTAATACGACGCGCCGTAGTAGTTGCTGCCCGCAGCGCTGCCGACCAGCAGGCCGGTACCGGCTCCGATCGCCGCGCCCGGCCCCGCGTTGCCCGATGCGGAGCCGATGATCGCGCCGGCGGCCGCGCCGATCGCGGTCCCGGCGACGGCGCTGCCGACCGCATTGTTCGCCGCCTGGTCGGCGGGAACGCCGATCACCTGCTGCGCATACTGCTGGCAGGCGAACTGGTCGGCCTGGAACTGCTCGAACGTCTTGTGCGTGCCCGGCAGCGCGACCACGCTGGGCGCCGTCGGCACGGTGACGCAGGCGCCCAGCACAAGAGCCGCTGCCATCGGTAGGTAGCTGATTGTTCTCATCGCTCTGTCTCCATCAGCGCGGCGGCGGGCCGTTGGGAACGACCTTGAGCCAGCCGCTCGGGCAACTCGCGACCTGCGGGTAGTAGCCCGCGGGATCGGTGCAGTAGTACGAGTAGTCCGACGGCCGCGCCGGATTCGTCGGCGCTACCGCGTCGCCGCTGTCGCGCTGGATGTAGACCTGCGGGCCGCTGTCGTAATACGGATAGGCATCGTACGGGTACGGGTATGCATACGGATACGGATAACCGTAATAGCCGTAATACGGCCCCCAGTACGGATATGCCGGGAAGCCGAAGGAGAAGCCGATCCGCGGACCAAAGAAGCGGTGGCCGCCGTGCCAGTCGCCATGCCAGTTCCCGTGATCGCCGCCGTGCCAGTCACCACCCGAATGGCCGCCGCCGTGCCATGATCCGCCGGAATGCATGCCGTGGTCGTGCGACTGCGCCGACGCGGTGGCCGCAACGCCGGACAGGGCGAACGCGGCCGCGAGGGTAAACGCCAATTTCTTCATGTGCACCTCCGTGTTCGATTCCGATTTTAGACCCAAACGCACGGGCCGAAGTTCGGCTGACACGACAGCCAATTGTCTTTCAAAACAGCGTACAAGGATGTAACAGTGTGTAACCCGCGAGCATTCCGCGCGGCCGTCGCAAAGAACGCATGAGCCGGTACAGGCGCGGCACTTTTTAGTATCCTTATCAGTTTGATTGGAAGGACTGGGCAATGGCCAGCGAACCGGGACTGCGCGCGACCGACATGAGGATGGACGCGCAATCGCTGTATCGCGAGGAAATCTATACCGATCGCGCGGCGGGGACCATTCGGGTTCTCACCCCGGTGACGCGCGACGGCGGGCCGGACCACAGCCGCCCGACGATCTACACCGGCGAAGCGCAGATCCTCACCAACGTCGGACCGTTGCCGATCAGTTTCGACATCGCCGCGGCGACGCTGTCCGAGGCGGTTCAGAAATACGGCGACGCGGCCAAGGAAGGCGTCGAGCGTGCGATGCGCGAGCTGCAGGAGATGCGCCGCCAGGCGTCGTCGTCGATTCTGGTCCCCGGCGCCGGCGCGGGTCTGGGCGGCGGCCTGCCGCCGGCGCCAGGCGGCAAGATCAAGCTGCCTTAGCGTCGGTCAAGCCGGGCTGGTGTTCGGCGCGTCGCGGGACCGCTTCGCGGCCACCCGGCGTGGCGAAACCGGCTCGGCGGTCCAATCGGCGTCGGCGAACCAGTCGCGCAGAAAGTCGGCGAAGGCGCGGACCTTGGCCGACAGATGGCGGCGGCTCGGATAGACGACCTGGATCGTCGACGGCGGCGGCCGGAAGGTGGTCAGGATCGGCCGCAGGCGTCCGGCGCGGATTTCGGGCCCGACGATGAAGTCGGGCTCGTAGGCGATGCCGGCCCCGTCGACCGCCAGCGCGCTGAGCAGGTGCCCGCTATTGGCATGTGCGGCACCGGCCACCCTGATCGGCAAGATCGACCCGTCGCGGTCCCGGAATACCCAGACGTGGCGCTGCATGGCGTACTCGTAGCTCAGGCAGTCGTGCGCCGTGAGATCGCCCGGCCGCTTCGGTTCGCCGCGCCGCTCGAGATAGCGCGGCGCCGCGCAGCAGACCATCTGCGACTGGCCGATCCTGCGTCCGATCAGGTTCTGGCTGCCGATCGCGCCGATCCGCACCGCCGCGTCGAATCCTTCATCAACCAGATCGGAGGCGCGATCCGACAGATCGATGTCGAAGCGCATTTCGGGAAAGCGCGCGATGAACGCAGCGATCGCGGGCGCCAAATAACGCTCGCCGAACGTGACCGGGGCGGTCAGGCGCAGGGTTCCGCGCGGGGCGATCGTCGACGCACCGGCCGAAGCCTCGGCTTCCTCGAGGTCGGCGAGAAGCTGCAGGCTGCGCTCGTAGAACGCGCGCCCGCTCTCGGTCAGCGACAGCCGGCGCGTGGTGCGATGGATGAGCCGCGCCGCCAGGTGCGCTTCCAGCAGGGCGACCTGGCGCGACACGGCGGATAACGAAACGCCGAGACGCTCGGCGGCGCCGACGAAGCTGCCGGCCTCGACGACGCGCACGAAAGCGGTGATGGCCTGAAGGCGGTCCATCGCCCATTGTTGCACATAAAGCAATAATATTTCCCCCGCTCGCTAGTTTATATTTGGTTTCGCAAGGCCCAACATGGCGTCATCGCGCGTCATCAAGCAACTTCGCGCGACTCCTCCGTTCTCGAAAAGGATATCGCCATGAAGCTCTACTACGCACCCGGGGCCTGCTCGCTCTCCCCGCACATCACGCTGCTCGAGGCCGGATTGCCGGCGACGCTGGTCAAGGTCGACACCAAGACCCACCGCTTCGCCGACGGCGCCGATTTCTACGGGGTGAATGCCAAGGGCTATGTTCCGGTGCTCGAGCTCGACGACGGTCGGCGCCTGACCGAAGGTCCTGCCATCGTCCAGTACCTGGCCGACCGCAATCCGGACTCCGGACTCGCGCCTGCGGCGGGAACCTTCGAACGCTATCGCCTGCAGGAATGGCTCAACTTCATCACCTCGGAGCTGCACAAGCAGTTCAGTCCGTTCTTCAGCTCGACGACGCCGGCCGAGTACAAGGATCTGCTGCGCGACAAGATCGCCGGACGCCTGGGGTGGCTCGCCGATCAGCTCGACGGCGATTACCTGCTGGGCCGGCAATTCACCGTCGCCGACGCATATCTCTATACGATACTGCGCTGGTCGAAATACGCCGGCATCGATCTCGCCCGGTGGCCGCGGCTCGCCGCCTACCAGGCGCGGGTGGAAGCTCGCCCGCACGTGCGCGAAGCGCTGCTGGCTGAGGGCCTGGTCAAGGCGCCGGTGAAGGCTGCCGCTTGATGACTCGCGAGGCCTGCGGACGACCGGCGCCGCCGTGCGCACATCGGAGGGAGCCCATGATATGAAGCCGCTGCCTCAGCTGTTCCTGTCGCACGGCTCGCCTATGCACGCCGTCGAGCCGGGCGCCGCCGGCCGCGCCTGGACCGCGATGGCGCAGGTTCTGCCGCGCCCGCGCGCCGTGCTGGTGGCGTCGGCGCACTGGGAAACCTCGCTGCCGATGCTGACCGGCAATGCCAGACCGCAGACGATCCACGATTTCGGAGGTTTTCCGGACGCGCTGTATCGGCTCCGCTACGACGCTCCCGGCGACCCGGCCCTCGCCGCGCGCGCCGCCGGCCTGCTGAAGAAGGCAGGCTTCACCGCGGGCGTCGACGGCTGCCGCGGGCTCGACCACGGCGCGTGGGTACCGCTGCGCTGGATGTATCCGGATGCCGACGTGCCGGTGGTCGAACTGGCCGTGCAGACAGCGTACGGCGCGGCGCATCACCTGCGCCTCGGCCGGGCGCTCGCGCCGCTGGCCGCCGAGGGCGTGCTGATCGTCGGTTCGGGGCACACCACCCACAACTTACGCGACTGGATGTCGAATCCGCGCCGGCAGCAGCCGCTCAAGTACGCCGCCGACTTTGCCGAGTGGGTGCACGAGCGTCTGCAAAGCCACGACGTCGCCGCGCTGGTCGACTACCGCGAATCGGCCCCGGAGGCTGCCCGCGCGCATCCGACCGAAGAGCATTTCCTGCCGCTGTTCGTCGCGCTCGGCGCCGCCGGCGACGATGCCATGGTTCGGCGCTTCGCTCAAGGGTTCGAAGCCGGCGCTCTGGCGACCGACGCGTATCGATTCGACAGGCATTGATCGTGCGGCGGTCGCGCGCGCCGGGTCGATCGCGTCGGAGCGGGTCTTACGCCGGAATCGGAGCAACGCCGATTGCGACGCCGCCGATGGCGTCCTAGAGTGACCGCATCATCACATTCAGGCGGAGACACTCATGAATTACCGCGTGCTCTGGCAACGGGTGGGGCCGTTTTTCACCGGGCTCGTGATCGGCGCGCTGGCCTGGACGCCTGCATTTGCATTGGCGGCGACGGCCTCGAGGCTGCCGAGCCTGCCGGATCGCTGGCAACCTTACGTTCTGATCGGATCGCTGATTCTGTTGGCGATCGCGCTGGGACTGAAGGCGATCGGCAAAACGAGGCCGGTACATCGGGAGGTGATCGACCCGCCGACTGATTTGCGCGAGAGACACCGGATCGACGCTATCGACGTTCCGCTGCTGCACCAATAGCGCCGCACCGCGATCTCGGCGGAGCACCGCCGCGACGATTTCTGTTTCTCAGTGCAATCGCTGGCGGCCCTTGCGTGAGGTCTCGCGCCGCTGCGCGCGGCGCTCGGCGCGGTTGGCCGAGCCCGGCCGATTGCGCTCCTGCCAGAAGCGGTAGATTAGCACCGCCGCGATCGGCAGCTCGTCGATCATGCCTTGGCGCTTGTCCTCGGTGTCTACCCAATCGAGATATTCGGGATCGTGGTCGCCATAGGCGAGCGCTTCGATCGGCAGCATCCAATCGCGCGCCTCCTCGAGTCCGTATAGCGGCTCCCATTCGGCCTCGCGCAGCAGCACCCCGGTCATATAGCCTTCGCACCAGGCGCTCGCTTCGGGCGGCGCCTTGTCGCCCCTGACGTTCTCCTCGCTGTGATAAAGCAGCGGCTTGAACCGGGTCGGCGACTCGCGCAGGGTGCGCGCGATGCTGTTCTGCACGCGCAGCACCAGTGACAGGATGCGGCTTGCCTGATCGTTGTCGGCGAAGACCGGCGAGACGCTCCGCTGGCTGTCGCTCCAGACCACCGGCAGCCATTCGGAAGGCTGGATCACCTCCGGACCGCTGACGACCGCGGTCAGGAAGCCGTCGAGCATCTCGAGGTCCATGCAGTCCTGCGGCACGCCGTTCGACGCGAGGAATGCCTCGAGCTCGTCGTAATCGGCGTCGGCCAGCGGTTCGTCGAGTTTCGCGGAATCAGGCATCGTGGGCTCGCGCGGCGATCGGCCCGCCATGATCCTCCCGGTAAAAGAGAAATGCAAATGAGCTCACGCCGACGCGCGTTGCGGCGGGCGGCTCTGCCGCAGCGCGTGCGCCGCGTTCAGGGCCGCGGCGAACAGCAGCACCGCCCCCGCCTGGTGCGATGCCGCGAGCGGGATCGGCACCACCAGCAAGAGCGTTGCGATGCCCAGCGCGACCTGCATCGCGAGCGCGGCGAGCAGCAGATGCGCGGCAAGCCTGATTCGCGGCCGCTCGCCTGCAGCCCGCACGCGCCCCCAGAACAGCAGGATCAGCAGCGCGAGCAGCAGGGCGAGCGCGCGATGGTCGAACTGCACCGCCGCCACGTTAGCGAACAGGTTGCGATACCACGGACTCATCGCCCACGTTTCGGGCGGCACGACGTGGCCGTTCATCAGCGGGAACGTGTTGTAGGCGAACCCGGCCCGAAGGCCCGCGACCAGCGCACCCGCCAGCGCCTGCGCGAACACGAGGGCGGCGATGACCCAGGCGAAGCGCGCGAGCGCCGGGGCGCGCGGTGCGCCTGTGGATCGGCCGAACCACAGCGACAGCCCGAGCCAGAACATCGCGGCGAAGATCAACAGGGCGAGTCCCAGGTGAGCGGCCAGACGAAGCTGCGACACGCGCGGATCGTCGACCAGTCCGCTTTGCACCATGTACCAGCCGAGCGCGCCCTGCAGTGCGCCGAGCAGCAGGATGCCGACCAGCGCCGGCGCAATGCCTGGCGGCAACGTTCGGCGCGCGGCGAACCACAGCAGCGGAATCGCGAACACGACGCCGATCGCGCGGCCGAGCAGCCGATGCGCGTATTCCCACCAGTAGATCGACTTGAACGCCTCGAGGCTCATGCCCTCGTTCACCAGTCGGTACTCGGGCGTCGCCCGGTAGCTGGCAAATGCTTCGTTCCAGTCGGCAGCCGACAACGGCGGCAGCGTGCCGACGATCGGCTGCCATTCGGTGATCGACAGGCCGGAGTGGGTGAGGCGGGTGATGCCGCCGACGACCACCATCGCCAGCAGCAGCGCGCAGCAGGCGAAAAGCCAGACCGCGACCGCGCCAGAAGACGAACCATGGCACGTCTGCGCAGGGATGCGAGCGCTGGTCACGGACGCATTCACCGTGCCATTTTACCCGGCGGCTCGCCAATCATCGGGCGTGCTAGTGCTCGTGCGCGTCGGCAGTAGGCGCCGATGCCGCGGCCGGCGCGCGCAGCGCGTCCAGCACGGCGGCAGTCCTCGCTTCGTCGCCCTCGGGAACGCCGATCCAGCGCGCGCGCAAGGTTCCGCGGTGATCGATGAGGAACTCGGCGTGCTCGGGCACCCCCGCCGCGCCGCCGCCGGCGAAGATCGCATAGGCTTGCGCTGCGTCAGGTGTGGTCAGCGCCAGCATCCACGCGACATCGGGCACGTCGGCGCGGGCTACGTGCGCCAGCGCGGGCGTGGCCGCCAGCGCCACCACGCGAACGCCGCGCGCGGCGAGGTCC
>DATEFZ010000016.1:0-3197 GCA_035280325.1 Casimicrobiaceae bacterium
GTCAACATGGCGGTCGCCGGGCTCTACACCATCGGCTATTCGTTCTGGGAGTTCGGCGCGCCCGACTGGGACTACGCGAAATACTTCCTGCTCTGGGGCGTGGCCGAGGACCATTCGTCGAATCCGCTCAAGATCGGCCTCGACAAGCTCAAGCGCCGTGGCGCCAAGTTCGTCTCGATCAACCCGGTGCGCACCGGCTACTCGGCGATCGCCGACGAATGGCTGCCGATCCGCCCGGGGACCGACGGCCTGCTCGCGCTGTCGCTGGTGCACGTCCTGCTCGAGCGCGGCGCGATCGACTGGGAGTTCCTGATCCGCTACACCAACGCGCCGTGGCTGGTCGTGCAGACGCCCGGCGCGCCCAGCGACGGACTGATCGTGCGCGATCGCGCCGGCAATCCGCTGGTCTGGGACCAGGTCGAGCAACGCTTCGTCGACGGCGGCCTGCCGAACATCGCGCCGGCGCTCGTCGCCGCGGTCGAATTGCCCGACGGCCGTCGCGCCAAGACGGTGTTCTCGCTCCTGTCCGAGCGCTATCTGGACGAGCGTTACGCGCCGCGAACCGTCGCCGCGCAGTGCGGCATCGACGCGGCGACGATCACGCGGATCGCGCACGAGATCGCGCACGTCGCGTTCAACGAGACGGTCGAGCTGCCGATCCGCTGGACCGACATGCACGGGCGCCGGCACGACAAGGTCGTCGGCCGACCGGTGGCGATGCACGCGATGCGCGGCGTGTCGGCGCATTCCAACGGCTTCCAGACCTGCCGCGCGCTGCACCTGTTGCAGATGCTGCTGGGCGCGCTCGAAGGCCCGGGCAACTTCCGAGCCCGCGCGCCCTACCCGCGGCGCATCCCGATGCGGACGCTGCCGGAGAACGACCCGACGGTGATCTTCGCGCCGGACACGCCGCTCAAGCACATGCCCAACGGCAATCCGACGCGGCCCGAGGATCTCGTCGTCGACAAGGACGGCAAGCCGTTACGCATCGACCGGGCCTACTCGTGGGAGTCGCCGCTGTCGGCCCACGGGCTGATGCACATGGTCATCACCAACGCCGCCAACCACGATCCGTATCCGATCGACACGCTGCTGCTGTTCATGGCCAACATGGCGTGGAACTCGTCAATGAACACCGGCGACGTGCGCGAGATGCTGGCGCGCGCCGGGACGCACGGCGAGTACGCGATCCCGTTCGTCGTCGTCGTCGACGCATTTCGCTCGGAGACGGTCGACTTCGCCGATCTGGTGCTGCCTGACACCACCTACTTCGAGCGCTACGACGCGATCTCGCTGCTCGACCGGCCGATTTCGGAGCCCGACGCCGCGGCCGACGCGATCCGCCATCCGATCCTGGCGCCCGACCGCGATGTGCGTCCCTGGCAGGACGTGCTGGTCGAGCTCGCCTCGCGACTCGGGTTCCCGGCGTTCACCCGTGACGACGGGTCGCGCAAGTTCGCCGACTATCGCGACTTCATCGTCAACTACCAGAAATTTCCCGGCATCGGCTTCCTCGCCGGCTGGCGCGGCAAGGACGGGCAATCGCACCTGCGCGGTGAGCCGAACCCGAAGCAATGGGAAGCCTACATCGAGCACCAGTCGTTCTTCACCTATCCGTGGCCGGAGAACATGCGCTACTACCGGTTCGCGAACAAGGACTATCTCGAGTTCGCCGAAGCGCATGCGCTGTTCGGCACGCCGCCGGTGCAGGTGATCCTGCAGATCTATTCCGAGCCGCTGCAGAAGTTCCGCCTCGCCGGGCAGGGGCTCTACGACGGGCCGCAGCCGCCGTCGCCGATCGATCGCGAGCGGCTGGCGAAATACTTCGATCCGCTGCCGTTCTGGTACGAGCCGCTGGAAAGCCGGTCGCTGGCGCGCGACGCGTACCCGTTCCACGCCATCACGCAGCGGCCGATGATGCTGTACCACTCGTGGCACGCGCAGAACGCGTGGCTGCGCCAGATCGTGGCGCAGAACTACCTGTACATGAATCGCGGCACCGCGACCAGGCTCGGGCTTGCCGACGACGACTGGGTGTGGGTGGCGTCGCGCCATGCGCGCGTCCGCTGCCAGCTAAAGACGATGGAGGGTGTCGAGGCCAATACCGTCTGGACCTGGAACGCGGTCGGCCGGCAGGCAGGCGCGGCCGGCCTCGACGCCGGCGCGCCGGAGGCCAGCGCCGGCTTCCTGTTGAATCACCTGATCTCGGAGCTCCTGCCCAGGCACCCCGGTGATCCGCGCCGGCTCACCAATTCCGATCCGGTCACCGGCCAGGCGGCGTGGTTCGACTTACGCGTCAGCGTCGCCAAGTGCGCTCCCGGCGAGACCGGCGTCTGGCCGACGTTCGCGGCGGCGAAGCGGCTGCCGGACGACGACGGCGCGCGGCCGGACGTGCTGCGCTACACAAGCAAAACGTCCTGATGGCCGGCGTCATGCGCGAGCACGCGACGTGAAACTGGGCCTGGTCATCGATCTGGACACCTGCGTCGGCTGCCACGCCTGCGCCATCGCCTGCAAGGAGTGGAACGCGTCGTCGCGGGTCAGCGGGCCGCTCTCCGACTACCAGCCGTACGGCGCCGATCCGTCCGGCGTGTGGCTCAATCGCGTTCGCCACTACGAGGTCGGAGAGTATCCGGCCAGCAAGACGATCAACTTTCCGCTTTCCTGCCTGCACTGCGCCGATGCCGATTGCGTTTCGGTCTGCCCGACCGGAGCGTCGTACAAGCGCGCCGACGGCATCGTGCTGGTCGATCAGGACAAGTGCATGGGCTGTAATCTTTGCGCCTGGGCGTGTCCGTACGGCGCGCGCGAATTGGACCAGGCGTCGGGCACGATGAAGAAATGCACGCTCTGCGTCGACCGCATCTACGACGAGCTGCTGCCGCCCGAGGATCGACAGCCGGCGTGCGTGCTGGCGTGTCCGACGCATGCGCGCCTGTTCGGCGACTTCGACGATCCCGAGTCCGAGGTCTCCCGCATCACCGCCGAGCGCGGTGGTTTCGCGCCGATGCCCGAGCTCGGCTACGCGCCGGTCAATCGCTACCTGCCGCCGCGCCAGCCGAAACCGCTGCCCGGCGTCGACGACGCGCGGGCGCTGCTCGAGCGGGGGCTCGCCAGTCTGGCGAGCCCGGTGATCCGCCGATAGAACCGGTCACGCGATGAAACCTGCGCTTTCGATCGTGTTCTTCACCGTCAGC
>DATEFZ010000017.1:0-8455 GCA_035280325.1 Casimicrobiaceae bacterium
CCCTGGACGGTATCGTCGAGGAATTGCAGCCCCTGCTTCGAGCACGCCTCGCGCGCGGCGCGGGTGGCGGCCTCGCGCGCGCGAAGCGCATCGAAGGCCGCCAGGCCGCCGAGCGCGATGACCATCAGGATCAGGACCTCCGACATCGGGCTTGAGTGAGTTCCCTGTGGGCGACATGGGGCCGCGCCCCGCCTGCCACAAGCGTCTACCGGCGATCGAGCGTCGGCGGCCGCCAGGCGCGAAGCGCGAGTCCGGCCGGACGCAGCATGCGGATCATGAATATCGCGGCTTCGCGGCCGCGGTAGTAGCCCGGTGCGCGCAACATCTCGGCGAAGCCCAGCCTTCGGTACAAGGCGTACGCCGCCGAGTTGTCGGCGCGCAATTCGACCTTGACCGACGCAATGCCGGCGGTAGTCGCCGATTCGAGCAGCCATTCGGTCATTCGTCGCGCGATGCCGCGGCGCTGGTGCGTCGTCCGTACCGCGAGCAGCACCAGGTGGGCGTGCTCGTCGCCGAAGCTCATGATCGCGAATCCGGCCAGTCGCTCGCCGTCGCAGGCGGCCAGCGCGACGGTGTCGTCATCGTCGATCAGCCGTCGAATGCGGTCGGCGCGGTAGGTCCAGCCCAGGCCGGTCTCGACCAGGTCGCGCGACATCAGCGCGAGCGCGGTGGCTTCGCCGGGTCGCGCGTAGCGCAGCATGATCGTGCTGTCCTTCACGACCGCGATTGTGCCACGGCTATGACGATGCATGGCCGGGCGATACTCCGAGCACGAACTCGGCGGCCATCGTCACCGCGGCAACCGGATCGTCGACGTGCCGGACTCCGTCGACGCGCGCCGCGCCTTCCAGGCCGATGACCAGCTTGTCGAACTGGCGACCCAGCGCGATCTCGGAGAGCGTGCCGAAACTGTCGCCGATCGCGATCAGGCAGAACGCTGCACGGGCGATCAGGGCATTGCGCGCCTCGCCGATGCCGGTCGCCACCGCGATGCCGACGAATCGATTGGCGAGCGCCGGGTCGCTCTCCGGCAGGAGCCCGATCGAGACGCCGCCGCGGCGGGCAACGCCTTCGCAAACCGACTGCATGACCCCTTGGCGGCCGCCGCAGATGACGACGAAACCGCAGCCGGCGCAGAGCGCGCCGACTTCCTCCGCGGCAGATCGTTGTTCCGCGCTCGCTTCGCGCGGGCCGACGACGCCGATCGGCACCCGCAGCGGTGCGCCGCTCTCGCGCTGCAGCCACGTCGCTGCCGCGATCGCGTCGAGCGGCTCGGCGCCGGCATCGAGCGGGGGGTCCGCCGCGGCGCGTGCGCGCCATCGCCGGATCGCAGGGTCGAAGCGGCGGTCGTTGCTATCGAACAGCGCGGACCGGTTGCGATCGAGTCTAAAGGTGGCGCTCATGACGGGCTCCGGCCCATTCGCCTATCGCGATCACCGACGAGCAGACCGCCGTGATGCAGATGGCCAGCGCCGCGGCCGCGGGGAAGTCGGATCCGGTTTCCGAGATCAGGCTGTACAAGCGCAGCGGCAGGATCGGCAACTGCGTCCCCACCAGCGCCAGCGCGGTGCCGTAGGCGCCGAACACGACCGCCGCGACCAGGCAGAACGAAGCCACTGCAGGCGCCGCCACCTGCGGCAGCAATACCTGACGAAACGCCTGCGCCGGCGTCGCCCCGAGCGATTCGGCGGCGGCGAGCTGGGCGCGATCGAAATTCACCAGCACCGGCAGCATGCTCATGACCACCCGCGGAATCAGGTAGTACGACGACGCGAACGCCAGACCGACCGGCGTGAACAACGCCGCGCCGACGGCCGCAGGATCGAGACCGGCCAGCGCCAGCAACTGGGTTACGAAGCCCGCGCGTCCGTAGCCGAGGATGAACCCGTACGCGACGATCAAGCCCGAAAAGGTCAGCGGCAGCGCGATGACGAACGACAGCAGCGTGCGCCGCCCCGGCCCGAGCCGCGACAGGTGAAGCGCGACCGCCAGGCCGACCACGGTCGACAAGGTCGCCGCCACCAAGGTCAGCGCGGCGCTGCCGGCGAGCGCGGTCCAGAATCCCGGCGCGGCGAATACCCGCGTAAACGCGCCGCCGCCGCTTCGAAACGCGTCGATCGCCACCGCGGCGAGCGGCAGCGCGAAGAATACCGACAACAGCAGCGCGCCTGGCGCCGCAAGCGCGAGATTCGCTGCGCTGCGGGTTCGCATTACGCTTGCCCGATCGAATTACTTGCCGCCGGTCGCTGCGGCCCACCCCTTGTCGATGTCGGCTTTTTTCGCCGCCGCCGCCTTGACGTCGAGCGGATGAACCTGCGGCGCAGCCGGCAGCTTGTCGGCCACGTTGTCGGGCAGCTTCACGCCCGGCACCGACGGGCGCACGAATCCCTGCGCGAAGATGCCCTGGCCCATGTCGGTCATGATGAAGTTCAGCCACAGCTTGCCGGCGTCCGGGTGCGGCCCCTTCTCGACCAGGCTGATCGCGTACGGCGCGGCTGCCGACGCCTCCTTCGGAATGACGACCGCAACGGCATCGCCGAGTCCGTCGGTATACTTTGCCTTGAGCCCGTCGTTCTCGTACGAAATCCAGATCGGGATCTCGCCCTTCACGAACTGCGCGTACGGTGTCGTCCCCAGCACTCGCAGCACGTTGCCGGAATGGTGCAGCTTTCCGAGGTAGTCGAGTCCCGGCTGGACGTTGCTCATGTCTCCGCCGGCGCCGAAATTGGCGGCGAAGGTCATCACCTGGCCGACGCCGGTCGACCGCGGATCGAGGTACACGATCGCGTTCTTGTATTCCGGCTTCAGAAGGTCGGCCCACGACTGCGGCACGTTCTTGACCAGCTTGGTGTTGACGATGAAGGCGATGGTCAGCGTGTGGATCGTGAACCACCTGCCCTCGGGGTCGCGGAACACCGGCGTCAGCTTGTCGAAATTATCAGGCTTGAAAGGGGCGACCACGTTCCTGGCGACGGCGTCGATCGCCGAAGCCGCGAAATAGTACGCAGTGTCCGCCTGCGGACGGTTCCTCGCCTTGTCGAGCGCAACCACGGTGGCGGCCGACCCGATGTCGTTGTAGACGATCTCCATTTCCGGATACCGCTTCTTGAAGGCGGCGAATTCCGCGGCCCAGTTGGCCCAGGTCGGCCCGGTATCGAAGCTGACCACCATCCCCTCCTTGCGAGCCGCCTCGTACGCCGCCTTCTCGCCCGGATAGAGCTCGGCGGAGTCGAGGACGGTCTGGGCGCAAGCGGAAGCGGCGGACAGCGCCAACGCCAGGTTGGCCACGGCGAGCATCAGGCGACGAGTCGGTTTCATGGCGATCCTCCTTGGGGAACCTGTTTCCTCAGACGTCGTGCAGGAACTGTATCGCATCGCGCGGCAGGCGCACACCCTCGACCTGCGCGCGCGACGCGGTTTCGATTTCCAGGCGCCCGCCGCCGGCCGCGACCTCGATTTGGCGCGATGCGCCGAAGAAGCGATCGCGAAGCACGGTAGCGCCAAAGACGTTCTCGCCGGACCCCGGAGCGGCCAGCTCGATCTTCTCGGGCCGCACCAGCAGTCGCATCGAGCTGCCGACGTCGCGGCCGTGGCGCGGCGTCGCAAGGCGACCGATCGGCGTTTCGACGGTTTCGGGGTCGAGCGCAGTGGCTTCGAGCAGGTTGGCCCGGCCGACGAAAGCCGCGACAAAGGCGCTGGCCGGCCGATCGTAGACCTCGGCCGGCGACCCCGCCTGCAGCAGCGACCCGTCGCGCAGCACCACGACACGGTCGGCCAGCGACAGCGCTTCGTCCTGGTCGTGCGTGATCAGCAGCGAAGCGATACTCTGCTCGCGCTGGATGCGGCGTATCTCGTCGCGCATCGACACCCGCGAGGCTGCGTCGAGCGCGGACAGCGGCTCGTCGAGCAACAGCGCGCGCGGCTTGAATACCAGCGCGCGGGCGAGCGCCACCCGCTGCTGCTGGCCGCCGGATAGCTGCGCCGGCAACCGGTCGTGCAGTTCGGCCAGGCCCACCAGCTCGAGCATGTCGCGAGCCCGCCGCTGCCGCTCGGCGGGAGCCACCTCGCGCACACGCAGCGGATAGGCGACGTTTTCCCAGACCCGCATGTGCGGAAACAGCGCGTACGACTGGAAGACGACGCCGCATTCGCGGGCGCGGGTCGGCAGCGCGCCCACGTCCTCGCCGCTCAGGCGAATCGTTCCCGCATCGGGGGTGAGAAAGCCGGCGATCAACCGCAGCAGCGTCGTCTTGCCGCAGCCGCTGGGGCCGATGCACACGACGAGCTCGCCGGGCGCGATGTCCAGCCCGATGTTCCGCACGCCCGCAAGGGTCCCCGGGTAGCTGAAGCTCACGCCTCGCAACGACACTGCGGGCGGCGCGACGTTCATCCCAGCGCCGCTTTCATGCGCATCGCGCCGCCAGTCGACAGGCCACCGGCGACCGCGGCGGCAACCGCAAGCGCGAGCAGAACCACCGTCGCCGCGCAGGCGAATCCCGTCGCGCCGTAGAACGCCTGCAACAGCACGATCGGATAGGTGCGATTGAGGAAGCCGGCAACCAGGTTGGAGAACTGGAACTCACCCAGCGATATCGCGGCGACGACAATCAGCCCGGACAGGATCGAATGCCTGAGCGACGGCACAACGATGTGCATGAAGCGTTGGCGCCCGGTGCTGCCGAGCGATTCGGCGGCATCCTCGAGCGTGTCCAGGCCGAGACGCTGCATGTCTGCGACGACGACGTGGAGGAAATACGGCAGCGTCAGGACCAGGTGTCCGGCGGCGAGCAGCCACACGCTGCCCAGCCACGGCAGCGCGTCGGAGCTGAACACCAGGATGAAGCCGAAGGCGAGCACCAGGGCGGGCAGCGCGACCGGAAGCTGGTAAAGGATTCGCGCCAGCGCGCGTATGCGCCGGCTGCCGGTGCGGAATATCGCGTAGGCGAGCGGCAATCCGATGGCCAGGCAACTCGCGCAGGTCAGGGCGGCGACCGCGAGGCTCGCGCCGAAGGCGCGTCGGAAACTCGGGTCTGCGGCGACGTCGCGATACCACTGTCCGGTGAAACCCGTGGGAAGCAGCGTGTTCAGCCACAACTCGCCGAACGATCCGGCGATCAGCAGCGCGATCGGCACGACCAGATAAACCAGGTAGGCTACGGTGACCCAGCGCAAGAACATGGGTGCCTGCGAGAAAGGCGGGCGGGATGCGATGCGACTGCCTGTTGACCAGCGCACGCCCGGTCATGATAACCGGAACCCGCATCAGGCGGCATTCAGCCGGCGCGCAAAAAACCGGGCGCGATTGGCGCCCGGCTCCGGTCTTGCGTCTCGTCGAGCCAGGGCCCTAGCCGCGGTCCGACCGGTCCTCTCTCGAGCGGCTCGAGTGCATCCGCCGCGACGTCGACTGGTCCGAACTCGAGCGGCCGCCGGTCGCGCGATGTCCCGAACGGTTCACGCGCGCACCGGCGCGGTCGCCCTGGTGCAGCGAGTTGCGCTGCCAGGACCCGTCGTGGTGCCAGGATCCGCGGTCATCGCGCCAGCGCCGATCCCAGTTCCGGTCGCGATCTCGATGGTCGAAACGGAACGTTCCGAAAATGCCCGGCGACCCGTAATCGTAGTAATAGCCGGGCCCGTAACCGTAGTAGTAGGGAGCGCCGTCGCCGTAGTAATAGGGAGAGTCGTAGCCGTAGGCATAGTACGGTCCGTACGCCGGCGCCACTGCGCAGCCGGCGACCAGCGCCGCTGCCCCCGCGGCGAGAAGCCCAACCAAAGATGTCCTCACGGTCGTCACCTCCAGCATCGATTGACCCCGGCATGCGCCGGGGCGCGAAACAAAACGGGCCGGTCTCCCGGCCCGTCCACGTCCTCTTCGGCCAAGCGGCCGGCGGGAACCTCGTCGTCGTTCTTGTTTTTTCTTCCGCGTGCACCCTCTGGTTGCGAGAGAGTAGGGACAAGTTACCTTCCGCATCCTATCCGCATCCAGCTTCAGCGCTTCCGGCTCGTCATCCCTACATGGCTGCCAGTGTGGGCCGCGCCCCGGCTTCGCGAACATCGGCCAACGTCTGATTTTGCTGTCAGACAGGCTCCGGCCCACTGTCTTTCGGGAGCGGCAAACCGTCACCCGCCGCCGAGGCGGCCGCCCGCGCCCTCAGGCGCTGCGCCGATGGCGGCGCTTCGGCAACCTCGAACGTCCCAGACAGAACAGAACGGTCGCCAGAGCAAGCGCGATCACCAGCGGCGACACCAGCAGCGTCGCCAGCCAGTTCCAGGTGCCGGTCGGGTCGAGGCCGCGCAGGCAGACGTACATCACCGCCGGCGCGGCGAGCGTTGCGGCGAACGTGGCCCGGATCGTGTCGCGAAACAACCGCTGGCAGGCGAGCCCGATCAGGACCGGGAACACGACGATGACGATGAACGCTTGCATGGCGTCGCACCGGGCACCTCCACCGCATCGAGGTCCTGCGTGGCCGTGCCAGGATGGCAACTATTGTGCGACGAGCACGACGGGCCTGCAAGCCGGCGGACCGCCGGAACGAGCGAGCCAACGCTACGCGGCGATGGCTTCTTCGGCGGCGCGAGTCCGGAAGGTGATCGAATACCGGAGCTCGGCGGCCGGCAGCATGCTGTGCTGCCAGAGCCATCGAATCGGCCCCTTGATGACGTAGAGCGAGCGCGGCTCGAGCTGGAGCATCGCCGATCGCCCGCGGTCCGCGGCCGGATCGATCCGCCGAAAGCGCATCGTTCCCCGGCCGCGCAGCGACAGCCCGAAAATCGTGCCATAGACGGCCTTGTCGCGATGCCAGCCGATCGGCGCGCCGGGCCGGTATTCGGTGATCAATGTATGGACTAGCGCCGCGCGTCCGATGCCGAACGCGTCGGCAAGCCGTTGCTGCAGGCCGACCAGGAACGCCGGCAACGGTCCGATCGAAAACGACTCGCCGTCGTCGTACGGATCGTCGCTGTCGACGTCTCCTCCGGCGTGAAAATGGACGACGCGGCGGCGAGCGACGAACTCGCCGAAGCGCGCTTCGCGAAACGGCAACGGCTCGATCCGCCCGAGCAGCCATGCCTCCTCGGCCGGGGTCACGAACCCGGGGCGGTAGACGAGCCCGTGCGGAAGCTGCGGCGGCGACTCGAAGAGCTGGCTCGCGTCCCGCTGAGCCCCGATGTCCGACCGGCGCTGCGCCGCGGCGATCACGTTAGGGAACCTCTGCATAAGTCCCGCGTGGCCGCGACGGCGGCTTGCCGGGCGTTACCACGTGAGGACGACGTGCCTGCGGCCGCCGCCCTGCGGGATGTCGACACGGTGTTCCTTGCGCACTCCGTTCCACTCGGCGACGACGGTGTACGCACCGGGCGGCAGGCGCACCAGCAGCAGCGGGCCGCCCGAGTGCGTCGCGAGCACCTGACGCCCGCCCGCATCGGTGATGTTCACGTCGACATCGGCGACGTAGGCCGCGTCGCCGCGGGCGGTCGTGCCGCGCGCCGAGGCGAACTCCAGCGTCAGCGGGTAATCGACCGACTGCCGCCTGAGCGCGTCGGCTTCGTCCTTGCCGATACCGCCCGAAACGTAGTCGACGCTGCCGTTGCTCTGCACCTGCGGCGTCGATGCCGCGCTCGCGACCGGCGTCGCGAGCATCGCCATGGCGAGAAGAAGCGCCGTCAGCACGACGATGGCGACGAGCTCATGCCCGACTCTCGCCCAGACGTTCATGACTTCCGGGCCTTGGCCATCTTGTCGGGCGACGCCGCCGCGCGCGACGACGACTTCGAAAGCTGTTCGACCAGCTGCAGGTGGTCTTCCAGCGTCGGCAGCGTCGACGCGGCAAACTGTTTCAGGTCGCTGTCGCTGGCGCTTTTCGATTCACTCTTGAACAGCGCCACCGCGGCCTTGTGCGCAGCGAGCTGCGACTTGACGTATTCGCGGTCGAAGCTCGCGCCCTCGAGCTTCGAGAGCTTGTCGAGCTCGGCCTGGTCCCTGGCCGACAGCTTGTCGGACTCGGTAATGCCCTTGTCTGCGGCGATCTTGTCCAGCTTGTCGCCGGCCTGCTGGTGATCGGAAGCCATCCGCGACGCGAAATCCTTGACGTCGGACGAGCTGGCGTGGTCCATCGCCAGCTTGGCCATCGCGACCTCCGCGGCCCCGGCCTCGCTGGCGGTGCCGACGAACTTGCGATCCTTGGCGTTCAGCATCTTGGCTTCGCCCGCCCGCGCCATCGGCTTGTTTCCGGTCTTGTGCCCGGTGGCCATGTTGTCGGTCGTCGAAGTCATCTTGTCGGTCGAGGCCTTGCCGGTGTCATAGCTCGGCGAGGCGGCCAGCGCGACGCCCGAGAAAAGGGCGGTCAGCGCGATGGAAACGAGGGAAAGCGTCGGTTTGCGGTTCATGATCGAACTCCTTTGTGCGAGGTACCGCTGCACCGGTGGGGCGCAGCCACCATGTGTCGATTTTCCGACC
>DATEFZ010000018.1:0-4881 GCA_035280325.1 Casimicrobiaceae bacterium
CGGTCGACGGCTGCGCGCAAAGCGGCGCGCACGCGCTCCCGCAGGACTAAAGGCTAACGCTCGCAGCGCGACTCGCGGCTAGTCCTGCCGGCCGGCCGCCGCCTGTGCGGGGGGTTGCCGTACGCCCAGCGCGCACGCCGCCGCGGCCACCGCGACGGCGGCGGCGAGCGCGAAATCGGCGGCAGCACCGTATCTTTCGACGATGCCACCGCCCACCGCGTTGCCGGCGCCGAGTCCGCTGACGATGAATGTGCTCGACCAGGTGAACGCTTCGGTGGCGTAGCGCGACGGCGCGTTGGCGCTGACCAGCAGGCTGACCGTGGTCATCGCCGGCGCGATGCCCAGCCCCGCCAGCAATGCAAGCACGGCCAGCAACGATGGCGACGTCGTCATGGCGTGCGCCGCCAGCGGGATCGCCAGCAGCAAGAGAAAGCGCGGCAATTGTCGCTCGAGCGGAGACGCGAGCTTCGCCCCGCCATAGACGATACCGCCGACGCCGCTGCCGATCGAGTTGGCGGCGATCAGCACCCCGGCGAAAGCGGGCATCGCAGCCGTCGTGGCGAATCCGGCGTAGCCGATCTCGAGCAGCCCGATCGCGAACAGCACCAGGAAGGTCACGCCGAACACCGCCAGCAGGCGCGGCTCGGCCAGCGGCCCGAGCAGACGCCGTTCGGCGCCGGCTTCGTGGCGCCAGTACTTGAGCGCGGGCGAGGCGACGAACAGCGGGACCGATATCGTCATGAACAACCAGGCCGCAGCGAACGCGCTCTTCGGCGACGCGACGGCGATCAGCAGAGCCACCAGCATCGGCCCGACGGTGAACGCGATTTCGATCAGCACGGTGTCGAGCGCGAAAGCCGTACGGCGGGCGTCCGGATCGTCGAAGCGATACCGCCAGACGGTGCGCGTCAGCACCGTGATCGGCGGCGCCAGCGCGCCTGCGACCGCGGCCAGCGCGATGACTCCCGCTACGGGCAGCGACAGCCGATCGGCGAAAAGGATCAAACCGAGCGCCAGCGGACAGACGATGCCGGTCGCAATCAGGACCGGCCGCGGCCCGCGCCGGTCGACGATGCGGCCGAGCGCCGGAGCGGCGATCGCCGCGGCGGCCAAGTAGACGCCGACGGTGAGGCCCGCCAGCGCGAACGAGGCGGTTATCGCGCGCACGTAGAGCAGCATCGCCAGCGACAGGCTGCCCATCGGCAGGCGGGTGGCGAGCGCCGTCGCCAGCAGCCACGCGACGTCAGGCTGGCGGAACAAGGCCCGGTAGCGGCCTAGGAAATCGTCGAGCATCGAGGGCGCGCTTAAGACCGCAGGCGGAGCTGGCGCGAATCGCGGCCGCTGTTCAGTAGACGACGGTGACGTTCTCCGGGGCGAGCCAATCGCGCAAGCCCGCCAGTAGATTCTCGTCCAGATTGACCCGCCAGTCGCTCCCCAGCTCGATGTCGCCGTCGCTCGCCTGGTTGCGGTAGCTGATCGTCACCGGGCACTGCCCGCTGCTGCGGAAAGGCTCGATCAGCTCGAGCAGCTTTTGTGCCGAGCTCGACCCGTTGCAGGCCAGGCGCAAGGTCCGCGCCCATTTCTTGCGCGCACCCGGCAGGTCGTACACCGCGTCGGCGACGATGCGCAATCCCTGAAACGCGCCGTCGTCGCCCAGCCGCTGCTGGACCTTGACCTCGGCCACCAGCACGGTGTCTTCGCGCAGCAGATGGCGGCTGGCCTCGAAGGCCTCGTTGTAGATGACGAGCTCGGCCTGATCGCGGCTGTCGTCGAGCGTGACGAAGGCCATCTTGCCGCGGCGCGAAGCCTGCGTGCGGAGCTGCGCCACGACGCCGGCGATGCGGATGAGCGACGGCGAGGCCTTGAGCGCGCCCAACGGCTGCTGCGCCAATCGCGACAGCTCGGCGGCGAACGCGTGGTACGGGTGGCCGGAAAGATAGAATCCGAGGCTCGCTTTTTCCTGCGCCAGGCGCTCGGCTTCGGTCCATTCGCGCGCGGCCGGCAACGGCGGCGCTCCGGGGCCGGCGCCGCCGTCCTCGCCGAACAGCGACACCTGCGCCGCCGCGCGCTCGGCGCGCTCGCCATGGTCGAACGCGGCGCCGACCGAAGCCAGCAGGGTCGCGCGACGCGGGTCGATCACGTCGAAGGCGCCGGCGCGGATCAGCGCTTCGACCGCGCGGCGATTGACGGCGTGCTTGTCGACGCGGCGACAGAAATCGAACAGATCGGCGAACGGCCGCTCCGCGCGGGCGGCGACGATCGCATCGATCGCCAGGCGGCCGGTGCCCTTGATGCCGCCCAGCCCGTAGCGGATCCGCGCGCGGTCGACCGGCTCGAAGCGATAGTTCGACGCGTTGACGTCGGGCGGCAGCACTGCGAGGCCCAGACCGACCGCGTCGGCATGCAACTGCCGGACCTTGTCGGTGTCGTCCATCACCGCCGACAGGTTGGCCGCCATGAACGCCGCCGGATGGTGCGCCTTGAAGTACGCGGTCTGGTAGGCGATCAGCGCGTACGCGGCGGCGTGCGACTTGTTGAAGCCGTAGCCTGCGAACTTCTCGATCAGGTTGAACAGTTGCGTCGCTTTCGCCGCCGGGAGCCCGTGATCGATGGCGCCGGAAGTGAATCCCTGCCGATGCTTGGCCATCTCGTCGGGCAGCTTCTTGCCCATTGCCCGACGTAACAGGTCGGCCGCGCCCAGCGTATAGCCGCCGATCACCTGCGCGATCTGCATCACCTGTTCCTGGTAGATCATCACGCCGTGGGTCGGCGCCAGGATCGGCTCGAGGCGACCGTCGACGAACTCGATGCGCTCGGCGCCTTGCGTGCGGCGGGCGTAGTCCGGGATCAGCGCCATCGGCCCCGGACGATAGAGCGCCACCAGCGCGATCACGTCGTCGAAGCGCTTCGGCGGCGCCTGCATCAGCAGCTCGCGCATGCCTCGCGACTCGAACTGGAACACCGCCGCCGTGTTGCCGTTCCTGAACACGTCGTAGGCGGCCGGGTCGTCGAGCGGCAGATTCTCCAGTGTCAGCGCCGACTGCGGATCGAGCGCGCGCACGTGGCGCAGGGTCCAGTCGAGGACGGTCAGCGTCGTGAGCCCGAGGAAGTCGAACTTGACCAGCCCGACCAGCTCGACGTCGTCCTTGTCGAATTGCGACACCAGCACGTCCGACCCGGGCTGCGTGTACAGCGGGCAGAAGTCGGTGAGCTTGCCCGGCGCGATCAGCACGCCGCCGGCGTGCATGCCGACGTTGCGCGGCAGTCCCTCGAGCTGCTCGGCCAGCGAGAGCAGCTCGCGCACTTCCTCCTCGGCCGCCTCGCGCTCGTTCAGCAGGGGCTCGACTTCGCGCGCGTACACGACGTTGGCGGAGGGGTCGTCGCCGCTCTTGCGCTTCAGCGTGACGGTGCGTCCCGGCTGGAACGGCACCAGCTTGGCGATGCCGTCGCAAAAGCTGTACGGCAGGTCGAGCACGCGACCGACGTCGCGCACGACGGCGCGGGCGGCCAGCGTGCCGAAGGTCGCGATCTGCGACACCGACTCGGCGCCGTACTTCTGCTTGACGTACTCGATGACGCGATCGCGGCCGTCCTGGCAGAAATCGATGTCGAAATCGGGCATCGACACGCGCTCGGGATTGAGGAACCGCTCGAACAGCAGCGTGTAGCGAAGCGGATCGAGATCGGTGATGCCGAGGCTGTAGGCGACGAGCGAGCCCGCGCCCGAGCCGCGTCCGGGCCCGACCGGGACGTCGTGCGCGCGCGCCCAGTTGATGAAGTCGGCGACGATCAGGAAATAGCCGGCGTAGCCCATCTGAATGATGGTCTTCGCCTCGAACTCGAGTCGCGCCGCGTATTCCGGTTTTTTCCGCGCCCGCTCTTCGGCGTCGGGATAGAGCGCCGCCAGACGGCGTTCGAGCCCGGCCGCAGCCTGATCGCGCAAATGCTGTTCGAGGCTCACGCCCTGCGGCGTCGGAAACGCCGGCAGGTAGTTCCTGCCGAGCGGTATCGCCAGGTTGCAGCGCTGCGCGATCGCGACGCTGTTGGCGAGCGCCTCGGGCGCGTCGGCGAAAGCTTCCGCCATTTCGGCTTGGGTCTTGAAATACTGCTCGGCGGTGAAACGCCGCGGCCGCCGCGGGTCGGCCAGCACGCTGCCTTCGGCGATGCAGACCCGCGCCTCGTGGGCGCGAAACTCGTCGCGGGTGGCGAACTGGATCGGATGCGTGGCCACCGCCGGCAACGCGAGCTCGGCGGCGAGCCGCAAGGTCGCCGCGGCAAGCGCCCGATCGTCGGCGTGGCCGGCGCGCTGCACCTCGAGGTAGAAGCGTCCCGGAAAGCTCTGCGCCAGCGCCGTTGCGGCTGCGGCCGCGGCCATGTCGTCCCCCTGCACCAGCGCGTGGCCGACTTCGCCTGCGGCAAAGCCGGACAGCGCGATCAATCCCTGCGAACCTTCGGCGAACCACTCGCGCTTCAGCTCGGCGCGGCCGCGATGCTGATTGGTGCGATGGGCGCGGGTCAGCCAATCGGCGAGCCGCAGATAGCCTTCGTGCGACTGGCACAGCAGCAGCAGTCGCTGCGGTGCATCGCGCGCCGCCTCGTGCTCGACCCAGACGTCGCAGCCGACGATCGGCTTGACGCCTCGCGCCCGCGCCGCCCGGTAGAACTTGACCATCCCGAAGACGTTGCCGAGGTCGGTCAGCGCCAGCGCCGGCATGCGATCGGCCACCGCGGCGGAAACGGCATCGTCGATGCGGACCATCCCGTCGACGATCGAATACTCGCTGTGCATGCGCAGGTGAACGAACGACGGGACGGCTCGCGATGCACTCATAAGGTACAATTTTACCCGCTTCGGCCGCTCGAACCCGATGGACGAATCCG
>DATEFZ010000019.1:0-5702 GCA_035280325.1 Casimicrobiaceae bacterium
GGTTTCGCCGCAATGGCCTCATCTGCGTCGTTGCGCGGCTTGCGAATAGGCCAAGCTATTCGTTGCGCCGCGACGCCTCGCATCTGAAGCCATTGCGGCAGAAACGCGGCTCATGTGGGACTTTTGCAGAGGTTCCTTAGCGTTCCGGCGCCGCCCGCGCCGATGGACTTTCCCTGCCCTTGCGCGCTGCAAGCGCGTGGTGGCCGATGTCGCGACGGTACTGCATGCCGTCGAAATGGATGCGCTCGACCGCACCGTAGGCGATCCGCTGCGCCTGGCGCACGGTATCTCCGAGGGCGGTGACGCAGAGCACGCGGCCGCCGCTGGTGACGACCTTGCCGTCGGCGAGCGAGGTGCCGGCGTGGAACACCTTGCAGTCGTCGCCGGTCGCGCCGAGCCCCGAGATCGCGTCGCCGCGGCGCGGGTCGTCGGGATAACCGCCGGCAGCCAGCACCACGCCGAGCGCGACCCGCCGGTCCCATTCGGCATCTACCCGGTCGAGCGTGCCGCCCTGCGCATGCTCGAGAAGGTCGACCAGATCGGATTTCAGCCGCATCATCATCGGCTGCGCCTCCGGGTCGCCGAGCCGGCAGTTGAACTCCAGCGTCGACGGATCGCCCGCGGCATCTATCATCACGCCGGCGTACAGAAACCCGCTGTACGGTATGCCGTCGGCCGCCATGCCGGCGACCGCCGGCGCGATGATCTCGCGCATGATGCGCGCATGCACTTCGGGACTCACGACCGGCGCCGGCGAGTACGCGCCCATGCCGCCGGTGTTCGGGCCTCGATCGCCGTCCTGCAACCGCTTGTGATCCTGCGACGACGCCAGCGCCAGCACGTGCCTGCCGTCGGCCATCACGATGAAGCTTGCTTCCTCGCCTTCCAGCAGCTCCTCGATGACGACGCGCGGCCCGGCCGCGGGGTGCTGGGCCGCGATGCGGCGCTCGACCAGTATGGCGTCGATCGCCGCGTGTGCCTCCGCCGCGCTGGCGGCGACGACGACGCCCTTGCCGGCAGCCAGCCCGTCGGCCTTGACGACGATCGGGGCGCCGTGCGCGGCGATGTAGGCGTGCGCTTCGCCGGCATCGGCGAAAGTGCGGTGCGCGGCGGTGGGAATCCCGTGCCGGACCATGAACGCCTTGGCGAAATCCTTCGAGCTCTCGAGCCGGGCCGCGGCCTGCGTCGGGCCGTAGATGCGAAGGCCCGCGGTGCGGAACGCGTCCACGATCCCGGCCGCCAGCGGCGCCTCGGGCCCGACGACCGTCAGCGCGACGCGCTCGCGCCTGGCGAACTCGACCAGCGTGGCGATGTGGTGGATCGGAACGTTGATCATCCCCTTCTCGCCCGCGGTGCCGGCGTTGCCTGGCGCGACGAAGACCGAAGACACGCGCGGCGACTGCGCGATCTTCCACGCCAGCGCATGCTCGCGACCGCCGCCGCCGACGACCAGCAGCTTCATCGCCGGTCGGCCTGCCGCAGCGCGGCGATGGCTGGCATGAGCACCGTCGTCACAGTCGTCAGTGCCGGAAATGCCGCACGCCGGTGAAGACCATCGCGATGCGGCGCTCGTCGGCAGCGGCGATCACCTCGGCGTCGCGCACGCTGCCGCCGGGCTGGATCACGGCGACCGCGCCGTTGTCGGCGAGCACGTCCAGGCCGTCGCGGAACGGAAAGAAGGCATCCGATGCGACCACCGAGCCGGCCAGCGACAGACCCGCGTCGGCCGCCTTGATCGCCGCGATGCGGGTCGCATCGACCCGGCTCATCTGGCCGGCGCCGATGCCGAGCGTCGCGCCGGCGGCGCAGTACACGATCGCGTTGGACTTGACGAACCGCGCCACCCGCCACGCGAACAGCAGGTCCGCGACCTGCTCCGCGCTCGGCTGGGCGCGGGTCACGATCCTGAGCTCCGCAGCCGTCATGCCATCGGCGTCCGGCGTCTGGATCAGCATGCCGCCGCCGACCTTCCTGAGATCGAAGCCGACCGGCGGGCCGGCGCCAGGTCCGGCCTCGAGCACGCGCACGTTGGCTTTTCTGGCGTTGCGCTCGAGCGCCTCCGGCGTATAGCCGGGCGCGATCAGGACTTCGGCGAACTGCGCGCCGACTGCTTCGGCCGTCTCGCCGTCGACTTCGCGGTTGAAGGCGATGATGCCGCCGAAGGCCGACGTGGGATCGGTCGCGAAGGCGCGGCGATAGGCTTGCAGCGGCGCCGCCGCGACGGCGACGCCACAGGGATTGGCGTGCTTGACGATGACGCAGGTCGGCTCGGCAAAAGTCTTCACGCATTCCCAGGCGGCGTCGGCGTCGGCGATGTTGTTGTACGAGAGCTCCTTGCCCTGGAGCTGGCGGGCGGCGGCGATCGTGCCCGGCGCGGCCGCCCGGTCGACGTAGAAGGCCGCCTGCTGATGCGGATTCTCGCCGTAGCGCAGGTCCTGGCGCTTGGCGCCTTGCCAGTTGAAGCAGCCGGGAAACGTCGCCGTCGCTCCGCCCGGCTCGCGCGCGGTCAGGTAGTTGCTGATCGCCCCGTCGTAGGCTGCCGTATGCGAGAACGCTTTTTGCGCCAGCCGAAACCGCGTCGCCGCGGTCAGCGCGCCGCCGTTGCCGCGAAGCTCCGCCAGCAGCGCGCGGTAGTCGGCAGGGTCGACCACGACGCCGACACCCGCGTGGTTCTTGGCGGCGGCGCGGACCAGCGTCGGGCCGCCGATGTCGATGTTCTCGATCGCCTCGTCGAGCGTGCAGCCGGGCCTGGCGACGGTCTCGCGGAACGGGTAGAGATTGACGACGACCAGATCGATCGGGGCGATCGCGTGCGCTTCGAGCGCCGCCGCATGCTCGGCCGAGTCGCGCCGCGCCAGGATGCCGGCGTGCACTTTCGGGTGCAGCGTCTTGACCCTGCCTTCTAGCATTTCGGGAAAGCCGGTGTAGGCGTCGATCTCGGTGATCTCGATTCCGGCGGCAGCGAGCGCCCTGGCGGTGCCTCCGGTCGAGACCAGCGCGACGCCGAGATCCTTGAGCCCGCGCGCGAGCTCGACCAGCCCGCTCTTGTCGGAGACCGACAGCAGCGCCCGCCTGATCGGCGCGCTCATCTAAGGAATGCCTGAACCATTCCCGCGTGGCCGCGACGGCGGCCCGGGTAGCAGCAACAACGAGCCCGCCACCGTGTTCAGCACGCTCGAACCGGCGCTACCGGATGTTGTACTTCGAAAGCTTCGAGCGCAGCGTGTTGCGATTGAGCCCCAGCATGTCGGCGGCCTGCGTCTGGTTGCCGCCGGCCCGGGCCATGATCGACGCCAGCAGCGAGCGCTCGACGTTGGCGATGACCATGTCGTAGATGCTGTGCGGCTGCTCCCCGTCGAGCTTGCGGAAGTATTCGTCGAGCGATTTCTCGACGCTGCGGCAGATCTCGTTGCCGCCGTTCATGCGGATGGCTCGTTTCACGCTGCGAGGGCCTCCCCCTCCCACGAAGCTTCGCCGGTCGCGTAGATCAGGCGCTCGCCGGCGGCGGCGAGCCGGTCGAAATAGCGGTCGACCGCCGCGAGTTGCGCCGCGCAGCTTTCCAGCCGGTTGATTTCGGCCCGGAACGCGATTCCGCCGGCAAGCCCGCTCGCGTACCAGCCCAGGTGCTTGCGCGCGATGCGAACGCCGTCCTGTTCGCCGTAGAACGCATAATGGTCGGCAAGATGCTCGCTGATCAGGCGATGCATCTCGTCGACGCGGGGCAGCGGCAGGCGCTCCCCGCTGTCCAGAAAGTGGCGGATTTCCCGGAAGATCCACGGCCGGCCCTGCGCCGCCCGCCCGATCATGATCGCGTCGGCGCCGGTCGCGGCCAGTACCTGGTGCGCCTTGTCCGGCGAATCGATGTCGCCGTTGGCCACCACCGGGATCCGCACCGCGTCCTTGACCGCACGAATCGTGTCGTACTCGACCGGTCCGACGTAGCCGTCTTCGCGCGTGCGCCCGTGCACCGACAGCGCGACGATCCCCGCATCCTCGGCGATCTGCGCGATTTTCGTCGCGTTCCGGTTCTGCCGGTTCCAGCCGGTCCGGATCTTGAGCGTCACCGGCACCGGCACCGCGGCGACGACGGCGGCGACGATCTGCGCCACCAGCGGCTCGTTCTGCAAGAGCGCCGATCCGGCGGCGATGTTGCACACCTTCTTGGCCGGACAGCCCATGTTGATATCGACGATCTGCGCGCCGCGCTCGACGTTGTAGCGCGCGGCATCGGCCATCATCGCCGGGTCGGCACCGGCGATCTGCACCACGATCGGCTCGACCTCGCCCTGGTGATCGGTGCGCCGCTGCGACTTCTGGGTGTTCCAAAGCTTCGGATTGGACGCGACCATCTCCGACACGGCGAGGCCCGCGCCGAGACGCTTGCAGAGCTGGCGGAACGGCCTGTCGGTGACGCCCGCCATCGGCGCGACGATCAGGGGATTCGCGATGCGGTACGGGCCGATCTGCACGATGAAGCGGAGGTTTCGAACTTGCGGCGGGGGAACGGATTATACCGAGTTTGTCGCGAGCTTGTCGCGCGTTTGTCGCGTCGACAGCGACGCGGCTGATGCGCCGATCAGACACATCGCAAATCGCTTCGCGCCGTTCAACGCGCGGGAATCATTCTTGCTTCGCCGCCGAAACTGTTTCGCGGTCAATGCAACCCGTAGAGCATCGCGCGCGTGAAAATGCGTTTCAGCGGCGGAACCGCATCGACCAGAGTGAGCGCCAACCCGCGCGGCCAGCGCAGAAGCGCGTAGTCGTTGCCGAACACGCCGAGCAGACCGTGCGTGAATGCGATCCCGGTCCATCGATCGGCCAGTCGGCGGCGTGCGTAGCTCGCGAGGCTGGCGGCGCTGCCGATCGCGTCGCGGTCCGACGAAAGCAATGCCTGCGCCAGCTCGTAGGCGTCGCGGACGCCGAGGTTGAAGCCCTGGCCGGCCACCGGATGCAGCGCCTGCGCGGCGTTGCCGAGCAGGACTGTGCGCGGCGAGGCGACGTGGCGGGCGAATTCGAGCGACAGCGGAAACATGCGTCGATCGGCGCAGCGCAGAAAGCCGCCGACGCGCGACCCGAAGCGGGTCGAGAGCGCGGCCAGAAATTCGTCCTCGGGCACCGTCAGCAACCGGTCGCCGTGCATCGGAGTTGTCGTCCACACCAGGCCGTAGCGATCGTCTTCCGGCAGCAGCGCCATCGGGCCTTCCGGGGTAAATCGCTCGAACGCCACGCCTTGGTGCGGCTGGGTGACCCAGAGCTTCGCGGTCACCGCCACCTGGCGATAGTCGTGGCGGTGGTGCCCGCTGCCGGCGACCAGATCGCCGCCGCCGTCGGCGATCGCGGCGAGGCGCGCAGTCCACTCGTGTCGACCGCCGTCGCGTTCGCCGCGAACCCTGGCATGGGCCGGAGTCGGATCGACCTCGGTCGCGGCGACGCCGTGCTCGACCGACGCACCGGCACGCGACAGAGCCGCGTCGAGCGCCGACTGCAGCGCGCGATAGCTGACGACATAACCCAGCGCCGGCACGCCTTGCTCGCTTGCCTCGAGCCGCGCCGCGCCGAAGCCGTCGCGCTGCGACACGTCGACCGCGGTGATCGCGGTGACCGCGCCCGGCGCGGCGGCGACCTCGCTCCACACGCCGAGCCGCTCGAAGACGAGCCTCGCGCCGTGCGACAGGGCGAGCGAGCGATCGCTGCGCGCGGTC
>DATEFZ010000020.1:0-3591 GCA_035280325.1 Casimicrobiaceae bacterium
GCGCTCGCCGCGACCGGACGTGCGCTCGACGCCGCCGGCCTCGAAACGCATTGCGACGACGCGCACGCTTTCGTGGCCCGCGAGCGACGGACCTTCGACGTCGTGTTCCTCGATCCGCCGTTCGCCGGCGCGGATCTGGACTCCCTGATGGCCGCCGCCGCGGCGCGCGTCGCCGCCGGCGGGGCGCTGTACGTCGAGGCAGGCGCACCGATCGAGGCGCCGGTGGGCTTCGTCGTGGCACGCGACGACAGGGCCGGTCGGGTGCATTATCATCTGCTGCGCCGCGCCTGAAGATCGATGCTGAAAGTCGTCTATCCCGGAACCTTCGACCCGTTCACCCTGGGCCACGAGGATCTCGTGCGGCGCGCAGCCAGGCTGTTCGAGCGGGTCATCGTCGCCGTCGCGGACAGCGAGAGCAAACGGCCGATGTTCGGCGCCGACGAGCGCATCGCGATGGCGCGCGAAGTGCTGCAGCCGTATGCGAACGTCGAGGTCGCGGGCTTCTCCGGGCTGCTAATGGACTTCGTGCATTCGGTCGCGGCGACGACGATCCTGCGCGGGCTGCGCGCGGTGTCGGACTTCGAATACGAGTTCCAGATGGCGGGGATGAACCGCAAGCTGCATCCCGAGGTCGAAACCCTGTTCCTGACTCCGGCCGAGCAATACCTGTTCATGTCGTCGACCATCGTGCGCGAGATCGCCCGCTTCGGCGGCGACGTCGGCAAGTTCGTGCATCCGGCCGTCGCCGCGCGGCTCAAGGCGAAGGCCGGCCAGGAGCGCGCGGCCGGGTCGCGCGGGAAGAGCTGATGGCGCTGATCATCACCGACGAGTGCATCAACTGCGATGTCTGCGAGCCCGAGTGCCCGAACGACGCGATTTCGCAGGGGCTGGAAATCTATGTGATCGATCCGGCCAGGTGCACCGAGTGCGTCGGTCACTTCGACACGCCGCAATGCGTCGAGGTCTGCCCGGTAGATTGCATTCCGGTCGACCCCGAGCGCGTGGAATCGCGCGAGCAGCTCCTGCTCAAGTATCGCGGGCTGATGGCGGCCAAGGCGCGCGACCTGCCCGCCTAGAGGCGCGCCTGGCGGCGGGCGCCGCCGATCGCGCGACGGTCAGGCGTTGGCGGCGAGCGGCAGCGGCTCGGGCTGCTCGCAGACGGCGTCGATCTGCGAGAGCTCGGCATCGAGCGCGGCGATCTGCGCCCGCGCCGCGAGCTCGGCCTGCTCCAGCTCGGCGATGCGCTCCTCGAGCTCGTCGCTCGCGCGATGGATGCGCTTGACGCTCTCCAGCCGGCGCCGCAGCTGCAGATGATGTTCTCGCACCTGCGTTTCGAGCGGCGCCATCACCGCCTTGAGCCAGCTGTCGAGGTCGCGGTTGGCGATGTCGAAGACGTGCTTGACCCGGATCGCGATCGTCTCGAAAAAACGCTTCATCAGCGTGAACTTCGCCTTGCTGACCATGTTCCACAGCGTGTTGAAGTGGACGTTGTAGGCGCGTTCGAGCCGCTCGACCTCCTTCTGGTACTTGAGCATCGAGAACGGCGGCGGCGAGAACGGCTCGAGCCCGTGCTCGCTGGCGAAGCGCTGGTACATGGCCTGCATCATCTCGTGCGTCTCGGCGGTCTGCCGGGCGCCGCGCTCGAAGCTCGAGTAGATCCGGCCGAAGAACTCGCCCATCGCCAGCCGAACGCCCTTGGTGAACGGGCTCCTCTCGATCCGCTCGCGGGTCTCGCTGGCGGCGCCGCGCAAGGTCTCGAGACCGATGCTCTCGTACAGGTTGTTGGTCTGCTGCGTGAACACCGTGCGCAGCGCCGTGTAGCGCTGCATCCCGCGCTCGAACAGGCTCTTCTCCTGCTGGATGCGCTCCATCATGTGCTCGACGACGTCCTGGTTCTTGCCGCGCAGCGCCTGCAGCTCGGCGAGCTGCTCGCGGATGCCGGCGATGCGGCTCTCCAGGATGGCGCGGGTTCCCGCCGCCATCGAACGGATCTCGGCCTGCGCGGCGGAGCCGACGATGCGCCGCTTGGCCGGGATCAGCTGGTGCGACAGCGCCGACTCGAGCTGAGGCATGCGGCTCCGTGCGAGCAGCGCGTCGTCGCCGTTCACCTTGGCCAGCAGCGCCTTCTGCGCCGAGACCGGAAATACCTGCGCCGGCGGGATCAGCAGCAGCTCGGCCGTGTTGCGCACCTGGCGCGCGATCTCGGCTTCGATCTGCGAGGCACCGCGCAGATCGTCCCACAAGCCGTCGATCTTGTTCAGGATCACCAGCCGCCCTTCGTGACCGGCCGCGCTGTCGCCGGCGATGTGATGGGTCCACACGTCGATGTCGGTCCGGGTGACGCCCGCGTCGGCGGCGAGGAGGAACAGGACCGCGTGCGCGTTGGGCAGCAGGTTGAGCGTGAGCTCGGGTTCGGTGCCGATCGCGTTGAGGCCCGGCGTGTCGAGAATCACCAGGCCCTGCTGCAGCAGCGGATGCGGGAAGTTGATGATCGCGTGCCGCCAGCACGGGACGTCGACCGTGCCTTCGGCCGATATCGATCCGAACGGGTCGGCGTCGTCGAACAGCCCGTACTTGCGCGCCAGCGGCACCGGCACGCGCTTGGTCTGCGAGACCTGCGACAGCGCCTCGGCCATCCGGTCGGACGACGACATGTCGAGGGCGATCGTCACCCACTCGTCGGCGTAGTTCTTGTATTCGGTGACCGTCGCCTCGCGGGAGCGGGTCTCGATCGGCAGCAAGCGGATCGAAGGCGGCCGCGTCGAGTCGTAGAGCAGCTCGGTCGGGCACATCGTCGTGCGCCCGGCAGCGGACGGCAGCAGCCGCTGGCCGAAATCGGCGAAGAAAATCGCGTTGATCAGCTCCGACTTGCCGCGCGAGAACTCGGCGACGAAAGCGACGACCAGCTTGTCCTGGTGAAGACGCTCGAGCAGCCGTTGCACGGCGAGGTCGGCCTGGGCGTCGGCCAGGTCCTGCTCGGCGAGCCATTCGTGCAACCGCGACACGCCGGCCGACAAGCGCCGGCGCCAGTCGCTGTAGGCTTCAAACCGCGCCGCCAGATCCTTCGAAGGCATCATCGCCTGGGCATCCTCCCGCTGTTCGCGGGGACTCTAGCATAAACCGCGCCAAAACAAGCACCTGGCCCCTAAGGAACCTCTGAATAAGTCCCGCGTGGCCGCGACGGCGGCTTGCCGGGATGAGCTGCGCGAAGCGACGCGAAGCCCATGGCAGGCCCCATTGGCGAGCGGCGCGACAAAGCAGATCGCCCGGCAAGCCCCGTCCCGTCCGGGTTTCGCCGCAATGGCCTCATCTGCGTCGTTGCGCGGCTTGCGAATAGGCCGAGCTATTCGCTGCGCCGCGACGCCTAGCATCTGAAGCCATTGCGGCAGAAACGCGGCTCATGTGGGGCTTGTTCAGAGGTTCCCTAGGCCGTGCGCCGGCCGATCGGCACCACGTCGCGCCGCCGGGCGCCGGTGTAGAGCTGGCGAGGCCGGCCGATCTTCTGGTCGGGGTCGGAGATCATCTCGTTCCATTGCGCGATCCAGCCGACGGTGCGCGCCAGCGCGAAGATCGCGGTGAACAGGCTGACCG
>DATEFZ010000021.1:0-28015 GCA_035280325.1 Casimicrobiaceae bacterium
CGTGCAGCTCAAATGGGTCGCGCCGACCGAGCAATTCCTCGAATTCGGCGCAGAAGCGGGCAACGGCGCCGGTTTCCCCGGGTCCGAGCGCAACAAGAATGGCGCCGGCAGCGGCGTCGTCTACGCACATACCGGCGGCGATATCGGTGCCAGTCACAGCTGGCGAGCGGGGCTGTCGTATCTGCAAACGCGCGCGCAGGACCGGGAGTTCGGAGAGACCGACGTGGCCGGCAACGACGCACAGCTCGGCTTCAACGGCTCCAGCCATGTCGCGATCGCCGATTTCGTCTGGAAGTACGCGCCCAATGGCAACGCGCAGGACACCAACTTCAAGCTCCAGGGCGAATACTTCTGGCGGCGCGAGCGTGGCGAGCTGACTTACGATCGCGACGGCGCGCTCGGCCTTACACGGACGGCGGACTACGCGTCGTCGCAAAGCGGCTGGTACCTGCAGGGCGTGTACCAGTTCATGCCGTACTGGCGAGTCGGACTGCGCTACGACCGACTCGACCCCGGGCACTCGGACTACGGTGCCAACGCCGCGTTTCTGGCCACACCGACGTTCAATCCGCAGCGCACTTCGGTGATGTTCGATTACACGCCTTCCGAATTCAGCCGCATCCGCCTGCAGCTCGCGCAGGACCGGACGCGCCCGGGCGTGACCGACAACGAGCTATTCCTGCAATACATCCTGACGATGGGCGCGCACGGCGCCCATCGTTATTAGGAGAGCGGCGATGAAAACATGGGTGCAATCGGCAGTTTCCGTAATGGCCGCGGCGTGGGTGATGCCGGCAGCGGCTTTGAACGTGTTCGCGACCGTGCCCGAATGGGGCGCGCTTGCAACCGAGCTCGGCGGCGACAAAGTGACCGTCTACGTGGCCACCAACGCGCTGCAGGATCCGCATCACGTCGAGGCCAAACCGAGCCTTATCGCGCGGGCGCGCAGCGCCGACCTGATCGTTGCGACCGGAGCCGAGCTCGAAATCGGCTGGCTTCCGCTGGTGCTGCAGCAAGCGGGCAACCCGAAGGTCCAGCCGGGGAAGCCGGGATACTTCGAGGGCGCCCCGATGGTCGCGCTGCTCGACAAGCCGGCGCGGCTCGATCGCGCCGAAGGCGACGTGCATGCGGCGGGCGACCCGCACATCCAAACCGACCCGCGCAATATCGCGCGCGTCGCGGGTGCTCTGGCTGCAAGGCTCGCCGAGCTCGATCCGGCCAATGCCGCTTACTATCAGGCTCGATACAAGGCGTTTTCCGAGCGCTGGAATGCGGCGATCTCACGCTGGGAAAAAGAGGCGATGCCGCTCAGGGGAGTTCCGGTGCTGGTCCAGCACAAGGCGTTCACTTACCTGATCGCATGGCTGGGTTTGAAGGAAGTCGCCGCGCTGGAGCCCAAGCCGGGGATCGAGCCCACGACCGCGCATCTGTCGGAAATCCTGACGATCATCCAGCGCCAGCCGGTCAAGATGGTGTTGCGAGCCGCTTATCAGAACGACCGTGCGTCGCAATGGATTGCCCAGCGCGCGAAGATCAACGCCGTCGCATTGCCTTTCACCGTGGGCGGCGACGATGCCGCAAAGGATCTGTTCGGCCTGTTCGACGACACGATCCAGCGCCTGCTGAGGGGGGTCCAGTGAATCTCGAAGCAGTCGAGCTGTCGATCCTCCTGCCGGCGCTAGCCGCCGGCCTGCTGGTGACCGCAACTCATGTGCCGCTGGGTATGCAGGTGCTTGCGCGCGGCATCGTATTCATCGATCTCGCGATTGCGCAAATCGCCGGCTGCGGCGTGTTGCTCGCCGATCGCTTCGGTTTCGAGGCCGAAGGTATCGCCGTCCAGGTCGCCGCGCTGGCGGCGGCACTGGCGGGGGCGCTGCTCCTGACCTGGACCGAGCGCGTCTGGCCCGAGGTCCAGGAAGCGGTGATCGGCGTGGTGTTCGTCCTCGGTGCGACCGGCAGCGTGCTGCTGCTCGCGAGCAACGTGCACGGCAGCGAGCACTTGCGCGACCTGCTGGTCGGCCAGATCCTTTGGGCACAGCCGTCGCGGCTGTTGTGGACCGCGCTGGTGTACGCGGCGATTCTGGTGCTGTGGTTCGGCTGTCGGGCGCGGCTGGGCCGCACCGGGTTCTACGTGTTGTTCGCGCTTGCCGTCACCGTTTCGGTGCAGCTGGTCGGTCTGTATCTCGTCTTCGCGACCTTGATCGTCCCGCCGCTGGCGACCCGAACGATGCAGCGAGGACGTCTCGCGGCCTCGTGGACGCTCGGGGCCACCGGCTACGCGGTGGGTCTTGTCGCGTCGACCGCACTCGACCTGCCCAGCGGGCCGGTCATCGTCTGGATGCTGGTCCTGCTGGGGCTGGCCTGGCACGCGTGGGCCGCCGTCGCATCGAGGCGGCCAATCCGCGGTGCCGCGTAGACCGACGCTATTTTCGAAGCGTCGCGATCCCGCGTTGCAAGCCATCGAGCGTCAGTGGAAACATGCGCGGCCCGAGCAGCTCCAGCACCATCTGCGTCGAGCGGGTGTACTGCCAGGTGCGCTCGGGCTCGGGGTTGAGCCAGATCGCGTTGCGCCAGGCGGCGAACAGCCGCTTCAGCCACAGGGCACCCGGCTCCTCGTTGGCGTACTCGACGCTGCCGCCCGCCTGCGCAAGCTCGTACGGGCTCATCGCCGCGTCACCGACGACGATCAGCTTCCAGTCGCGTCCGTATTTGTGCAGCAGATCGAAGGTTGCGATGCGCTCGTTGCGGCGACGGCGGTTGTCGCGCCAGACGTGGTCGTAGACACAGTTGTGGAAATAGAAGTATTCGAGGTGCCGGAATTCCGATTTGGCCGCCGAAAACAGCTCTTCGCAAAGCTGCACGTGTGGGTCCATCGAGCCGCCGACGTCGAGGAACAGCAGCACCTTGATGCGATTCCTGCGCTCGGGCCGCCAGTGCACGTCGAGCCAGCCGGCGTTCTTCGCGGTGTGCTCGATGGTCGTGTCGAGGTCGAACTCGTCGGGCACGCCCTGGCGCGCGAAGCGACGGAGCCGGCGCAGGGCGATCTTGGTGTTCCTGGTGTTGATCTCGACCGAATCGTCGAGATTGCGAAAAGTGCGCTCGTCCCAGACCTTGACCGCGCTCCAGCTCCGGCTCCCCTGCTGGCCGATGCGGATGCCCTCGGGGTTGTAGCCGTAAGCGCCGAACGGGCTTTTCCCCGCGGTGCCGATCCATTTCGACCCGCCCTGGTGACGTCCGCGCTGCTCCTCGAGGCGCCGCTTGAGCGTCTCCACCAGCGCGTCCCAGCCGCCGAGCGCCTCGATCAGCGCCTTTTCCTCGTCGCTCAGGCTGCCTTCGATCGCCTTGCGCAGCCACTCCTCGGGAATGTCGGCGCGAATGTCGAGCAGGGCGGTGACGCCCTTGAAATACGCGCCGAAGGCGAGGTTGAAGCGGTCGTACAACGCCTCGTCCTTGACCAGGCAGGTGCGGGCGAGAAAGTAGAACTCGTCGATGCTCCCCGATACGACGTCGTGCTTCAGCGCGTCGAGCAGGACCAGGAACTCGCGCGTCGTGACCGGCAGCCTGGCCGATTTGAGGTGGTAGAAGAAGTCGATCAGCATGCGTGGGGCCGTGCTGGCGTCAGATCCGCCGCGGCTGGTCGAGCAGGAAGCGCAGATGCCGCCGCACCGCCGGCCACTCGCCGTCGATGATGCTGAATACGACGGTGTCGCGTTTCGAGCCGTCGGGAAGGAGCTGGTGGTTGCGCAACACCGCGTCCTGCTTGGCACCCAGGCGCGCGATCGCGGCGCGCGAGGCATCGTTGAACCAGTGGGTGCGGAACTCGATCGCGATGCAGTTCAGCGCTTCGAACGCGTGCGTCAGCAGCAGCAGCTTGCATTCGGTGTTGATCGCGGTGCGCTGCGCGCGCTTCGCGTACCAGGTGTGGCCGATCTCGAGCCGCCGGTTGGCGGCGTCGACGTTGAAATAGCGGGTGCAGCCGACGACGTCGCCGCTTGCATTGTCGCGCACGACGAACGGCATCGCGCCCGACCGCTGGCGCATGTCGAGCGCGATCGAGACGTATTCGCCCATCCGGTCGGGCGGCGCGACCGACGTGTACCACAGCCGCCACAGCTCACCGTCGGCGGCGGCCGCGGCGAGCGCAGCCTCGTGCTCGAGCGAGAGCGGCTCGAGCGTCGCGTGCGCGCCCTTGAGCGTTACCGGCTCGATGAACGCCATGGTCGGGTCGCTTCAGCGCCCGGCCCGGGCCAGGAAGGCGACGCGCTCGAACAAGTGCACGTCCTGCTCGTTCTTGAGCAGCGCTCCGTACAGCGGCGGCACGATGACCTTCTTGTCGCTGCTGCGCAGCGCCTCGGGCGGAATGTCCTCGGCCAGCAGCAGCTTCAGCCAATCGAGCAGCTCGGAGGTCGACGGCTTCTTCTTGAGCCCCGGGACGTCGCGCAGCTCGAAGAATACTTCCAGCGCCTCGGCGAGCAGCGCCTTTTTAAGTCCCGGAAAGTGGACGTCGACGATCTGCGTCATCGTCGCCTTGTCCGGGAAGCGGATGTAGTGGAAAAAGCAGCGCCGCAGGAACGCGTCGGGCAGCTCCTTTTCGTTGTTGCTGGTGATGATGACGGTCGGGCGATGGCGAGCGCGAATCGTGGCTTGCGTTTCGTAGACGTGGAACTCCATCCGGTCGAGCTCGCGCAGCAGATCGTTCGGAAACTCGATGTCGGCCTTGTCGACCTCGTCGATCAGCACCACGGCCGGCGTCGGCGACTCGAACGCCTGCCACAGCACGCCGGGCTTGATGTAGTTGGCGATGTCGGCGACGCTGGCCTCGCCGAGTTGCGAATCGCGCAGCCGCGACACGGCATCGTATTCGTACAGGCCCTGCTGCGCCTTGGTCGTCGACTTGATGTGCCATTGCACCAGAGGCCGGTTCAGCGCGCGCGCGACCTCCTCGGCCAGCATCGTCTTGCCGGTGCCCGGCTCGCCCTTGACCAGCAGCGGACGGGCCAGCGTCACCGCGGCGTTGACCGCCAGCATCAGGTCGGGCGTCGCCACGTAGGTGTCGGTGCCCTCGAACCGCAGCGTCAATTCGCCATCCGGCGGCGGAGTGTGATCGGCCATCATTCGATATTAGCTTACAACGCGTTGCAACAGCCACAACGCCGCCATGCCGACGCCGATGGTCAGCAGCGTGTTGCGCCAGCGCCAGGCGACGACGCCGGCGGCGAGCGCAGCGATCAACTTGACGTTGCCGGCGTCGACCCGCAGGATGCCCGGCGAGACGAACACGATCGCCGGTACGACGATGGCAGAGAGCATGGCCACCGGCACGTGACGGAGTGCCCGCGCCAGCAGCGGCGGCATTTCGCGGCGGGCGAACAGCGCGATGAACGACAGGCGCGACGCAAAATTGATCGCGCCGACAGCGAGGATCAGGCTCCAGATCAGTAGCGGGCTAGCTTCCACGTCCGGTCTCCGGCGCCGGGTCGCGGCCTCGCACCCGGTCGGCGACGACGCCGACCGCGATGCCGGCCAGCCCGGCGCAGATCATCGACAGCCGCATCGGCATCGCGTCGAGCGCGATCGCCGCGACGCCTGCGGTCGCGAATACGATCAGCGCGACGCGATCGCGCAGCAACGGCGCCAGCAGCGCGAGAAAGCACAGCGGCACGGCGAACTCGAGCTGCCACGTCGGCGGAATGATCGCGCCGACGAGGATCCCGGCGATGGTCGCGAGTTGCCAGGCGAGCCAGAGCACCGCGCCGCCGCCGACGAAGTAGGAGACGTTGGCGCGCAGGTCCGGCGAGCCGCGAAAGCGCTGGATGGTCGAGGCGAAGGCCTGATCGGTCAGCAGGAAGGCGACCAGGTTGCGCCAGCGATGGTCGACCGGCTTCAGAAACGGCGCCAGCGCCGCGCTGTACATCAGGAAGCGCAGGCTGATGACGAAGCACGAAAGCACGATCACCGCGAACGGCGCGCCCGCCGCAATGAGCTGTGCGGCGATGATCTGGGCGGCGCCGCTGAACACGATCATCGACATCGCGAGCGCCGCCACCGGCGAGGCGCCCGCGGCGAGCACGCCGACGCCGCAGACGATGCCGAACGGGATCAGGCCGACCGTCATCGGCAGCATATCGCGCGCGCCGTCGACGAAAGCGGGGCGGGAGAAATAGGCGCGCATCTGGACAGGACCCCGACGGTCGAAAAGAGAAAGGGCCTGCGGCCGAACGTCCCGCGGCCGCAAGCCCATCAACGGATCGGACGATTATAGCGCGGCGGCCGGCGCACGAGAGGCTACAATAGCCGATGCCCGATGCTGCGCTTCGACAGCAGGGGCGCGTCCGACGGGATTTCGATGGATCTTCCGCTCAATCGCTTCAAGCACGCGCTGAAGTCGGGAAAAACGCCGCTGGGCGCCTGGCTTGGCAGCGGCGCGCCGGCCACCGCCGAAGCGCTGGGCTGCGCGGGCTTCGATTTCCTGGTGGTCGACATGGAGCACACGCCGATCGATCCGCCGCAGATGATCGACATCCTGCGCGCCATCGCCGGAACGCCGGCGCAGGCGATCGTCCGCCCGCCGTGGAACGACATGGTGATGGTCAAACGCGCGCTCGACGCCGGCGCGCAAACGCTGCTGCTGCCGTTCGTGCAGAACGCCGAGCAAGCGGCACGCGCCGTCGCGTATACGCGCTATCCGACCGAGGGCGTGCGCGGCGTCGCCGGAACGCATCGCGGCAGCCGCTACGGGACGGTGGCGAACTATCTGCAGCGCGCCGGCGAAGAGCTGTGCGTCATCGTGCAGATCGAAACGCTGGATGCGCTCGACGCGCTGCCCGCGATCGCCGCCATTCCCGGCGTCGATTCGATTTTCATCGGACCGTCCGACCTGTCGGCGTCGATGGGCTACCTGGGCGACGTCGCCCACGCGAAGGTTCAGGAGCGCCTGGCGGCGGCCGCGAAGATGTGCCGGTCCGCCGGCAAGCCCTGCGGCATCATCGGCGCGACACCCGACATGGTCACCCGCTTCATCGACTACGGCTATTCGTGGCTGGCGATCGGCTCCGACATGGGGTTCATGGTCGGCCGCGCACAGGAGTATCTGGCCAGGTTTCGCGGCATCGCCGATCGCGCCGCGGCCGCGGATTGAAGCAAGGCGGCTCGCCGCGCCGGGTTTTCGAGTACGATTGCCGGATTCCCGCCTGCAGGATCGCGCAATGAACTCCCCGTTCGAGTGCGTGCTCGACGTCAAGGCCAGTCTGGGCGAATGCCCGGTCTGGTCGACCGACGAGCAAGTGCTCTATTGGGTCGACATCAACGCGCCGTCGCTCAATCGCTTCGATCCGCAAAGCGGCGGTAACGTCGCCTGGCCAATGCCTTCTTCGATCGGCAGCTTCGCGCTGCGCCGGGAAGGCGGCTTCGTCGCCGCGCTGCGCGACGGCATCTGGCTGGTCGATCGCGCCGGCACGCTCGGCGAGCGCATGGCCGAAGCGCCGTACGATCCGCTGCATCACCGCTTCAACGACGGGCGCGCCGATCGCGGCGGCCGCTTCTGGGTCGGCACGATGAACGAGCGCCGCGACGGCGCCACCGGCGCGCTCTACTGCCTCGATCGCTATTTCACGCTGACCAGGATCTTCGACGGGGTGACCATATCGAACGGACTCTCCTGGAGCCCGGACGACGTGACGCTCTACCATGCCGACACCGCGACGCGCACCATCTCGGCATACGCGTTCGACGCCGCGAAAGGCGCGGTCGACGGCAAGCGCACGTTCGCGCACTTCACCAACGAGGTCGAGCGGCCGGACGGTGCCGCAGTCGACAGCGAAGGTTGCTACTGGATCGCTTTCTATCGGGGCGGCAAGCTGGCGCGGCTGTCGCCGGCCGGCGAGCGGATCGGCGAATACGCAGTGCCGGCGATGTGCCCGACGATGTGCGCGTTCGGCGGTCCCGACCTGCGCACGCTGTATGTCACCAGCGCGCGGCAGAACCGCGAGCCGGCGGAGCTCGCGGCGCTGCCGCAATCGGGCGGCGTGTTCTCGATGCGGGTCGACGTTCCGGGGCTGCCGGAGCCGAAGTTCGCCGCTTGAGCAGTCCGCCGACGGGAGAAGTCGCAGGGGAACGCAGCATGCAGCTCGACAGCAGCGCCTACCTCCGGATCGACGCGCCGAGCAGCCTGGGCCAATCGGCGTCGGGAGCGTCGTTCGCTACCACGACCGGCGACATCCTCGAGATCGGCAGCTTCGGTCCCGGCATCTTCCGCCTGCGCGTCGGTCCCAACACGCGGCCCGACTACGGCATGCTCGTCGCGCGCGCGCAGCGTTGCGAGGTGGCGCAGCCTGCGCCTGGGGTATGGACCTTCGCCGCGGGCGACGCGAAGCTCGAGCTCGCCGGAACGCCGCTGTCGCTGCGGCTGCTGCTCGACGGCAAGCCGCTGCTGCAGTCGATTACCGACCAGGCGAGGAACGGGCAAACGCGCCTGCCGGCGATCGGCCGGGCGCGGTCCGGACAGTCGTGGATCGCCGCGTACGCCCTGTCGTCGGGCGAGCCGGTATACGGTTTCGGCGAGCAGGGCGGCGCGCTCAACCGCCGCGGCCGACTGGTCGTTTCGCAGGTCGCGCGCAACGGCGACAACCCGGGGTCGTCGACCCGGAGCGTGCCGTTTTGCTGGAGCCCGGGCCCGGGCGGCGGCACCTGGGGCATCTACGTGCACACGCCGGCGCGGGTGCTGCACGGCGTCGGTTACGCGGAATGGTCGCAGCGTTCGTACGCGCTGCTGGTCGACGACGAGGCGCTCGATCTGTTCGTCATCGCCGCACGCGATCCGGCCCAGGTGCTCGAGCGCTACGGCGCGCTGACCGGCCGCGCGCCCGAGGTGCCGCTGTGGAGTCTCGGCCTGTGGGTCGCACACGCCGGCGCGCAGACCGCGGAGGATGCCGCCGCGACCGCCGCCGATCTGCGCCAGCGCCGCGTGCCCTGCGACGTGCTGACGCTGTCCGCACCGTGGGACGACTGGACGCGGTTCGATTTCCGGTGGGACCCGACGCGCTTCCCCGACGCAGCCGCGGCGCTGGCGAAGATCAAGCGGCACGCGCTCAAGGTCTGCGTCGCCGAAGAACCTTTCATCTCGATTCATTCGCCGCTGTTCCACGAGCTGGCGGGCAAGCAGTACCTGCTGGCCGATGCAAACGGACGCCCGTGCGAAGTCGGCGCCGGCGATGTCGACGTGCCGCCGGGGACGCAAGCTGTGCCGGCGCGCGGGGTCGTCGACCTGACCAACCCTGCCGCGTACGCCTGGTGGCGAAATGCGCACGAGGCGCTGTTCCGCGCCGGCATCGACGCCATCCAGAGCGACGACAGCGAAAACGTGCCGGCCGAGGCCCTCGCTTACAACGGTGATGACGGCAATCGATTGCACAACGTCTTTCCGCTGCTCTACAGCCGTTGCCTGTTCGAGGCCAGCGCGAAGTTCGCACCGGCCGCACAGTCGCCTCCGCTCGTCTGGGGCGACGCCGGCTGGAGCGGCTGCCAGCGCTACCCGCTGCACGCCAACGGCGACACGCAAGGCGATTGGGAAGGATTGGCCGCGACCGTACGCGGTGCGCTGTCGTGCGGCGTGAGCGGGATACCGTACGTCGCGACCGAGATCGGCGGCGCTTACGGCACGACGCCGGATTCGTTCGAACTCGACCTGCGCTGGCTGCAGGTCGCGACGTTCGGCTCGCATCTGAAGCTCAAGCAGGGCGGCGATGGCGCGAACGGGCTGTGGCCGCCGGCCGCCGAGCATCGGAACATCGTCTTGCAGTGGCTGGCGTTCCGCTATCGCTTGCTGCCGTATCTCGCCTCGCTGGTGGCGCAGGCCGCGAGGACCGGGCTGCCGGTGATGCGCGCGATGCCCCTCGTTTTCCCGGGCAACGCGCTGACGCGCGCCTGCGATACGCAGTTCATGTGCGGCGACGCGCTGCTGGTGGCGCCGATCATCGCGGCGGGCGGGGAAGTCGAGGTCGCACTGCCGCCTGGCGCCTGGTACGACCTGGCGACCAAGCAGCGCCTGGCAGGGCGCCAGGTCATCCGCTACCGCGCGCCGCTCGACCGCTTTCCGGTATTCGGCCGCGAAGGTTACGCGCTGCCACTCGGTCCGCCGGTCCAGCACACCGGCGAGATCGACCGCGAGCGGCCGTTGAATGGACTCTGGGTCTTCGGCAAGCCGACACAACCGCTGGACGGATTCGCGCAGGCGGCGATCGCCGTCTCGCCGGACGGCGCGACGATCAGCGCCGCCGCGGGCGTCGAGGTCGATGTGTTCGGCGACGCGTCCGGCGTGCGCATCGAAACCCGCGCCTGAAGCCGGCCACGATGACCGCGGCGATCGTCGTCACCGTCGGCGAGCCTGCCGGCATCGGTCCGGACCTCGCCGTGCGTCTCGCCGAACGAAGCTGGCCGGCTCGCCTGGTGCTGGCCGGCGACCGCGAGCTGTTGCGCGAGCGGGCGCGCAGGCTCGGCGCCGGCGTCCACCTCATCCCCTACCGGCGTGAAGCCGGCGCGCAACCCGGTGCGCTGGAAGTGCTGCACTTTCCGGTCGCGGTCGGCGTAGAGCCGGGCCGGCTCGATCGCGGCAACGCGAAGACGGTGATCGCCTCGCTCGATGCCGCGGTCAGCGGATGCATCGGCGGCGAGTTCGCGGCCATGGTCACCGCGCCGGTGCAGAAGAGCGTGATCAACGACGCCGGCATTCCGTTCACCGGCCACACCGAGTTTCTCGCGCAGCGAACCGGCGCGGCCCGGGTCGTCATGATGCTGGTCGGCACCGGGCAGCCGCCGCTGCGGGTCGCGCTGGCGACGACGCACCTGCCGCTGGCGGCGGTGCCGGCGGCGATCACCCGCGAGCGGCTCGAGCAGACGCTCATCGTCACGGCCTCGGACCTCGATCGCCGGTTCGGGATCGCTAAGCCGCGCATCGCCGTCTGCGGGCTCAATCCGCACGCCGGCGAAGGTGGATACCTCGGCCGCGAGGAGATCGACGTCATCGCGCCTGTGCTCGCCGGCTTGCGCGGACAAGGCATCGACGTCGTCGGGCCGTTGCCGGCCGATACGGTATTCGTTCCCGTCAAGGCGTCGCAGTTCGACTGCGTGGTCGCGATGTACCACGACCAGGGGCTGCCGGTGGTCAAGCACGCGAGCTTCGGCCACGGCGTCAACGTGACTCTCGGCCTGCCGATCGTGCGCACCTCGGTCGATCACGGCACCGCGCTGGACATCGCCGCCGACGGCGCGCTCGCTCGCGCCGCCGACCCCGGATCGCTGTTCGCCGCGGTCGCGCTGGCGATCGAGCTTGCGGCGCGCGCGCCAGGGCGGCGACGATAGCCGCGCACCGCCCGCGCAAGCGCTTCGGCCAGCACTTCCTGGTCGATACGCACTACATCCGGCGGATGATCGATGCGATCGCGCCGCAGCCTGGCGATCGCCTGGTCGAGATCGGCCCGGGCCTCGGCGCCCTGACGCGCCCGCTGCTCGAGCGCGCGGGCCGGCTGACCGTGATCGAGATCGACCGCGATCTGTCCGCTCGATTGATCGAAGCGTTGTCGACCGACGATCTCTCGCTCCATGCGGTCGATGCGCTGACGTTCGACTTTGCACGACTGGGCGGGGAACTTCGCGTTGTCGGTAACCTGCCGTACAACATTTCGTCGCCGCTCTTGTTCCACCTCGCGCAATTCGAGGCGCAGCTTCGCGATATCACCGCGATGCTGCAGCGGGAGGTCGTGCAACGGATCGTCGCTCTCCCGGCGACGCCCGACTACGGCCGGCTGTCGGTGATGCTGCAGGTTCGCTTTTCCGCCGAGCGGCTGTTCACGGTGCCGGCCGGCGCTTTCCGCCCGGCGCCGAAGGTCGAGTCCGCCGTCGTGCGGCTCACCCCGCTCGGCGCGGCGCGGCCGCGGCTCGCCGATCCGCAGCTCTTCGCACAGATCGTCACCGCGGCGTTCGGCCAGCGGCGCAAGACCTTGCGCAACGCGTTGCGCCCGCATGCCGACGAAGCGGACCTCGAACGCGCCGGCGTCGACGCGGGAGCAAGGGGCGAAACGCTGGCGGTCGCCGATTTCGTGCGGCTCGCCAATGCGCTGGTGCGCTCCGGCGCGCCCATGGGCTAGCCGAACATCCGGGCGACGGTCTGCTCGAGCCACGCGACCGGCAGGATCAGCACCAGGTAGGCCAGCACGATCACGATCAGCGGCGACAGGTCGAGCGTGCCGCCGAGCGGAGGCAACTTTCGCCGTATCGGCGACAGGAACCGGAACGTCAGCGCGTTCAGCACGCCGGCCAGCGGCCCGTCGGGCGCGACCCACGACAGGAGCGCCTGCACGAACACTGCGACGATCAGTATCCACAACGCCGCCTTGACGAGCTCGACCACCGCCAGCGCGGCCAGCCACGCCGCGAGCGTGCCGGAAAGCGCCGCGCCGGACAGCGCCGCGAGGGCCGCGAGCCAGACCAGTTGTCCGATCCACGCCAAAAGCAGCGACGCCCAATCGAGGCCGTGAAAGCCCGGCAAGACGCGGCGCAACGGCTTCACCGCCCAGTCGGTCAGCGCGGCGACCGCCTGGCCGAGCGGATTGCGGAACGGCGCGCGCAGCCATTGCATCAGAAAGCGCAGCAAGGCCGAATAGACGATCAGGCCGAACACGGTATCGACCAGGAAACGCAGCGCGTCGGCAAGCATATCGCGCTCCGTTACGGTTCCGCGCCGTAGCGCGCGCCCATCTCGCGCGCGCGGTCGGCGGCTGCCTTGACCGCGGCCACGATCGCGGCCATGACCTTCGCTTCGTCGAGCGATGCGATCGCCCGCTCGGTGGTGCCGCCCCTGGAGGTGACCTGGGCACGCAGCAGCGCCGGCTCCGACTCGCTCTGCTCGGCGAGCCGCATCGAGCCGGAGAATGTCGTGTACGCCAGCCGGCGCGCTTCGGTCGGCGCGAATCCGAGCTCGCGCGCGGCGCGCTCGACGGCTTCGAGAAAATAGAAGACATACGCCGGTCCGCTGCCGGATACTGCAGTCACCGCGTCGAGCTCGTCCTCGCGCTCGCACCACAGCGTGACGCCGACCGCGTCGAGCACCGACGCGGCGCGGGCGCGCCCGTCGCCGTCGACACCGGACAGCGCGTACATACCGGCGATGCCGGCGCCGAGCAGCGCCGGCGTGTTGGGCATCGCCCGCACCAGCCGTCGATAGCCGAGCAGCCAGCGCGACAGGTCGGCAAGGCGAATGCCGGCGGCGATGGTCAGCACGACCTGGCGCTTGAGCAGCGTCGCCAACTCGCGCGCGACCGCGCGCACGTGCTGCGGCTTGACCGCGATTACGACCAGATCGGCGCTGGTGAGCGCCGCGGCTTCGACCGACGCGAAGGTCGCGACGCCGAAGCGCGCGGCGATCGTCGCCCGCGCCTCGGGGTTGACCTCGACCACCACCAGCGCGTTCGATGCGTGGCCGCGGGCGACGAGGCCGCCGATCAGCGCCCGCGCCATGTTGCCGCCGCCGATGAAGGTGATGTTCACGCTGTCCCCTTGCCGGTCACGTCGAGCGCGGCCCGAACAGCGCGCTGCCGATACGCACCAGCGTCGCGCCTTCGGCGATTGCCGCCTCGAGGTCGTCCGACATCCCCATCGAGAGTGTGTCGAGCATAAGCCCTTCCGATCGCGCCGTCGCGTAGAGCTCGCGCAGCACGCCGAATTGCGCGCGCTGCCGCGCCGCGTCGGCGGTGGGCTCGGCGATGCCCATCAAGCCGCGCAGGGCGAGTCGCGGCAACGAAGCGACCGCGCGCGCCAGCGCGAGCGCGGCATCGGGTACCACGCCGCTCTTGGTCGCCTCATCGCTGATGTTGACCTGCACGCAGACCTCGAGCGCCGATTGTCCTGCGTCACGTGTAGCCGACAATCGTTCGGCCACCGCCAGCCGGTCGATCGACTCGACCCAGTCGAAGGCCGCGGCCGCCGCGCGGGCCTTGTTGCCCTGCAACGGTCCGATCAGATGCCATTCGATGCCCGGCAGATCGGCCAGCGCCGCCATCTTGGCGGTCGCTTCCTGGACGTAGTTTTCGCCGAACGCGCGCTGACCCAGCGCGTAGGCGGCCCGGATCGCGTCGGCCGGCTTGCTCTTGCTGACCGCGAGCAGCCGGACCGAAGCCGGGTCGCGGCCTGCGGAGCGAGCCGCCGCGGCGATGCGCTGCCGCGTCGCTTGCCACGCCTTCTCGGATGGGCTCATAATCGAATGACGCCGGCATACAGGGGGGCCGCAACCGGCGGCGCGCACCGGAATGGCGGCCGCAGGGATTATAAATGGACATTGCCGAACTGCTCGCTTTCGCGGTCAAGAACAAGGCGTCCGACCTCCATCTCTCGGCCGGCCTGCCGCCGATGATCCGCGTCCACGGCGACATCCGCCGCATCAACCTGCCGCCGATGGAGCACGAGGACGTGCACGCCATGGTGTACGACATCATGAGCGACGCGCAGCGCAAGACGTACGAAGAGATGCTCGAATGCGACTTTTCGTTCGGAATCCCCAATTTGGCGCGGTTTCGCGTCAACGCGTTCAATCAGGAGCGCGGCGCCGCGGTCGCCTTCCGCACGATCCCGTCCAAGGTGCTGTCGCTCGAAGAGCTGGCTGCACCCAAGGTCTTCGCCGACATGACGACGCGCCCGCGCGGGCTGATCCTGGTCACCGGACCGACCGGCTCCGGCAAGTCGACGACGCTGGCGGCGATGATCAATCACGTCAACGAGAATGAGTACGGACACATCCTGGCGATCGAGGACCCGATCGAGTTCCTGCACGAATCCAAGAAGTGCCTGATCAATCAGCGCGAGGTCGGGCCGCACACGCTGTCGTTCGCCAACGCGCTGCGCGCTGCCCTGCGCGAGGATCCCGACTACATCCTGGTCGGCGAGATGCGTGACCTGGAGACGATCCGGCTGGCGTTGACCGCCGCCGAGACCGGCCACCTGGTGTTCGCGACGCTGCACACCAGCTCGGCCGCCAAGACCATCGATCGCATCATCGACGTGTTCCCGGCAGCGGAGAAGGACATGGTGCGCGCGATGCTGTCGGAATCGCTGGTCTCGGTGATCGCGCAGTCGCTGCTCAAGACCAAGGACCAGCAGGGGCGCATCGCGGCGCACGAGATCATGATCGGCACGCCGGCGATCCGCAACCTGATCCGCGAGAACAAGGTGGCACAGATGTACTCGGCGATCCAGACCAGCCAGGCGATGGGCATGCAGACGATGGACCAGTGCCTGACCGAAATGGTCCGCCGCAACCAGGTCTCGCTGGCCGAAGCGCGCGCCCGCGCGGTCAACAAGGACCTGTTCGGCGGCTAGCGACAACGCCGGAAACGAGGGACGGCCATGGAACGAGAAACCGCGACCAAGTTCATCCACGAGCTGCTCGACCTGATGGTCAAGCAGAAGGGCTCCGACCTGTTCATCACCGCCGGGTTCCCGCCGGCGATCAAGGTCGACGGCAAGATCGCGCCGGTGTCGAAGACCGCGCTGACGCCTCAGCACACGATCGAGATCGTGCGCAGCGTGATGAACGACAAGCAGGCGGCGGAGTTCGAATCGACCAAGGAGTGCAATTTCGCGATCAGCCCGCCCGGCATCGGCCGCTTCCGGTGCAACGCTTTCGTGCAGATGGGCCGGATCGGCATGGCGATGCGTACGATCAACACCACGATCCCGACCTTCGACGAGCTCAACCTGCCGCCGGTGCTCAAGGACGTGACGATGAGCAAGCGCGGCATCATGCTGTTCATCGGCGCGACCGGCGCCGGCAAGTCGACGTCGATGGCGGCACTGCTCGGCTACCGCAACGAGAACAGCTACGGGCACATCATCACCATCGAGGATCCGATCGAGTTCGTGCACGAGCACCGCAACTGCATCGTCACGCAGCGCGAAGTCGGCGTCGACACCGACAACTGGCAGATCGCGCTGAAGAACTCGCTGCGTCAGGCGCCCGACGTCATCCTGATCGGCGAAGTGCGCGACCGCGAGACGATGGACTACGCGGTCGCGTTCGCCGAGACCGGCCACCTGTGCCTGGCCACGCTGCACGCCAACAGCACCAACCAGGCGCTCGACCGGATCATCAACTTCTTTCCCGAGGAGCGGCGACCGCAGCTTTTGATGGACCTGTCGCTCAACATCCGCGCCTTCGTCGCGCAGCGGCTGATCCCGCGCCGCGACGGCCGCGGTCGCGTGCCGGCGGTCGAGGTGATGCTGAACTCGCCGCTGATCTCCGACCTTATCTTCAAAGGCGACGTCTCCGGCATCAAGGAGATCATGAAGAAGTCGCGCGAGCTCGGGATGCAGACTTTCGACCAGGCGCTGTTCGACCTGTACGAGGGCGGCCTGATCACCTACGAAGACGCGCTGCGCAACGCCGATTCGCTGAACGACCTGCGGCTGGAGATCAAGCTGCACGGCAAGGATGCCAAGAACCGGAACGTCATGGCCGGCATCGGCAATCTCGACATCGTCCAATAGCGGTCGATATCGGCTGGGGTGGGGCGCGCTAGAATAGCGCCATGGCCGGCCTCGATCCGCGCGCCGCGGTTCCCACCGAGATCAAGCTACATCAGGCATCGCGCCTGATGGAGGTCTCGTTCGCCGACGGCCGCAGCTTCCGCCTGCCGTACGAGTTCCTGCGTGTCTACTCGCCGTCGGCCGAGGTGCGTGGCCACGGTCCCGGCCAGGAAGTGCTGCAGGTGGGAAAGCGCGAGGTGACGATCACCGAGCTCGAAGCCGTCGGCCACTATGCCGTGCGACCGAAGTTCTCCGACGGCCACGACACCGGCATCTACTCCTGGGACTATCTGGCCGAGCTCGGCGAGCAGCAGGGCCCGATGTGGCAGGAGTACCTCGAGCGCATGCGCTCGGCCGGCGCCAGCCGCGACCCGGATGCGAGCCCACCGGCAACGCCGGCCGGCCGTGCCTGCGGCCATCACTAAAGCCGCCGATGAGCGACCAGACGCACTTCGGTTACCGGCAGGTTTCGCCCGAGGAGAAGACCCGTCGCGTGCGGGGCGTGTTCGATTCGGTCGCCGGCCGCTACGACCTGATGAACGACCTGATGTCGCTCGGCATGCATCGGGCGTGGAAGCGGTTTGCCGTCGCAGCCTCCGGCGTGCGGCCGGGCGCAAGCGTGCTCGACGTCGCCGGCGGCACCGCCGACCTGGCGTCGCTGTTCGCGGCGCGGGTCGGCGCCGCCGGCAGCATCGTGCTGACCGACATCAATGCCGCGATGCTCGCCGCCGGCCGCGATCGCCTGGTCAACGAGGGCCGGCTGATCCCTGCCGTGCAATGCAACGCCGAGGCGCTTCCATTCGCCCCGCGCAGCTTCGATTGCGTCAGCATCGGCTTCGGCCTGCGCAACGTCACGTGCAAGGAAGCGGCCCTCGCCGAGATGCGCCGTGTGCTCAGACCCGGAGGGGTGGCGCTGGTGCTCGAATTCAGCCGCGTCCGGGCGCCGCTTCGAGCCGCGTACGACTGGTACAGCTTCAACGTGCTGCCGCGCCTGGGCGAGCTGGTCGCCAACGATGCCGAAAGCTACCGCTACCTCGCCGAATCGATACGCGTGCATCCCGACCAGCCGGCGCTGGGCGAGATGATGGAGGCCGCGGGATTCGAGCGTGTGGACTGGTTCAACCTGGCCGCGGGCGTCGTCGCACTGCACCGCGGCCGCGCGCTTTGAGGCCGGGCCTGTCCGCCGCAGCCAAGCTCGTCAATCGCATGCTCGCGGACGAGGAGTGGGCGCGCGAGCGTCTCGCTGCGCACGCCGGCCGGACGTTTGCCGTGGTGCTCGGCCCGGCAAAGGCTACGTTCGCCGTCGACGCCGAGGGGAGGCTCGCCGACTCGGCGGCAACGCCCGACCTGACGATCACGATCTCGCCGCTTCGTCTGCCCGAGCTCGTGGCGCAACCGGAACGGTGGAACGAGCTCGCCGCCGGAAGCGGCGATACCGCCCTGGCCAAGACCATCGGCGAGCTCGCCCAAACCCTGCCGTGGTTCGTCGAGCGCGCGCTTTCCGGCGCGTTCGGCTCGATCGCCGGCCAGGCGCTCGCCGACGCCGGCCGCCGCTTGCTCACCCTGCCCGCGTACATGGCGAGGCGCACCGGCGATAGCGTCGGAAGCTATCTGCGCGACGAAGCGGGCGTCGGCGTGCGCGCGGCGGCGGGCAGCGACCGCTCGGAAGCGATCGCGGCGCTAGTCGCACGCGTCGACCAGCTCGGGGACCGCGTCGCCCGGCTGGCCGGGCGCGGCGCCAAGACGCCCCCCTGATCCGCCGTCGCGCCTCGACGCCAGCCCACGACCGGCGCCACTGCGCGCGCGACGTGCCGGGCATCCCGGGGGATAAAACACTTGTAATTCGCATTGCGGTTGTGTAACGTATGTTACATGGCGCCGAGTCCGGCCAAGTCGCCCGCCGCGTCCGAGGTGCTCGGACGCATCCGCAGCGGCTTCGAGGCGCTGACCCCCGAGCTGCGGCGCGGCGCACGCTGGGTCGCCGATCATCCCGGCGAGACGGCACTGCAATCGATGCGGCAGCAGGCCAGGGCCGCCGGCGTATCGGCGCCGACGATGCTGCGGCTGGCCCGGGCGCTGGGCTTCGCCGACTACGCGGCGCTGCGCCGCCCGTTCCAGGAGGCGATGACCGGAGGCTTCCTGCAACGCCGGGCTTCCGCGCTGCAGGCGGCGCCCGAGTCCCGCCGCACCCGGAGGCTCGCGCAGGAGCTGACCGGCGCGCAGATCGACGACGTGCGCTCGGTCCTGGCGCTCAATTCGGCAGCGTTGATCGACGCGGTCGTCGGCGCCATCGCCGCCGCGCGACGGGTCGGGTTCCTCGGCGTGCGCTCCAGCTTCGGTATCGCGTTCCAGTTTCGCTATGCCTACAACCTGATCGCTCGCAACGGCGTCCTGTTCGACGGGCTCGCCGGCACGGTGCACGACCAAGTCGACACGCTCGACCGCGGCGACGTGCTGATCGCGATCAGCCAGACGCCGTATTCGACGCCGACCGTCGAGGCGGTCGACGCGGCGTCCCGGCGCGGCGTGACCGTCGTGGCGCTGACCGACAGCGTCGTGTCGCCGCTCGCGCGGCGCGCGACCCACGCGCTGCGCTACCGCGCCGACTCGGTGTCTTTCTTTCCGTCGATGATCGCGCCGCTGGCGCTGGTCGAGCTGCTGCTCGCCAGGCTCGCCGCCAGGGGAGGCAAGGCGGTACTCGAACGGCTGACCGAAGTCGAGCGACGGCTGGCCAGCCAGCGCGCGTACTGGACTCCCGAGGCAAAGCGGGCCGGCGCATGACGCGGCTGATGCATCGCAACCTCAACGCCGCGCCGCCGCTGGCCGCGCGCGGCAACGGCATGCGCATCGTCGATCGCGCCGGGCGCGAATACATCGACGCGTCGGGCGGCGCGGCGGTTTCGTGCCTCGGACACGGCCATCCGGAGGTGCTGGCCGCGATGCACCGCCAGATCGACGCGCTGGCGTACGCGCACACCGGGTTCTTTTCCTCGGCGGTGGCCGAGGAGCTGGGCGAGCACCTGATCGCGCACGCGCCGCCCGGCATGTCGCGCGTCTACCTGGTGTCTGGCGGCTCGGAGGCGATCGAGGCGGCGCTGAAGATGGCGCGACAGTATTTCGTCGAGATCGGCGAGCCGCAGCGCAGCCGCTTCATCGCCCGACGGCAGAGCTACCACGGCAACACGCTGGGCGCGCTGGCGGTCGGCGGCAATGCCTGGCGGCGAGCGCAATTCGCGCCGCTCCTGATCGACGTCGAGCACGTCTCGCCGTGCTACGAGTATCGCGACCGCCGTCCCGACGAATCCGCCGAGGCGTATGGAATCCGACTCGCCGCCGAGCTCGAGCGGACGATCGAGCACCTCGGAGCGAAGACCGTGATCGCCTTCGTCGCCGAGACCGTCGGCGGCGCGACCGCCGGCGCGATACCGCCGGTGGCCGGCTATTTCGGGCGCGTGCGCGAGATTTGCGACCGGCACGGCATCCTCTTCATCGCCGACGAGGTCATGTGCGGCATGGGCCGCACCGGCAGCCTGCATGCGATCGACCAGGAGGGCGTCGCACCCGATCTGATGACGGTGGCCAAGGGCCTGGGCGGCGGCTACCAGCCGATCGGCGCGGTGCTGGTTCAGGACCGCATCGTCGATGCGATCGCCCGCGGCAGCGGCTTCTTTCAGCACGGTCACACCTACATCGGGCATCCGGTCGCCTGCGCCGCGGCGCTCGCGGTGCAGCGGATCGTCCAGCGCGACGATCTCACCTCGGCGGTGCGTCGCCAGGGCGCACAGTTGAAGGATCGTCTAGACGCCGCGCTCGGCGGGCATCCGCACGTCGGCGACATCCGCGGTCGCGGCTTGCTGCTCGGCATCGAGCTGGTCGAAGATCGCGCGACCAAGGCGCCGTTCGACCCGGCGCGACGGTTGCACGCCCGCGTCAAGGCCGAGGCGATGGCGCGCGGCCTGATGACCTATCCGATGGGCGGCACCATCGACGGCAGACGCGGCGATCACGTCCTGCTGGCGCCGCCTTTCATCGTCGGCGACGACGATCTCGCCATCATCGTCGAGCGGCTCGCCGGCGCAATCGACGCGGCGATCGCCGGCGCACGCAAGGCGGACAAAGGCGCCGCGCTGCCCGACACTGTCGAGTCCTAGCGGAGAAAGGCACCCTCCGACACCATCGAATCCTAGTCCAACCACCGAAGGAGGAGAAAGCAATGCAAGCTCGCTATCGCAACCGCATCGGCGCGCTGGGATCCGGCATCGCGCTCGCGCTTTCGCTGACGCTGGCCCCCGCGGCGTCGGCGCAGCAGAAATTCATCACCATCGGCACCGGCGGCATCACCGGCGTCTACTACGCGGTCGGCGGCGCGATCTGCCGGCTGGTCAACAAGGATCGGGCCAAGACCGGCATCCGTTGCTCGGTCGAATCGACCGGCGGGTCGGTCTACAACGTCAACACGATCAAGGCCGGAGAGCTCGACTTCGGCATGGCGCAATCCGACGTCCAGTACCAGGCCTACAACGCCACCGGTCCGTTCAAGGCGCCGGACAAGGACCTGCGGGCGGTGTTCTCGGTGCACCCGGAACCGTTCACGCTGGTCGCCCGCAAGGAAGCCAACATCAAGCAGTTCTCGGACTTCAAGGGCAAGCGCCTGAACGTCGGCAATCCCGGCTCGGGCACGCGCTCGGCGATGGACGAGCTGCTGACCGCCGAAAACATGAAGACGTCGGACCTGGCACTCGCCTCGGAGCTCAAGGCCGACGAGCACGGCCCGGCGCTGTGCGACAACAAGATCGACGGATTCTTCTACGGCGTCGGACATCCGTCGGCCAACATCCAGGATCCGACGACGACCTGCGGCGCCCAGCTCGTTCCGCTGACCGGGCCGGCGATCGACGAGCTGGTGAAAAAGCACTCGTACTACGCGTACGCGACGATCCCCGGCGGCATGTACGCCAACAACCCGAACCCGACCAAGACCTACGGCGTGCTGGCGACGATGGTGACGTCGACCAAAGTCCCGGCCGACACCGTGTATACGGTCGTCAAGGCGGTGTTCGAGAATTTCGACGAGTTCAAGAAGCTGCATCCGGCATTCGCCAACCTCGATCCGAAGAACATGGTGAAGGACGGCTTGTCGGCCCCGCTGCACGAAGGCGCGGCGCGCTACTATCGCGAAAAGGGCTGGATCAAGTGACCGACGGCGTCGACGTCCGCGCGCTGGTCGAGGAAGCCGATCTCGGCCGGCGCAAGCCGGTCGGGGTCGCGCGCACGGTTCTCGCCGCGACCTGCATCGCCTGGTCGCTGGTGCAGCTCTGGTACGCGTCGCCGCTGCCGTTCGCCCTCAACGTATTCATCCTCAACGATACCGAGATGCGGTCGCTGCATCTCGGCATCGGCTTGTTCCTGGCGTTTCTCGCCTATCCGTTTCGCAAGTCGTCGCCGCGCGATCGCGTGCCGGTGCCGGATTGGGCGCTGGCCGCGATCGCCGGATTCTGCGGCGCCTACCTGTTCCTGTTCTACCGCGAGCTGGCGACGCGCCCAGGCCAGCCGACGCCGCTCGATTTCGTTACCGCAGTGGTCGGCATGCTGCTCCTGCTCGAAGCCACCCGCCGCGTCGTCGGCCCGCCGCTTGCGATCATCGCCACGCTGATGCTGGCCTACGCCTTCGCGGGCCCGTGGATGCCCGAGGTGGTCCAGCACAAGGGCGTGTCGCTGTCGAAGGCGGTCTCGCACTACTGGCTGTCGACCGAAGGCGTGTTCGGCGTCGCCGTCGGCGTGTCGGCGAGCTACATCTTCCTGTTCGTCCTGTTCGGCTCGCTGCTGGAGAAGGCCGGCGCAGGCAACTATTTCATCAAGGTGGCGTTCGCGTTTCTCGGCCACATGCGCGGCGGACCGGCCAAGGCGGCGGTGGTGTCGTCCGGCATGATGGGCATGATCTCCGGATCGTCGGTCGCCAACGTCGTCACCTGCGGGACGTTCACGATCCCGCTGATGAAGCGCGTCGGCTATACCGCCGCCAAGGCCGGCGCGATCGAGACCGCCGCCGGCGTCGACGGCCAGATCATGCCGCCGGTGATGGGCGCGGCCGCGTTCCTGATGGCCGAGTACGTCGGCGTGCCGTACGCCGAAATCTGCAAGAACGCCGCGCTGCCGGCGGTGATCTCCTACATCGCGCTGTTCTACATCGTCCATCTCGAGGCGCTGAAGGCCGGCATCAAGGGGCTGCCGCCGCGTCCCGGCAGCTCGGCGCTCGGTCGCGTCGCCGGCATCCTGATGACGCTCGCCGGACTGGTGATCCTCGCCAACGTCGTCTATTTCGGCCTGGGCTGGATCAAGGAGCTCTTCCCGCGAGCGTCGCTGGCGATCGTGCTCGGCCTGATCGCGGTCATCTATCTTGCGCTGCTGCGCATCGTCGCCGCCGAGCCCGACCTGACGATCGACGACCCGAATGCGGAAGTGATCGAGCTGCCGCCGCTCAAGGAGACCCTGCTCGCCGGCCTGCACTATCTCTTGCCGGTGGTGCTGCTGATCTGGGTGCTGATGGTCGAGCACTTATCGCCCGGACTCTCGGCGTTCTACGCCACGGTGCTGCTGATCGTCATCCTGCTGACCCAGAAGCCGTTGATCGCGCTGTTTCGACGCCAAAGCGTGCCCTGGTCGCGCTTGCGCGGCGGATTTTCCGACTTGGTCGACGGCCTCGGCAACGGCGCGCGCAACATGATCGCCATCGCCATCGCCACCGCCGCCGCCGGCATCGTGGTGGGCACCGTCTCGCTCACCGGGTTCGGGCTGGTGATGACCGATCTGGTCGAGACGATCTCGGCCGGCAACATGCTCGGCATGCTGTTCCTGGTCGCCGTCATCTGCCTGATCCTCGGCATGGGCATGCCGACGACGGCGAGCTACATCGTGGTCTCGACGCTGATGGCGCCAGTGGTGGTCGAGCTGGGCGCGCAGAGCGGTCTGGTCGTGCCGCTGGTTGCCGTGCACATGTTCGTCTTCTATTTCGGGCTGATGGCGGACGTCACGCCGCCGGTGGGGCTCGCCGCCTTCGCCGCGTCGGCGATCTCGCGCGCCGACTACCTGAAGACCGGCTTCACCGCGTTCTGGTACAGCATCCGCACCGGCATCCTGCCGTTCATGTTCATCTTCAACCCGCAGCTGCTGCTGCTCGGGATCGATTCGCTACCGCACCTGATCCTCGTCATCGCCGGCGCGATTGTCGCGATGCTCGTCTTTGCCGCCGCGACGCAGGGCTGGTTCCTCACCCGCAGCCGATGGTACGAATCGGTGGCGTTGCTGCTGGTGACGTTCACGCTGCTGCGGCCCGGATTCTGGCTCGATCTGATGCTGCCCCGGTACGACATGCAGCCGCCGGCGCAGCTCACGGCGCTGGCCACCGCCGCTCCCAGCGGCGCCGGCCTGCGAGTCCGGATCGAGGGCACCACGCTCGAAGGCAAGGACGTGCGCAAGACGGTGCTGCTGCCGCTCGGCGCCGAAGGTGACGGGGTGCAGCGCATCGCCCGCGCCGGCTTGAGAACGATCATGCTGCCCGACCGCGTGCAGGTGATGTCGGTCGGACTGAAAAGCGCCGCCGACAAGGCCGGCTTCGAGCAGGGATTCAACGTCACCGGCATCGAAACCGAGCGGCCGCGGCCGGCGCGCGAATGGTTGTACATTCCGGCGCTCTTGCTCCTCGCCGCCATCCTGTGGTTGCAACAGCGACGGCGCCCCGGGCCACGAAGCGTGCGCGCCGTCGCCGCGCCTTCCTGACCGAGCGCGGTCCTGCCGCCGGCGCGAGTCTGCCATCGGCGTGGTCGCCCTCGCGCAGCCGAGCGATCCCTTACAATCGTCGCCATGCGATGGCTGCGGCTGGTCAGGATCCTGCGCATTGCGCTCAAGTACGGGCTGGACGAGCTGCTGCTCGGCCACGAGCGATTTCGCTGGCTGCGGCCGACGGCGCGCGCGGTAACGTTCTGGCGCGACGTCTCGGCACCGCGCGCCGAACGGTTGCGCATGGCGCTGCAGGATCTGGGACCGATCTTCGTCAAGTTCGGCCAGATGCTGTCGACGCGGCGAGACCTGCTGCCGGCCGACATCGCCGACGAGCTCGCCAAGCTGCAGGACCGAGTGCCGCCATTCTCGTCCGACGAGGTGCTCGCGACGCTGGCTCGGGTGTATGCCAAGCCGGCCGACCAGGTGTTCCGCTCGTTCGATCGCGATCCGGTCGCCAGTGCGTCGGTCGCCCAGGTGCATCTGGCCGAGCTGCCGGACGGGACGCCGGCGGCGGTCAAGGTCCTGCGCCCGAACATCGCGGCGACGATCGACAGGGACCTCGCGCTGATGCACACCGGGGCGATGCTGGTCGAGAAGCTGTGGTCGGACGGCAAACGCCTGAAGCCGCGCGCCGTCGTCGCCGAGTTCGAGCGCACGATCCACGACGAGCTCGACCTTTCGCGCGAGGCGGCCAACTGCTCGCAGCTGCGACGCAATTTCGCCCACTCGCCGCTGCTGCTGATCCCCGAGGTCTACTGGGACTGGTGCAACAGCGATGTGATGGTGATGCAGCGGATGCACGGAACGCCGATCGGCCAGCGGGCGCGACTCGTCGAGCAGGGCGTCGACATCAAGCGCCTGGCTCGCGCCGGCGTCGAGATCTTCTTCACGCAGGTATTCCGCGACGGTTTCTTCCACGCCGACATGCATCCGGGCAACATCTTCGTCGCCGTCGCCCCGGCCGATCGCGGCAAGTACATCGCGCTCGACTTCGGCATCATGGGTGCATTGTCCGACCGCGACAAAAGCTATCTGGCGCAGAACTTCCTGGCGTTCTTCCGCCGCGACTACCGGCGCGTTGCCACCGCGCACATCGAGTCGGGATGGGTGCCGCCGGAGACCCGCGTCGACGCGCTCGAGAGCGAGATTCGCGCCGTCTGCGAGCCGATCTTCGACCGGCCGCTGAAAGAGATCTCGCTCGGTCGCATCCTGGTGCAGCTATTCAAGGCGTCGCGCCGGTTCAACGTCGAGATCCAGCCGCAGCTCGTGCTGCTGCAGAAAACGCTGCTCAACGTCGAGGGCCTCGGCCGCGAGCTCGACCCCGATCTCGATCTCTGGGTGACGGCGAAACCGTTTCTCGAGCGCTGGATGCACGAGCAGATCGGCTGGCGCGCGGTCGAGCGCCGACTGCGCGACGAGGCGCCGTTTCTCGCCACCGCGCTGCCGCTTTTGCCGCGCCTGGTCTACCAGCGATTGAGCGAAGCGCCGCCGGCGTCGGAGGCCGCGATCCGCGAGCTGGCCGCGGCGCAGCGCGCCAGGAACCGGTGGCTGATGCTCATCGTGATCCTGGCGGCGGCGGCCGCGGCGGTGCTGATCTGGCGCGTCTGGTAAGGCGCTGGCGCGATCTTCGAGCAGCAGGAACACCGGCGCCGGACCTACTTGGCGGCGGCCTTGCCCGGGGCCGGCTTGCCCGCCGCGACCTTGTAGCGGTTGCAGGCGGCGTCGTTGAACGGACGCAGCGTCTTGTGCTGCTCCTTGGCCCGCGCCGTGACCTTCGCCTCGTAGTCCTGCTGGTATTTCTGGCACTCGTCGAACGTCTTGAAGCTGTGCAGCTTCTTGCGGTGCTCGACGCGCTCGTCCTCGCTCATCAGGCTGCCCGGCCGCACGTCGGTGTCCTCGGCTTTCGCCACCTTCGGATCGTCGTTGCCGCTCTTTTTCGCCCGCGCCGCCCGCTTCCTTTCCTGCGCCTTCAGGTAGGCGTCGGCCTTGCCCGTCATGTCGTGGGTTCCGACGTTCTTCGCCGCGGCCGCGCCGGATGGCTGCTGGACGGTCGATTTGCCGCTCTCGGCCGGAGCGGTCGACTGCGCCAGTGCGCCCTGCGCGGCAAAAAATGCTGCTGCCGCCAATATCAGATATCTCATCGTTCCCTCGTTTTGGTCGTTGACAACGCTTTTCCTGCCCGCGTCGAAGACTTTGTGACCGGGCCCACCGTGGTTTCGTTCCACACCAGCGCCACGTCGCGCTGACGCCGTACCAACCGCTCCAGCGCGCGCTTTTGCGCGCTGGTCCGCACGCAACCCTGCAGGGTGACAAACTTGCGCATCGTCGTCACCCAGACGCTGGCGTCGCGAAAGCGCGCATCGTCGCGGATCGCCGCGACGACGCGGGCATTGATCTCCGGATCGCGCTTGTACGCCCCGCCGCACTCGCAGGTCCCGGCCAGGCAGCACGACGTTCCGCGCTCGACGCGCTCGTGCGCCTGCATCCGCATCTGCTCGACGGTCAGGACCGGAGGCGATACCGCCGGACAGGCGGCAAAGCCCGTGGTTGCCTGGGCGAACGGATCGGGCTGGTAGCCGGCAACCTCGTCGGCGACCGCCGGCAGCACAGCGAGTACCGCGATCGCTGCACCGTACCGTAACGCATTGCCCCGCATCGGCCTCCACCGTCGTCGATCAACGCCTGCCGGCGGCGATCGGTTGACCGGCGACGTGATCGCCGCACCACCCGAACCCCGAGCCACTGTCGCCATTTTGCTACAATCGCCCATCTTCCGCCCTGCCGCTTGCCGCCCGCGATGGCGCTGCTCGAAATCCAGAACGTGACGCGGCGCTTCGGCGACTTTACCGCGGTCGACGACGTCAGCATCGACATCGAGGCCGGCGAGTTCTTCACGCTGCTCGGCCCTTCCGGCTGCGGCAAGACGACGCTGCTGCGCATGATCGCCGGGTTCGATCTCCCCGACGGCGGTCGCATCCTGCTCAACGGCGACGACCTCGCCGACCAGCCGCCCGAGGCGCGTCCGGTGCGCACCGTGTTCCAGAGCTACGCGCTGTTCCCGCACATGACGGTCGAAGGCAACATCGCCTTTCCTTTGAAGATGGCGAAGACGCCGACGGTGGAGGTTCCGGCCAAGGTGCGGGCGGCGCTCGAGGACGTGCGCCTGACCGGCTTCGGCAAGCGCTATCCGCACGAGCTTTCCGGCGGCCAGAAGCAGCGTGTCGCGATCGGTCGCGCGCTGGTCACGCACCCGACCGTGCTGCTGCTCGACGAGCCGCTGGCGGCGCTCGACGCCAAGCTGCGCGAGGAAATGCAGATCGAGCTGATCAACCTGCAGAAGGAAGTCGGCATCACCTTCGTCTATGTCACGCACGACCAGACCGAAGCGCTGGCGCTGTCGCAGCGCATCGCGGTGATGGATCGCGGGCGGGTGCAGCAGGTCGATGCGCCGTCGCGGATCTACAGTTTCCCGACCTCGCGTTTCGTCGCCGACTTCATCGGCACCTGCAACCTGCTCGAGGGAGCGATCACCGAGAGCGCCGACGGGGTCGTCGCGATCGACGTCGCCGGACTCGGCACGGTACGAGTCGCCGCGCCCGCGGCGCCGGCCGGCGCGACGGGCACGATCGCGCTGCGGCCGGAGAAGATCAGCATCCGCGCCGCCCGG
>DATEFZ010000022.1:0-14468 GCA_035280325.1 Casimicrobiaceae bacterium
GTGGGAATATTCCCATCGGTTACGAAATCGCTTCCACACATCCTCTCCGTTTCGTTTCGCGGGCGTCTTCGTGGAATCGACTCCGAAGAATCCGGCACCGAGCTTGTTCAAATCCTGATTCTTCAGCCAGAACTCGTTTACCGGGTGCGTGACAATCCAATAGACCGCCTGCATGGCGACGATCGCGATGAAGCCGACCAGCGTCCAGGGGAAAGCTGCACTGTCGGTCGGTGTCGCCAGTAGAAGCCCAAGCGTCGCGAGTATGCCGAACCCTTCGCCAACGCCGCCGCCGATCGTGAACCCTGGATAGTAGATCGGCTGCATGGCGGAGTACGTTTCCCTGTCGAGTCGCAGCTTGCCGGGCAGCTCGAGGGCGTGCGCCAGGGCCATCGACATCGCGACAGCCACGAGGAAGACGGTGACTACCTGAAGATTCAGGAACATGAGGTTGTCTCCAAAACCAGACAACGCGATATCGGTTCACGCCGGGCCGCGCTGTCCATAGAAAAGCCAGTCCGGCGCCGGACCACCGCATCCGTGTCGGATTCTCGACCACCATCGCCGGAACCGATCTTGGTTCGGCGCGGTCTGTCCGATATCCCAGGTGGTCGGATCATGGCGGCTCCAAGGGCGTCGGACGTTCGCTGACGCGCGCACGCCGCTCTGTGATCATTTTTTGTTTTCGCGAAAGTGAAAAGATTCCATGGATCGGACTCAGGCAAGGAAGATTTTGAGCAAGGTTCCCGAGGCGACCCTCGTCTTCTGGGTCATCAAGGTAGCGGCGACCACTCTCGGCGAAACCGGCGGCGACGCAGTGACGATGTCGATGCACCTGGGGTACCTCGTCGGCACGGCCATTTTCGCGGCGATCTTCGTGATTGCGGTCGGCGCGCAAATCGCCGCCAAGCGGTTCCACCCGCTGCTGTACTGGGGCGTCATCGTGGCGACCACGACAGCCGGCACGACGCTGGCCGATTTTCTGGATCGCTCGTTGGGCATTGGTTATGCCGGGGGGGCGTCGATCCTGTTCTTGCTGCTTCTCGCGACCCTCGGCCTGTGGCACTGGTCGCTGGGATCGGTGTCCATCAATCGGATTGCATCGCGAAAAGCAGAGCTTTTTTACTGGGCAACGATCATGTTCTCGCAAACCCTGGGCACTGCGCTCGGCGATTGGATGGCGGACGGCAAGGCGGGCCTCGGGCTCGGGTACGAAGGAGGCGCCGTGGTGTTTGCCGGCGGCCTGGCGATTGTCGCGGCGGCCTACTACCGGACGAAGTTGTCGCACACCCTGTTGTTCTGGATAGCCTTCATTCTAACGCGACCGCTCGGCGCGACGATCGGGGATCTGCTCGACAAGCCCGTCGCCAGTGGCGGGCTTGCGCTGAGCCGCTACGCTGCGTCCGCGGTTCTCGCGGCCTTGATGATTTTTTGCATCCTCTTGCTCCCGCAAAGAGCCGCGAAGAAGCACAGCGGCTAGAGATTTCCGGGAAGCTGAAGGCCTTGTTGGCGATCGCCGGCAAGGTGCAGCAGGGCGGCAAGCACGTTAGCGACGACGATGTGGCCAGAGCGCGCCGCGAAGGGGCGACCGATTTCGAGATTCACGACGCGGTGCTGATCGCCGCGGCTTTGTGCATGTATAACCGTTACGTCGACGGGCTCGGCGCGTCGGATCCCGATGAAGTCGCGCCGGCGCCCGAGCGAAACGGTTCCACCGCGTAGGGTTCGACTGCGCTCCAGCTCGGCGGCGCCTCGTCGTCAGGTCCACGACAGGCGGGGTCAGCGCCGGCGCAGACGGTGCGTGTATCATCGGACCCTGCAGGTGCCGCCGGCGCGTTCGCGGCAGCTATCCCCCCGATAACCCGAGTCGGAATCCAGGTCGCGATCGACGCGTCCGAAGTCGATCTCGCATAGCGCGGCGAAAAAATGTCCTCGTCTTCGAGTACCGCGGTCGAGCCCGGCACCTCGGCATCGGTGGCGCGCCAGACGCAGGCCGTTCGCTGGCGGTGGCTGCTGCTGCCGCTGGCCGTCGCGATCTACGTCTTCCCGGGCCTGATCGGCCACGATCCCTGGAAGCAGGACGAGACCTACGTTACCAGCATCATCGCGCACCTCGAGCGCACGCACGACTGGATTGTGCCGCGTTCGGCCGGCCTGCCGTTTCTCGAGAAACCGCCGCTGTACTTCGCGGTCGCCGAGGCGAGCGCGGACCTGTTCGAGGGCCGGTTGGCGCTGCACGATGCGGCACGCCTGGCCAATGCGCTGTGGATGGCGATCACCTTCGGCAGCGTCGCGCTCGCCGCACGGCGATCGTGGCCCGACCGGGCCTATGCGCCGAGCGCCGCGGTCCTCACGCTGATCGCCTGTCTGGGGCTGGTGCTGCAGGCGCATCTGCTGGTGGTCGACGTCGCGCTTCTCGCCGGATTTGCGGTGGCGCTGCTCGGGCTCGCTTTGCTGCTCGAGCGTCCTGCCGCCGGCGGCGCACTGCTCGGGACCGGCGCCGGCGTCGGCTTTCTCGCCAAGGGTCTGCTGGCGCCCGGCTGTGTCGGTCTCACCGCGCTGCTGTTGCCGGCGCTGTTTCGCGCCTGGCGCACGCGCGCATACGGACGTGCCGTCGGGTTTGCGACGCTGGCCTGTCTTCCGTGGCTCGTTGTGTGGCCGGTGGCGCTCTACCTGCGCGCGCCCGAGCTCTTCGATCAATGGTTCTGGCAGCAGAACCTCGGACGCTTTTTCGGCTACGCCAGCCTCGGAGCCAGTCCGGAATCCTGGTACTACGCGAAGACGCTGCCCTGGTTCGCATTCCCGGCGTTGCCGCTGGCGGCATGGGCCCTGTGGCGTCGTCGCAGCGGCTGGCGCGACGATCGTCCGTTGCAGTCTTGTGCGGTGATGACAGCCGTCATCATCGCGACGTTGTCGCTGGCAGGGTCGATGCGCGCGCTGTACCTGCTGCCCGCGTTGCTGCCGATGTCGCTGCTGGCGGCTGCCGAGGCCGAGACGCTGCCGGCGAAGGTCCAGCGCCATCTCGGCGCGATCGCTTGCGCGATTTTTGGCGTCGCGGCGCTCGCGCTCTGGGGAATGTGTCTGGCCATCGCAGTATCGGGATCGCCGCCGGACTGGCTGGGCCTGGGTGAGTGGCTGCCGCTGAACGATGCGCCGCGGGCGCAACCGATCGCAGTCGCTCTGGCCGCTGCAGCGACGGTTGCATGGCTCGCGACATTGCGGCGTCTGGTCCGCAGCCGCATCGCCGCGGTCGCCGGCTGCGCGCTGGGGCTGATGCTGGTGTGGCTGCTGCTGGCGACGCTATGGATGCCGTGGATCAACGCCGCCAAGAGCTATCGGGCGATGTTCGACGACATGCGCCTCCACCTGCCGCAACGTTTCGATTGCGTCAACAGCTTGAGGTTGGGCGAATCGGAAGCGGCGATGCTCGACTACGAGGGCGGCATCGTCGCGGTGCCGCTGGAGAAGATCCCCGGCTCACGATGCTCGCTGGTGTGGGTGCAGGACAACCAGAGCGATCCATCGGAAGCGCCAGATCCGAGCTGGACGCTGCTCTGGTCCGGTCATCGCCCCGGAGACAGCAAGGAACGACACCGGCTTTTCGCTCGACGCTTCTAGCGTTATCGGCAGACGGTTCCCGGCGAAACCAGAACCTCGCGCGTGATCGACTTGGTCTGCGCCACGCCGTCGACCGAGTAGCTGAATGCCGCCGCGTTGCCGTCGGAGAAATCGAGGGTAGCGGTGCCGACGATGCTCCCGCTCGCGCTGCCGGGACTGCCGAGGGGAGGGAACGGGACCGCATCGAACGCCGGACCGCCGGTCATGCGAAACAGATTCCCGCTGTAGGTGGTCGCGCCGGTTCTTGCCAGCGTCGCGATCAGCCACATCGGCGAACGATCGCGATCGTAGGTGAACCAGATCGCGACGATGGTGTCGCCTTCGTGCACGATCTCGATTCCCCAGCCCGACTCGGAGCCGGCCGGAGCGTTCCACCACAGGTCCTGGTAGCTGGTCGCGAGCGCAGGGTCGGACCCGCCACCGAAGGTGCAACCCGGTACCGGCCCGAACGACTCGCGGGTGATCGATTTGGTCTGGCTGACCCCGTCGACCGTGTAGGCGAACGTCGCATCGTTCGCATCGTCGAACGTGAACGTCCCGCTACCGACGACGGTACCGGCGGCGCCGCCGGCGCTGCCGATCGGGGGAAACGGCGCGGCGTCGAACGGCGGTCCAGTGGTCTGGTAGAGCGTCCCGGCGTAGGTATTGGACGCGATCCTGTCGGCGCTCATCACCAGCCAGCGCGGCTTGCCGGCAAGGTCGTAGGTGAACCACGCGGCGAAGATGGTGTCGCCCTGCTGCGTCAGGACGATGCCCCAACCCGACTCGGAGCCCGCCGGCGAATTCCACCACAGGCCTTCGTACGGCGCCGGTTGTGCTGCCGGCGCTCCGGTGCCGGAGATCTGAAGGATCGCAAGCGACGCCAGCTCGGGCGCGTCGATCACCAGATCGGCCAGCCGCTGCCCGGTCTGCTGCGGCCCGAAGTAGATCGATAGCTGGCACGACTTGCCGGCTGGAATCGTCACGCCGACGCCGCAGCTGTCTTCGAAGCCGGAAAAATCGTACGCCGCCGGCCCGTTCAAAATGATCGCGCTCGGCGTCAGCGTCGCGGGCCCGGCGTTCTCGAGCATCACCGCCAGCGGAGGTGAATGCGTGCCGACCGCTTGCGCGCCGAAATCGACGCTGGCCGGCGCGAAGGCGAGCGTTGCGGTGCCGGCTCGCTGGTCGGTGCCGCGGCCGTAGAACGCGACCAGCCGGCTTGGCGTGCCGCTCGTGTTGCTCAGCCACAGACCCCCGGAGGTCTGCCCGGCGACGAACGGCGCGAACACGACATCGACCCGGCACTCATCTCCCGGCAGCAACGAAAGACCGGCCGAACAGGTGGTCGACGGATGGAAGGCCGGGCCTGTCGCCGGATCGACGCTCACGCCGGTAATGTCGAAGGCCGCGTCGCCGCAATTGCTCACCGTGGCGCTCATCGTCGTGCTCGACCCGACGGCGCGGTTGCCGAAGGTCAGAACATCGCTGCTGACGCAGAAACTGCCCGCCGCCTGCGCCGACGACGCCATCAACAGCGCCGCCAGCAGCAGCGTCAGGTGGCCGATCGCGACCGACGCCCTCATCTTACGACCGGTCCATGCCGGGAGCGTCTTGTGGCGCCGGCCGCGCCGCGGTAACTTCCGAAATGGTTCGTCACGGGACCCGGAAGATAGCATGACTCGCGCCGACCGGCGTTTCGCGCGTCGCGACGAGCTGGGCTTGAGTCGCCGCGACTACGCCGTTCTGGCGCGGCTGCGCACGCCGCACCAGGTCCAGGATTTCGTCAATGCGCTGCCGATCAACCACGAGATCGGCGGCGAGACCGCGTATTCGGTTTGCGAGGTGCTCCATCACCGCCGAGCGCATTGCATCGAGGCGGCGCTGGTGGCGGCCTGCGCGCTGTGGATCCACGGCGAGCCGCCCCGCGTGATGCGGCTCGACTGCGACGCTTCCGACTATCCGCACATCGTCGCGCTGTTCCGCCGCGGCGCATGCTGGGGCGCGATCTCCAAGTCCAACGGCGTGGCGCTGCGCTTTCGGGACCCGGTCTACCGCAGCCTGCGCGAGCTGGCGATGTCGTATTTCCACGAGTATTCGACCCCCGGCGGCCGCAAGACCCTGCGCGGCTACTCGACGCCGCTGGATCTGCGTCGCATCGACCCGCGCCTGTGGATCACCGCCGAAGGATGCTGGGAGCTGCACGACCGGCTCGAGCGCGCGCGCCACTACACGCTGGTCTCGACGCGGCAGGCGGCGCGGCTCGCGCGTCGAGACGGCTTCGAGCGCAGCGTGGGGCGGCTGGCGCAGTTTCCACGGCGCGCCGGCCAGCGCTAGCCAGCGCACGCGCCCGGCGCGTCAGGACGCCGGCGCCGCCGTCAGCCACTCGCTCGGGCACGGCATGCACATCGCGCGTACCGTGTCGAGATCGGTATCGGGTGACAGCCATTCGTCCCATTCCTCCTCGCCGAGGATGACCGGCATGCGATCGTGCAGCTCGGCCATCGTGGCGTTCGGTTCGGTGGTCAGGATGGCGTAGGAAAGCATCTTTTCGTCGCCGCGGCGCCAGTAGTCCCAGACCCCGGCGAGCGCGACCAGGTCGCCGTCGCTGCGCGTGATCCGGTATTTGATCTTGCGGCGCTGGCCGGGTATGTGCGTCCACTCGTAGAACGCCGACGCCGGCACCAGGCAGCGCCGTCTCCGGAACGGCTGCCGGAACATCGCCCGCTCGGGCGCCTGCTCGGCGCGTGCATTGAAGCTGCCGGCGAAATGCTTCGGCTCGGCCGCCCACGACGGCACCAGCCCCCATCGCATCAGCTCGACGACGCGCTTGCCGCCGCGCAACAGGATGACCGGGTTGATGCTCGTCGGGCGGACGTCGGCCTCGGGCGCGAAATCCAGCGACCCGACGTCGACCCGATAGCGCGCGCCCAGCCGCGCCGGCGTCTCCGACATGTCGTAGCGCCCGCACATCGCGACATATTACGGCAGGCCGATCGAGTCCTACATATCGGCTCGATTTGTCCGACATCGGATGGGCGATAGCGCGGCCCGGCTCGCCTCGCGTCCTACATCGCAATCATCCGTTGGCCGATTGAGCGAGGCCCGTCGCCACGCAATAGTGACGACGCAATCCGGCACGGCCTCGCGTCTCCATCCGAGGTCACGGTGCACCCGGTGCACCCAATATTCAGGGAAGGGAAGCGAATGAACCCGATGCGCACTCTACTGGCAGTGGCTGTTGCTTCGATTTGTCTTCATGCTCAGCAGGCCGACGCGATCGTGATTCTGTCGAACGGGTCGACCCAGGTGACCTGGAGCATCGGCCAACCCGAGCCTTCGATCAACGAGAACGTGACGTTGTTCAGCGCCGCGGTATGCGGGCAGGAGCTGTCCTGGCTGTCGACGCGGTTCCCGGGGCTGCCGATGCGAACGCTGACCGCCACGCCCGGGCCGTACGACTGCGTGATCTATCGCGGCGACGACGCGCGGTTCATCGCCGACAACCTGGTCGTCAACGGCAAGACCGACCAGTAGTCCGCTGACGGCGAAGGCGAAAGACGCGATCGCCGCCTCACGCGGTGTCGCGTCCCAGCCGGGCGAGCCGCCGTCGCAGCTCGTCCGAGGCCAGTGAGTTCTCGTAGTCGGCGCGCGATTCGGCGTTTTCGCGATCGCCCGCCGCGATCGCCGCGATCTGCCGCTTCATCGACGCCACGACGCGCGGTTCGCAGTCGACCAGCGCGGCGACATAGGCATCGACCCGGTCGGCCAGCGCGCCGCGGTCGACCAGTTCGGTCAGAAAGCCGATACGCAGCATCTCCTCGGCGTCGAGCGGCTGCGCGGTCAGGAAGATCCGCTTGGCCTGCGCTGCGCCGAGCGCCGCGACCGCGCGCCGCAATCCGCCAGGATAATAGTGCAACCCGAAACGGGCGGCCGGCATGAACATGCGCGAGCCGCGCACGCCCAGCCGAAAATCGCAGCACAGCGCCAGATCGGTGGCTCCGCCGTAGACGCTGCCGTTGAGCGCGCAGATCGTCGGCAGCGGAAACTGCTCGATCGCATCGAGCAATTGCTCGAATCGACGATCGAGCCGCTCGACGATCGCCTCGATCGTGTAGCCGGAGCTGAACGTGGCCTCGCCGGTGCCGGTGAAAACGACCGCCCGCGCATCGCGATAGAGTCTGCGATCGAGATAGCCGCGGATGACGTCGACATCGTCGGGATCGATCCGATTGTGCTCGGCGGGCCGCCTTAGGCGAATCGTCGCGACCGCCCGATCGACGTCGAGCGTCGGCGGCCCGTCGACAGCGGCCGCCGTCACCACGACGACCTCAGCCGCCGCTGCTGCGCCACAGGTTGATGACGAAGACGACGATCGAAGCGAACAGCACGATCGAGAGAATGCCGACGACGGGTCCGAGCCCGGCGGCGCCCTTGATGAACAGCGCCAGCGCAAGCATCACCAGCGGCAGCGCCAGGTTGTACACCCAGAAATGAATCGTGTACCAGACGTTCGCCGTCGCGGCGGGGAAGCGCTCGTAGAGGAATCCCGTCAGCGCCAGCGACACCCAGCCCAGCAGGTTCAGGTGCGCGTGCACCGGGAAGAGCGTGTGATCCTCGGACATGCCCATGTAAAGTCCGAGCCCGGTAGCGACGATGAAGTAGAGTATCGCCAGCCTGAACCAGGTGCGGGTGGGGACGCCGGCGCGGGTCGCCGCTGCAGTTGCCGTGGCTTGCATGTTTCCTCCTCGTGGGATGTCTGGTCGGGCCGGGGTTGGTGGCCCGCGCCGAACTATAGCGCGGGGCAGGGGCCGGGCCAATCGCGGCACGAGGCAGGCCTGGCGAGCGAGTCGACGCGCCGCAGGCAGCTCGGAGCCGCGGTGGAACCAGCGGCGGCCAAACGCACCTAACCGGCGACCCCGGCCCGAAGAATCGATGAAGATCGAAGACTACGCGATGATCGGCAACTGCCGGACCGCAGCTCTTTCCGGTCGCGACGGCTCGATCGACTGGCTGTGCGCGCCGCGCTTCGATTCGCCCGCCTGCTTCGCCACCCTGCTGGGCACGCCCGACCACGGACGATGGCTGCTCGCGCCGCGCGGCCGCGTGCGCAGGATCGAACGCCGCTACCGCGACCGGTCGCTGGTGCTGGAAACCGACTTTCACGCCGTCGGCGGCACCGTTCGCGTCATCGATTGCATGCCGCCGTGGGAAAACCGCACCGACGTCGTGCGCATCGTCGAGGGTCTGCGCGGCAGCGTCACGGTGCGCATGGAGCTGGTGATCCGCGCCGGCTACGGCATGGTGGTGCCGTGGGTACGCCGCGTCGAAGGCGCGCTGCTCGCCACCGCGGGTCCCGACAGCTTCGAGCTGCGTGCCGACGTGCCGGTCCGCGGCAAGGGGTTCACCACGGTCGCCACGTTCACCGTGCGTCGCGGCCAGCGCGTCGCTTTCGTGCTGACGCATTTTGCTTCGCACCTGCCGCGCCCGCTGCCGATAGACGCTGACGCCGCGGTCGAGGAGACCGCTCGCACCTGGCTCGGCTGGAGCGCGCGCTGCACCTACGACGGGCGCTGGGGCGACGCCGTGATGCGCTCGCTGATCACGCTGAAGGCGCTGACCTACGCGCCTACCGGCGGCATCGCCGCGGCGGTGACGACGTCGCTGCCCGAGGCGATCGGCGGCATGCGCAACTGGGACTACCGCTACTGCTGGCCGCGCGACGCGACGTTCACCCTGTACGCCCTGCTGCTCGCCGGGTATCGCGACGAGGCGCGCGCTTGGCGGAACTGGCTGCTGCGCGCGGCCGCGGGTCGGCCAGAGGACATGCAGACCGTGTACGGCCTGTCCGGCGAGCGAGAGCTGACCGAGTTCACGCTGCCGTGGCTGCCCGGATACGAGAACTCGGCTCCGGTCCGGGTCGGCAACGCCGCCGCGACCCAATTGCAGCTCGACATCTACGGCCAGGTGATCGAAGCGCTGCAGCTCGCGCGCAGCGCCGGACTCGATCCCGACGCCGACGCCTGGAATTTCGAGCGTGCGCTGCTCGACTATCTCGAATCGTGCTGGGCCCAGCCCGATAACGGCATCTGGGAGGTGCGTGGACCCAGGCGACACTACACGCACTCGAAGGTCATGGCCTGGGTGGCCTTCGATCGGGCGATCAAGGCGGTCGAGCAGTACGACCTGGCGGGTCCGGTCAAGCGCTGGCGAACCTTGCGTTCCAGGATCCACGCTCAGGTCTGTCGCAAGGGCTACGATGCTTCGCGCAACAGCTTCGTTCAGTATTACGGGTCGCACGAGGTCGACGCCAGCTTGCTATTGATGCCTATCGTCGGCTTCCTGCCCCCGGACGATCCGCGCGTGCGCGGCACGCTGGCGGCGATCCGCCGCGATCTGGTCGTCGACGGACTGGTCATCCGCTACCGCAGCTCCCCCAAGGTCGACGCGCTGCCAGCGGGCGAGGGCGTGTTCCTGCCGTGCTCGTTCTGGCTGGTCGACAACCTCTGCCTGGCCGGCCACCGCACCCAGGCCGAACGGCTGTTCAAGCGGCTCTTGGCGCTGCGCAATGATGTCGGATTGCTGGCCGAGGAATACGACCCGACGACACCGCGGCAGCTCGGCAACTTCCCGCAGGCGCTGACGCACATGGCGCTGATCGTCAGCGCCTGCAATCTGTCGCGCCGCGACGGCCCGTCACGCCACCGCAGCCGCGGCATGCGCGAGGCGCCGCCGGGCGACGGTGACGCCGAGCGGGCGCCGACCAGTGTGGAGGTCAGGCGCCGTCTGCGCGCGTGAGTCGGGTGGCTTCCAAGCCGGGTGCTGCGCCGTTCGCAAGTCATTCGCCCGATCTCGTCAGTTCCCATCGTCGCGGGCCTCGCGGCCGCTTCGCCGACCCGGTTTGTGGTGTACGCCAACCCCCGTAGCGAGGAGGGTCCCCGAGCAATAAATCGTTATCTACCAACAACTTGTTGTTCATCCTTGCAGCCGGTGCCGATCGTTGGCACAGCCGTTGCTTTGTAGCCCGTGCCAAAAGGCATCTAACCTAATTACTGGGAGAAGCAAAGATGAAAGCAAGCAAACTCGCCGCTGCGCTCGGCACGGGCGTCTGCGTGGCGATGGCCGGTAGCGCTTACGCCGCCGACACCTCGAACATGACCGTGCAGGCCGCCGTCGTCGGCACCTGCAAGTTCAACAGCACGCCGGTGCTCGATTTCGGCAACCTCGATCCGTCCAGCGCTAGCAACGGCGCGGGCAGCTCGACGATCAGCTTCTGGTGCACCAAGGGCTCGAACTACACGGTGACCGCCGGCAACGGGAACAACTACGACATCCCGAGCTCGTCGCGTCGCATGAAGGGTCCCGGCGCGACTGACTTCATCCCGTACTCGCTGGCCCTGCCGGCTGCGGCAACGGGTACCGGTTCGGGCAAGTCGACCGCGATCACGTTCGCGGTGACCGGCAGCGTGCTGAACGCGAACTACATCAACGCGACAGTGGGCAGCTACACCGACACGGTGCAGATGGCCGTCAATCCCTGAGGATCGCGTGCGACGCGAAACGAAGCCGCCGGGCGATCCGGCGGCTCGTTTTTTGTGGCTTCGGCCCTCGATTCCGGCCCGGTGAACGGCGATGATCCGTAAAGCGCTTCTATGTCTGATCGCGGCCTGCGCGAGTTCGGCGTGGGCCGGACGCTTCAGCGTGGCGCCGATAAGGGTCGATCTTTCGGCCGCGGTGCGGATCGCCGCGGTGACGGTGACCAGCGAGGACGACCACCCGCTGGTGTTCAAGAACAGCCCGTCGTCGTGGACGCAGGATGCCGACGGCAACGACGTCTACGCGCCGTCGAACGATCTGGTGCTCACTCCGCCGCTGCTGCGGGTCGAGGCGACCGAGCCGCGCACCGTGCGCATCGGCACGCTGCGCGCGCCGGGCGACGTCGAGCGAAGCTACCGCGTGTTCCTGGAAGAGCAGCCTGCGGCGAGCCGGGAGGGTTCCGGCACCAACATCGCCGTGGTGATCAAGTTCGGCGTCCCGATCTTCGTCGCGCCGCTGAGCGAGCGGGTCGCCGGCGAGCTCACCGTCGTCGAGCGCAAGCGCGGCAGCATGGTGCTGCAGGTCCGCAATACCGGCAACGTGCATTTCAACGTCGAGTCGGTCGCCGCCAACGCGGTGCCGCTCAAGGACGTTTCGTCGTGGTACCTGCTGGCCGGCACCACCCGGCGCTATGCGCTGGCGGTGCCGCCCGAAGCGTGCGCCGGCCCGACCGTCGAGCTCAGGGTCAAGACGACGCGCAACATACTCACGGCAACCGTCGCGGCAAGCGACGTGTGCCCGCGCTGATGCCGTGGCCCGATCCAGCCGCCGACGCTGGCGCGGAATCCTCGCCGCTGCCCTCGTGGCGGTCGCGCTCGACGCGTCCGCCGCCGGTCCCGCTCCCACGATCATGACCATCACCATCAACGGCCAGCCGCGGGGCGACCATTTCCTGCTAAGGGATGGCGACCGCTGGCTGATCGACGACGCCGAGCTGCGCCGCCTCGGATTGCGGGACTTTCCCGGCGATATCGTCACCATCGAAGGACGTCGCTATGTCGCGCTGCGCTCGGGACGATTGGTCAGGGTCGCGATCGACGAGGCCGCGGGTCGCCTCGACCTGGTCGCCGATCCGGCGCTGTTCGGTCGCCAGACGCTCGACCTGACTGCGGCACCGAAGCTCGCTCCGACCTACGACAATAGCGCCTTCGTCAACTACCAGCTCAACTGGGATGGCGCCGAGCACGAGCGCAGCAGCTATGGCGTCAATACCGAGCTCGGGCTGCGCCACGACCGGTGGCTGCTCGACAACCAGACCAACTACCAGAACGACGCCAACGGCAGCAAGTTCACCCGGCTGTCGACCAGCGCGACCTACGACTGGTACGAGCATCTGTCGCGTTTCGTCGCCGGCGACCAGATGGCGTCGACGGCGGCGCTCGGCCAGACGATGCAGCTCGGCGGCGTCGGCTTCTATCGTGCCTACGCGATGGATCCGACGCTGATCACGACGCCTACCGCGCGCTTCACGGGCACGACCCCTGTCGCCGGCGACGTCGAGGTCTACGTCGACGGCATCCGCGTCTACAGCGCTGCGGTCAAGCCGGGAAGCTTCGAGCTGGACAACATCACCCGATATGCCGGCTTGCGCAATGTCGAGGTCGTCGTCCGCGATTCCCTCGGCCAGGTGATCCAGCGCTCGAGCAGCACCGTCTACCTGACCGACCGCCTGCTGCGCGCCGGCTTCGACGAGTTCACCTATGCCGCCGGGATGGTGCGACCCGAGACCGGTGTCGACAGCGACCGCTATCACGGTTTCGGCTTTGCCGCCGTGCACCGCGTCGGCCTGACCGATGCGCTCACCGTCGGCGCGCACGCCGATCGTACGCCCGACTACGCCACCGCGGGCGCCGAGGCGATCGTCCGCATCGGCGATTTCGGCGTCTTCGGTGTCGAGGGGGCCGCCGCGCGCCCGCAGCAGACCGGGCGCGTCGCCGCGGCCGGCAGCATCCTCTACTCGTATTCGGCGGGCGGGCTCGGGATCGATGCCAGCTATCGCCGACTGGAGCGCGGCTTCCTGCCGCCGTCGACCCTGCTGCCGCAGTTCGTGCCGATCAGGGATGCCGGCCTGCAGGTGAGCTATGGCTCGCCGCGGTTCGGCACGTTTACCGGCACCGCGACGCGCAGCGACTACGACGACGGCAGCCGGCAGGACAGCGCGACGCTCCGTTACACCTATTCGCCCGCGCCGCGCTGGAACATCGACGCCACGCTCGGCCGCGTGCGCGGGCAGAATGGTGCCGCGTCGGGGGTCACCGCGGCGATCAACATCAATTACTTCTTCGACAACCGGACGACGGCGACGGCGAGAGTCCAGCGCGCGCCCGGGAACGGCACCGAATACGAGCTCGACGTTGCGCGCACTCCGCCGATCGGCCCCGGCTTCGGCTATCGGGTCGACGTGCAAAGGAGCGCCGGCGTCGAGCTGGTGCGGCCGCAAGTCCAGGTCAATACCACCACGCAGGAGTATTCGCTGGCAGTGCAGCGATCGTTCGGCAGCGGTGCCGGCACCACCGCGGCGCAAGCCTCGATCGCCGGCGCCTACGCCTGGGCCGGCGCCGTCGGCGCGTTCACGCGGCCGATCTACGACAGCTTCGCGGTCATCAAGACCGGAACCCTGGAATCGGTGCGCGTGCTGCAGAACAGCCAGGAGGCCGGTCGCACCGGGCGCGACGGCGCGCTGCTCGCGACCACGGTCGGCTCGTACGTCGAGAACCGGTTCACGCTCGACCCCAATACCGTGCCGATCGATACCATAATCGGGCAGAATAGCGTCATCGTCGTGCCGCCGCTGCGCGGCGGGGTGCTGGTCGATTTCGGCCTGCGGCCGCAGCGCGCGCTGACCGGCATCCTGGTGCTGCGTCGCGGCGCCCAGGAAACGCCGCTCGGCGGCATCGATACGATGCTCGCATCGGCATCGTCGAAGATCGAGCTGTTCACCGCCGGCGACGGCGCCTTCTACGTCGAGGACGCAGCGCCCGGCAGCTATCAAGGCGAAGCAAGGGTCGACGGCGCGAGCTGCCGCATCGTGTTCACGATCGACGAGAGCGCGAAGATGCCGCTCAACCTCGGAAAGGTCTACTGTGAAGCGCTACATTGAAGCTGTCTGCTGCGCCGGCATGATCGCCTGCGCGGCGCCGGCGCTGGCGGCCGACACGTGTTCGATCACGCTGGTGCCGACGCTCGGCTTCCCGAACTACGACGTGTTCGCCGCGGCGCCGACCACGACCTCGCAGATCGCCAAGTTCAACTGCAACAACAAGACGGTGACGATGATCGTC
>DATEFZ010000023.1:0-5079 GCA_035280325.1 Casimicrobiaceae bacterium
TCGGAACCACGCTGGCGGCGCGCAGGATCGCGGTCGCGCCGGAGGCAAGCGCGTCGGCCTCGGGATCGGGAAAGCGCTGCGGCGCGACCAGCGTCAGCCGCGACAGCCCCATCGTGCGCATCGCGCGCGCCGCGGCGCCGATGTTGCCGGGATGGGAGGTCGTGCAAAGCACGACCCGCAGGCACGACAGCGGATCGGCGGCGCGGGTGGCTCGCGCGTCGGCGGCCGATTGCAGCGATGCGTCTCTCACGCGGCGTCGAGCGAGCGCGATTGCGGGTAGAATGCGCGACGTTCGTTCATTGACCCGCCCGCCGGCAACCGTCCGGCGCCGATCTCGATGCACCCCATGCTCACCATCGCGGTCAAGGCCGCGCGCCGCGCCGGCAGCGTCATCAATCGCGGCGCGCGCGACCTCGATCGTCTGGTGATCACCGCCAAGGGTCCGAAGGATTTCGTCAGCGAGATCGATCGCCTTGCGGAAGCCGCGATCGTCGACACCTTGCGTGCGACGTATCCGGACCACGCGATTCTAGCAGAGGAAGGAACCGCCGAAGGCGCGAACGCGCAGTCGGAATACCTGTGGATCATCGACCCGCTCGACGGCACAACCAACTTCCTGCACGGCTTTCCGCAGTACTGCGTGTCGATCGCGCTGCAGCACCGCGGACAAGTGACGCAGGGCGTGATCTACGATCCGCTGCACAACGACCTCTTCACCGCGACGCGCGGCCGCGGCGCGTTCCTCAACGATCACCGGCTGCGGGTGTCGCGCCGACAGCATCTGAAGGACTGCCTGGTCGGCACCGGATTTCCGTTTCGCGACGGCGCCGACGTCGAGGTCTACATCGGCATGATGCGGGCGATGATGCGCGAGACCGCGGGTCTGCGCCGGCCGGGCTCGGCGGCGCTCGATCTCGCTTACGTCGCAGCCGGGTACTACGACGGCTTCTGGGAGATCGGACTCAACGCCTGGGACGTCGCCGCCGGCAGCCTGATGATCGTCGAGGCCGGCGGCCTGGTCGGCGACCTGGCCGGGGAAGCCGACTATTTGCGCAGCGGCGAGATCGTCGCCGCCAATCCGCGTATTTTTGCGCAAATGGTCAAGGTCCTCGCGCCTTTCCGGTCCTTCCGGCAACTCGTAGCCGACAAGAAAGGTTGATCAGGGGCGCGTCCGGCGCCCGCGCAGCCCGGCGGTGCTGTTGCTTTTTTGGCGCCAAACGGCCTCCGGCGACAAATTCGCCGGGCAACAGGCCTGACAATTCCATTGTCATTGTGTACGATGGAGCGCCGATAGCCGCCGGGCCGGTGCGCCTGCCGCGGCAGATCCGGGACCGGGAGCGACCCATGCGTCTGACACGCCTCGAACGGCTTGCCCTTTTCGTGCTGTTTGCGCTGCTCGCGCCGAACGCGGGCGCCGAGACGATCTCGCATATCCGCGTGATGCTGCACCCGTACGCCGCGGACGCGGGCCAGCTTCCCGCCGCTGCGCTGACGAGGCTCGAAGCGCTGGCCGGACAACCGCTGGCGCTCGCCGGGACGACGCGCACCGGCGGCCTCGAGCTCGATCTCGAGCAGGCGCTCGATCGCCCGGCCGCCGCCGCCATGCTTCGCCGCCTGCAGGTCGATCGCAGCGTGCTGTGGGTCGAAGCGGTGTCCGATGCGACATCCGCGCCGGCGCCCGCGGTCGCCAGCGGCACCGGCGACAAGCTGATGCTGCGGCTCGCCGGCGATCCTGCCCCCGACTGGGCAAGCCTGCTGCCGCGCTGGAGCGCGCTGGTCGGCGCGCCGCTGGCAGTCGACCACCGCAGCGGCAACGTCTGGGTCTTGAGGCTCGCCGCGCCGATCGCGCAAAGCCAGCTCGGCGCGATGGCGTCGCGGCTCGAGGTCGACCCTGCCGTGCAGTACGCCGACCCGGTGCGCCGCGCGACGGTCAAGCTGGTACCCGATGACCCCGACTACGCGCAGCAGTGGGCGCTGTCCGACCTGGTCGCCGGAATCGACGCGCCGGCCGGCTGGGATCTGCAAACCGGCAGCGCTTCGACCGTGGTCGCGGTGGTCGACACCGGCATCACCCAGCACCCCGAGCTCGCCGGCCGCGTCTTGCCCGGCTACGACCTGATCAGCGACTCGAACCGCGCCAACGACGGCGACGGCCGCGACAACGACGCGTCCGACCCGGGCGACGCCACCTCCGACGGCGAATGCGGCCCCGGATTTCCGGGCGAAGCGAGCACCTGGCACGGCACCTACGTCAGCGGCATCATCGCCGCCGATTCCAACAACGGCGCCGGCATCGCCGGCATCAACTGGAACGCCAAGATCCTGCCGGTGCGCGTGCTCGGCAAGTGCGGCGGAACCTTCGACGACATCGCCGCCGGCGTGCTGTGGGCGGCCGGATTGCCGGTCCCCGGCGTGCCCGACAACCCGAATCCGGCCAAGGTGATCAACATGAGCCTGGGCGGCGCGACGTCGTGCCCGCAGGCGCTGCAGGACGCGATCGACGTCGCGCTGGCGCAAGGCACGGTGATCACCGTCGCCGCCGGCAACGAGAGCGGCAACGCGTCCGATTCGGCGCCGGCCAACTGCAGCGGCGTCATCACCGTCGGGGCCGGTGGTCGCAACGGCGACCGCGCCAGCTACTCGAACTTCGGCGTTCGGGTCGACATCTCGGCCCCCGGAGGCGACGGCAGCGATCCGTTCGGCCTGATCCTCTCGCTGTCCAACGACGGCAAGACCTCGCCCGGCAATCCGTCGTACCGCAGCGCCGCGGGAACCAGCGCCGCGGCGCCGCACGTCGCCGGCGTCGCTTCGCTGATGCTGGCGCGCAACGCCAACCTGACGCCGGGCCACGTGCTCGACATCATCGGCGGCACGGCGCGACTGTTCGCCGGGGGCGCCACCTGCGGCAACGGGCCGTTCTGCGGCACCGGCCTGCTCGACATGGGTCTGGCGCTGGAGAGCACCTTCCCGGCCGACAGCATCGCGCCGCAGGGCGCCGTGCCGGTGATCGAGTACTACCGCGCCGACAAGGATCACTATTTCATGACCGCGGATCCGAACGAAGCGGCATTCGTCGACGCCGCGCTGGCGGGCACCTTCCAGCGCACCGGCGAAGTCTTCTACGCCTGGCTCGACCCGGCGAAGGCGCCGCCGAACGCGGTGCCGGTGTGCCGCTTCTACAGCCCGCTGCCGCTGATCGATTCGCACTTCTACACCGCGTTCGCGAACGAATGCGACTACGTCATCGCGCACTATCCGGGCGTCTGGTTCCTGGAAACACGCGCGGCGTTCTACGTGCTGCCGGCCGACGCGGCGGGTAATTGCGCTGCCGGCGAGCTTCCGGTCTATCGCTTCTTCGACAATCGTGCCGACGCCAACCATCGCCACACGATCGACCTGTCGGTGCGGCGCGCGATGCTGAACCGCAAGTGGGCGCCGGAGGGGATCGGACCCAACGCAGTCGCCTTCTGCTCGCCTATCTGAAACCGCCACGCGTCGAGCGAGCGACCGGCGCGCGATCGCCGGCCGCTACGCGGCCGCGGCGCTCTCCGGCCGCTTCTGCGCCGCCAGGGTGTCGAGCGCCGCGCTGACGGCGCGGTCGAACAACGGCACCGGCTCGACCACCAGCGCCGCCTGGCCCGCGCCGAGCTGCCACGCCAGCTCTTCGGGGGTGACCACGATCGCCCGCGAGCGCTCGCGCGTGGTGAACAGATACTTGCTGCGCAGCGGGCTGATCCACGACAGTCGCGCGTTGATCGCCTTGTCGCCGCGTCCGAACGCGAGCCAGGTGCCGACCACCATCTCGGCGACGAAATCGTGGACGTTGGCGACCCGCGGTGGTGGCGCGGGCGCGGCTTCAAGCGTTGGCGCGGATTCGCCTTCGGCAGGCGGCACAACGGCGCGCGGCGCGTCGGCCGCGCGCGCGGCCGGACTCGGTGCCGGAGCCGATTTTTCGGCGCGCGGCTTGATCGCCGCCATGTGCAGGGCGAACATCGCGTCGAGCAGCGGCTTGATGCGCTCGTCGCCGACGTTGATCGCGGCAGCCCCGGCGCGAAGATTCTTGATCACCACCGGGACCAGCCTGGCGAGCCGCGCCTTCTGCGCAGTGCGCTCCTGCGCCGTCAGGCTCCACAGCAGATCGTCGAGCGTGCGCACCCCCCCGTGCCAGCCCTCGCTCTCGGTGCCTTCGGCGATGCGCGTCCGGGTCAGATAATCGGCCCAAATCGTTTCGCTGAACGAGCGCACGTCGAACGGCACCTCGAGTCCGGACAGCTTGTCGCGGATCAGCGCCCGCACCAGCGAGCGGTCCTGCTCGCTCTGCTCGGCGGCGAGCGCGGCGGCGACTTCGTCGTCGAGATTGCGAGCGCCTTTTTGCTGCTCGGCTTCGACGAAGTCCCGGATCTTGCTGTCGGCGTCCTCGAAGACGGCGACGTCGACCTGGAAATCGCGGCAGACTTCCTCGATGACGCCGGCCGCGGTCAGCTCGAACGCGGCATGGTAGCCGGCGTCGCCGGTGGCGCCGATCGCCGCTCCAGCGAGGTGATCGAGCAGGCGGCGCGCCGGATGCTTCTTGTCGGAGAAAAAGCTGCGGTCGATCAGCGCGGTCTTGAGGATCGGCACCTGCAGCCGCCCGAACACGCTGCGCAGATCTTCCGGAATCGACGCATCGCGAAAGATGTAGTCGAACAGGAGCCCGATCACGTCCATCGTGATCTTGTCGGTCGAGTTCACCACCTTGTCGTCGATCGCGGCGCGGATGTAAGGGATGCGGTTCATCGCCAGCGCCGGTGCTTCGCCTGCGCCGTCGGCGCCGGGCGGGGCTCCGATACCTCGCTCGCCGCCCGGGTCGAGCCGTTGCCAGCGATCGAGCACCGCGACCGCGGCCGACAGCGAGCCGATCGCCATCAGCGGATCGACCTGAGGCAGGCCGCCGGGACGAGTCTCGACGGCGGGCGCCGCTTCGGCGGTCTGCAGCGCGCGCGCCAGATCGGCAATGTACGGATTGAGGGCCGCGGTCAACGCCACCGCCGGCGCGGCGAGGGCGTCGAGCGGAGATGGCGCGAGCGCCGGACCGGGGAC
>DATEFZ010000024.1:0-7766 GCA_035280325.1 Casimicrobiaceae bacterium
CGGATCCGGACGTGTCGATGCCGGGGTTGGGGCCTCGGCGTCGGCCCGACCTCGGGCGGTGCCGGGGGCGGCGGCAGCTCGGTGATCGTCGCCAGCAGCGGCGGCAGATCGTCGACCCTGTCGGGCAGGCGAAGCGGCAGCCAGAATAGCGCGCCGTGCAGCAACAGCGAGACGAGCGCGGCCAGCATCAGCGCGTGCCGAGCTCGGCGATGATCGACGGTTGCGTGCAGGCTGTGGATCGAGATCATGGCGAATGAGCGGAGCTTAACGACTTTCGCGCCAGTTTGGACGCTTCAGCACGGACTGGAGTTCTGAGTCGCCCGCCGGCGACAGCAGCGCGCCGGTCTCTGCTGCGGCGCCGGCGACGCGCACGCCGGCGCCGGCGATCGACAGCCGCTCCTGGCAGAACCAGCGCACGGCGGCGGCGAGCACGCGGTGCTCGACCGGCAGCAGCCGCGCCGCGAGCGTCGATTCGTCGTCGCCATCGTGCACCGGCACCGCGCCCTGCGCGACGATCGGCCCGCGATCGACCTCGGCGGTGACGAAGTGCGCGGTGCAGCCGTGGATGCGCACGCCGTCGGCGAGCGCACGCCGGTGCGTGTCGAGGCCGGGGTACAGCGGCAGCAGCGACGGATGGATGTTGAGCAGGCGTCCCTCGTAGCGCGCGACGAATGCCGTCGACAACACGCGCATGAAGCCGGCGAGCACGACCAGGTCCGCGTCTTGCGCGTCGATCGCGGCGGCGAGCGCGCGCTCGAACGGCTCGCGGCCGGCGAAGGCGCGATGGTCGACGACCGATGCCGGCACGCCCGCGGCAGCGGCGCGCTCGAGCCCGGCGGCGTCGGGCCGGTTGCTGATCACCTGGACGATCTCGGCATCGATATCGCCGCGGCGCACGGCGTCGATCAGCGCCGCCATGTTCGAGCCTCGGCCGGAGATCAGGATGACCAGTCGTTTGGTCATTCGACGACGGTTCCCGGCGCGCCGCGAGCGCGGGGGACGACGCTGCCGATCGCGTACGCGGTCTCGCCGAGATCGGCGAGCTCGGCGATCGCCGAACCGGCGTGGTCGGCGGCGACCACCAGAACGAACCCGATGCCGCAGTTGAATACGCGATGCATCTCGGCCGTTGCGACGTTGCCTTGCCGCTGCAGCCAGTCGAAGATCGGCGGCACGGCCCACCGGCGCAAATCGATGCGCGCGGCCAGATGCTCGGGGAACATGCGATGCGTGTTCTCGACCAGGCCGCCGCCGGTGATGTGCGCCATGCCCCTGACCTCGCAATCGGCCAGCAGCGCGAGCACCGGCCTGACGTAGATGCGCGTCGGCTCGAGCAGCACTTCGCCCAGCGTGCGCGCGCCGGCGAACGGCTGCGCCAGGTCGGCGCCCGACCGCTCGAGGATGCGGCGAATGAGCGAAAAGCCGTTCGAGTGCGGGCCGCTGGACGCCAGTCCGATCAGCGCGTCGCCGGCCGCGATGCGCCGGCCGTCGACCAGCCGCGACTTCTCGACCACGCCGACCGCGAATCCGGCGAGGTCGTATTCGCCGGCGACGAAGGCCTTCGGATGCTCGGCGGTTTCGCCGCCGGCCAGTGCGCATCCGGCCTGCTCGCAACCGGTCGCGATGCCGCGGATCACTTCGGCCGCGATCGGCACATCGAGCGTCTCGCAGACGTAATAGTCGAGGAAGAACAGCGGTTCGGCGCCCTGGACCAGGATGTCGTTGACGCTCATCGCCACCAGGTCGATGCCGATCGTGTCGTGGCGGTTCAACGCCAAGGCCAGCTTGAGCTTGGTGCCGACGCCGTCGGTGCCGGCGATCAGCACCGGCTCGCGGTAGCGCTTCGGCAGTTCGATCGCCGCGCCGAACCCGCCGATGCCGGCCAGCACTTCGGGGCGCAGGGTGCGCCTGGCGAAAGGCTTGATGCGCTCGACCAGGCGGTCGCCGGCGTCGATGTCGACGCCGGCGTCGCGATACGACAGCGGCGGTCCGGGAACGCTCGTCTTGGGGCTCAATTTTTGTCCCGGCCGGCGTTTGGTGAACCTTGCGGCCGTCGGCGATTGGAATTGAGTCGCGGCGTCAAAGCGGGGTAAAGTGCGCGGGGAGGATTTTACCGGAAATGACCACAGGGAGCCTGCCGCCCGAGCGAGTGCCGTCGCCGGGACCGGTCGTTCGCGGGCACGCGCAGCAACGCCAGCAGCTGAGCCTCCAGCAGTATCTGTGGATCGCCGGCGTCGCGCTGCTCTGCCTCCTGCTGCTGCACTGGCTGGGCCCGATACTGACGCCGTTCCTGATCGGCGCGATCCTCGCCTATATCGGCCGGCCCGCGGTGGGCTGGGCCGAGCGTCATCGCGTGCCGCGCACCGTCGGCGCGCTGCTTGTGCTGATCATCACCCTGCTGCTGGTGCTCGGGCTGGTGCTGGTCCTCTCGCCGCTGGTCCATTCCGAGTTCGCGCAACTGGTCTCGCGCCTGCCCGACCTGGCGGCGCTGCTGCAGACCCAGCTCGCGCCGTGGCTCGAGGACAAGCTCGGCGTCACGCTGCAACTCGACCTGGCCTCGATCAAGGAGATGATCGCCGACAATCTGGCGAGCGCGAAGGAGCTGTCGTTGAAGCTGATGACCGGTCTAAAGGCCGGGGGCACGCTGGTCCTCGCGATTGCGATCAACCTGGCGCTGATTCCGGTGGTGATGTTCTACCTGCTGCGCGACTGGAATCAGATGCTGCTGCGGATCGAAGAGCTGACGCCGCGACGCTGGCTGGCGAAGGTGCGCGCGGTCGCGGCCGAGGTCGACGACGTACTGGCCGAGTTCCTGCGCGGCCAGGCGTCGGTGATGATCGTGCTGGCGACCTACTACGCGGTCGCGCTGTGGATCGCCGGCCTGCAGTTCGCCGTGCCGATCGGCATCCTGACCGGCCTCCTGGTGTTCGTTCCCTACGTCGGCTTCGGTCTCGGGCTCGTGCTCGGGACGCTGGCTGCGCTGTTGCAGTGGCACGGCTGGCCGGGATTCATCGCGGTGCTCGCGGTGTACGGCATCGGCCAGCTGCTCGAGAATTACGTGCTCGTGCCGTGGCTGGTCGGCGACCGGATCGGCCTGCATCCGCTGGCAGTCATCTTCGCGCTGCTCGCCTTCGGCCAGCTTTTCGGCTTCGCCGGCGTGCTGCTCGCGCTGCCGGCGAGCGCGGTGCTGCTGGTCGCGCTGCGGCACCTGCGCAAGGCCTACAACGAGTCGGCGTTGTACCGCTAATCCGCGCTGCAGGCGCGATGGAACAGCTCATTTTCGAGCTCGCCCCGGCCGAGCCGCCGCGGCTCGCCAATTTCCTCCCGGGGCGCAACGCCGAGCTGGCGGCGCTGCTGCCGCGCTTCGTCGCCGGGCAAGGCGACGAGACCGGATTGCTGCTGTGGGGCGACGCAGGCGCGGGCAAGACCCATCTGTTGCGTGCCGCGGTCGCGCTGGCCGGGGAGCAAGGCGGGAACGCCCGCTTCGTCGATGACCCCGGAACGCTCGCGGCGTCGCCGATCGGGGCGGAGACGCTGGTCGCGATCGACCGCGTCGACACCGCGGATGCGGCCGCCGCGGCGGCGATCTTCACCCTGTACAACGCGTTGCGCGCGCGGGGCGGGCGGCTGATCGCCGCCAGCCGCGCTCCGCTTTCGGCGCTGCCGCTGCGCGAGGACCTGCGCACCCGCCTTGGCTGGGGACTGGTGTACGAAGTCCTGCCGCTCGCCGACGACGACAAGCCGGCCGCGATGGCGGCGTTCGCCCGCCAGCGCGGATTCGGGCTGTCGCCCGAGGTGATCGACTACCTGCTGGCGCACAGTCGCCGCGACCTGCCGGCGCTGCTGGCGACGCTGGCGGCGCTCGATCGGGCGTCGCTCGCCAGCCGGCGGCCGATCACCGTGCCGCTCTTGAAGAGCTGGCAGCTAAGGAACCTCTGAACAAGCCCAACATGAGTCGCGTTTCCCTAAAGACCGGCGGATGAGGCGAGCGCGATGCCGGCGGCCGGGCGCCTGACGCTGTTCGACCTCGACAACACCCTGCTCGGCGGAGACAGCGACTACGGCTGGGCGCAGTTCCTGATCGAGCAGGGCGCCGTCGACGGCGCCTCGTACGAACGCCGCAACCGCGCTTTTTTCGCCGACTACAAGGCCGGACGCCTCGACATTCGCGCTTTTCTCGAATTCCAGCTGAAGCCGCTCGCCGACAACGAGCCCGCGGTGCTCCTCGCCTGGCGCGATCGCTTCGTCGACCAGAAGATCCGGCCGCTGCTGCTGCCCGCCGCGCAGCGGGTGGTCGCCGAGCGGCTGCAGGCCGGCGATCTGGTCGCCGTCGTGACCGCCACCAACAGCTTCATCACGCGGCCGATCGCGGCCCTGTACGGGATCGGCCATCTGATCGCGACCGAACCCGAGGTCGTGGCCGGCCGCTTCACCGGTCGGCCGGCCGGCGAGCCGTGTTTCCAGGCGGGCAAGCTCGCCTGTCTCGAGACCTGGCTCGCGACGCGCGATCGGGCGCTGCCCGAGTTTTCCGAATCGTGGTTCTACAGCGATTCGCACAACGATCTGCCGCTGCTCTGCGCGGTGACCCACCCGGTCGCCATCGACCCCGATCCGCTGCTCGCCGAGGAGGCCGGGAAACGCGGTTGGCCGATCGCGAGCTGGCGTTGAACACGGGCGCGCCGACGGCGGTGCGGTACGCTGTCAACCGCTGACGGCAGGGTCGCGTTAATGGCGGCGACACTAACAACAGTGTCGACCACCCGACGAATTTCGAGGACAGAAAGGACTTAAACGATGAACAAGCTGTTGACCGCGCTGCTCGCGGGCGCCTTCGCCGTATCGCTCGGCGTCGGTGCGCAAACCACCGCCCCGGCTGCGCCTTCCGCACCCGCCAAGGCCGAAATGGCGAAGGACGCCGCCAAAGCGGACGCGGCGATGGCGAAGGATTCGGCCAAGACCGCCAAGAAGGAAGCCCGGAAGGCGAAGAAGGCAGCCAAGAAGGCGAAGAAGCAGGCCAAGAAGGCGATGAAAAACGACGCCAAGGCCGAAAAGGACATGGCCGCCGGCAAGCCCGCCAAGTAAGCCTAAGCACGCCGTTGTTAGCAGCCCGACGCCCGTAAGGGGTCGGGCTGCGTCTTTTGGCGTTATCAAACCGGCGTATAATCAGCAAGTTAACGCGCAATTCTGCAACGGATGAGCCGCTTGCAACGCATCGTGGTCGGACTGTCGGGCGGCGTCGACTCGGCGGTCGCGGCGTGGCTCTTGAAGCGCGCCGGGCACGAGGTCGTCGGCGTTTTCATGAAGAACTGGGAGGAGGAGGACGCCGACGGCTATTGCACGTCGCGGCAGGACCTGATCGACGCCGCGGCGGTCGCCGACGCGATCGGCATCGAGCTCGAGGCGGTCAACTTCGCTGCCGAGTATCGCGACCGGGTGTTCGCGCAGTTCCTGCATGAATACCGCGCCGGCCGCACGCCGAATCCGGACGTGCTGTGCAACAGCGAGATCAAGTTCAGGAGCTTTCTCGACCATGCGCGCGCGCTCGGCGCCGAGCGCATCGCGACCGGGCACTATGCGCAGCTCGCCGCTGGCGACCGCGCGATCTCCCTGCGCAAGGCAGCCGATGCGGCGAAGGATCAGACCTATTTTTTGCATCGGCTGACCCGCGAGCAGCTCCGGGACACGCTGTTTCCGGTCGGCGCGATGATCAAGCGCGAGGTGCGCGCGCTCGCCCGCGAGCGCGGCATCCCGATCCACGCCAAGAAGGACTCGACCGGTATCTGCTTCATCGGCGAGCGGCCGTTCCGCGAGTTTCTGGCGCGCTACCTGCCGAAGGAGCCTGGAGCGATCGAGACGGCCGACGGCCGGATCGTCGGCCGGCACCACGGGCTCGCCTGGTATACGCTCGGCCAGCGGCAGGGCATCGGCGTCGGCGGCATGCGCGACGCTCGAGGCGCGCCGTGGTTCGTCGCTGGCAAGGATCTCGCCCGCAATGCGCTGATCGTCGTGCAGGGCCACGACGATCCGCGGCTGTACGCCGACACAGTCGAGACCGGTGCGATGCACTGGATCGCAGGCGTGCCGCCGGAGCGATCCCGCGTTGCCGCCAAGCTTCGCTATCGTATGCCCGATGCGCCGTGCCGCCTCGAGCCGCTGGGACCCGAGCGCTGGCGGGTGTGCTTCGACGAGCCGCAGTGGGCGCCGACGCCGGGTCAGTACCTGGTCGTCTACGACGGCGACACCTGTCTCGGCGGAGGCGTGATCGAAGCCGCGCATCGCACGCGGATCGAGCCGGCGCCGGTCGCGCTGGGAGGATGACGAACGAAGGACTTCGATCCGCCGCAATAACTTGTTACCGCCGCAGGACGGCCCCATGTTGTCCTCCCGAGGCGTTCGCGCGTTGATAATGCGTGAGATCGCCGACATCGGCCACGAGGAACAGTTCGGGAACAGACCGTGCACTCGGCGTGTTAACCAGAGACCGGAAGCTTCGAGCGGGGGTATCGCGCGTGAAAGCAGCGTTTCGTCTATGGGTTGATCTGCCGGGCAACGGCGACGTCCTATCGCAGTGGCGTACAGGCTCGCGGCCATCGCCTGGCCTGGTTCCCGGGCGGCTGGTGGCGCTCGCGCTGGTGCTGCTGCTCGCCGCGGCTCACCCGTTGCGCGCGCATGCGCAGTCGTACGGCGATGGCGCGCCGCCGGACGCCGTCGCGCAGGCGCCGGCGTCCGATGCCGGAAGCGCCGAATACCTGCCGCAAGATCAGCTCGACGCGCTGCTGGCGCCGATCGCGCTCTACCCCGACGACCTGCTGGCGCAGGTGCTGATGGCGTCGACGTATCCGCTCGAAGTGGTCGAGGCCGCACGCTTCGTCCAGCAGCGTCCCGATCTCACCGGCCCTGCGCTCGACGACGCGCTGGCCGGCAAGCGCTGGGACCCGAGCGTCGCCTCGCTGGCGGCGTTTCCGCAGGTGCTGGCGATGATGAGCGACAAGCTCGAATGGACGCAGCAGCTCGGCGACGCGTTTCTCGCCAACCGGGCGCAGGTGATGGACACCGTGCAGGCGCTGCGCACCCGGGCCCAGGCGGTCGGCACTTTGCAGGACTCCGACCAGCAACGGGTGTACGACCAGGACCAGTCGATCGTCATCGAACCGGCGCAGCCCGATGTCGTCTACGTGCCGGTATACGACCCGATGGTCGCCTACGGCCCGTGGTGGGTGCCGTCGTACCAGCCGTTCTTCTGGTATCCGCCGGCGTTCTACGGTTATCCGGTCTACCAGTTCACGACGATCGTAATCTTCGGCCGCCCCTGCCACGTCGGCCGGAATCACTGGGGCTGGGCGCATCCGCACTGGCGCACGGCGAGGATCGACCTGAGTATCGGCCGCAACGACTTTTTCAACCGGCCCCGCTATCGCAATCTCTATCGCGGCGCCAACGAAGTGCAGTGGCGGCACGCGCCCGAGCACCGGCACGGCGTCGCTTACAGCAACGCCACGGTCAGCCGGCGGTACGCGGTCGGCGACCGGCGCGCGGTCGACGTGCGGCGCGAGCTTCGCGCCGGAGATCCATCACGTCTGTCGGTCAGGCAGCCGCCGCGGGCCGTCGCAACGCCACAGGGGGCGACCGCCTACCGGCAGGCGCCGTCGGAGCCTCGCGCCGGACAGGCGTTTCGCGAGGCGCCGCACGGTTATGCGCCGCCCGCGCCACAGGCACACGCTGCTCCCTACGTCGCTGCGCCCGCGCTGCCGCCGGTGCGGGTGGTC
>DATEFZ010000025.1:0-6756 GCA_035280325.1 Casimicrobiaceae bacterium
TGCGCTGGCCGAGCAGGTATCGATGCAGGTATTGCAGCGCGTCGACCTGTTCACCGATAGCGGGCTCAAGACCCAGCTCGCCGAGCATCTGCGGCCGGTGGTCGAGCGCGCCGGCGCCGAGCTGGTCAACGCGATCACCGAACACGTCGGCGCTTTGTTGCGAAGCTACGTCGCCGAGGCGATCGAGCGGGAGATCGCGCAGTGGAGGCGCGAGCACTAGCGCCCGCGAGCACTAGCGCCCGACCTGCGTGTTCCCGCGGCGCCTGCCTCAGCCCGGCTTGCGGCGGCGCGCGAAAGCGAGACCAGCGAGGGCGATGCCGAACAAGGCAATCGTGGCCGGCTCCGGTATGCCCACTACATCGTCGGTCAGATTGAACGAGAGCTGCTGCGGCAGCGGCAACCAGGTGATGCCGTCGAACGTGATACTGGCCAGCGCGCCGGCGGGAGCAGTCGACGTCGTCTCCACCCCGAAGGCCCCGGCGGGCTCTGCCGCCGTATTCGAAATGGCGAACCAGTATTGCACGCCGGGGGTCAGCGTCACCGGCGCGAACGTCGCAGAATAGGAGTACTCGTCCCACTGCGGCGCGATCGGAGGTCCGATCACGTTGCCGGTGGCGGTTTGATGTGCCGTGCCGACAGCGATCGGACTTCCGATCAACGTGCCGACGGCGCCGGCGTTGTCGGTATAGAAGCTGAGCTCAAAATCGGGCGAAGGGCCGCAGGTAGGTGCGGGAAAGCAGCCTCCCCACCAATGGGCGTCGGTTACCGTGTTCAGGCCCGGTCCGAGCGTGAAAGTCATCGCCGCGGCGCCCGGCCCCTGCGCAAAAAGCTGGCCCGCCTGGTCCGGTGCCCCGCCGTCGTAGATCACGCCCGCCGTCGACGTCGTGGCGGCCGAAGCGAACAGCAGCAGGCCCGCCACGATGCTTGTGATATTGCGCTTCATGGTTGAAACCTCCCCCGAAGGCGTTTTTTGCAGCCGATACCGTGCGGCCTGCACGGCAAGCAGAATGCGCGCCACAGTGGCAAGTAATTGTTTAAATTATCATTTTTCGAGTGAGGTTCCGGTCGCTATCGGTTGAGCGTAAACCAGACCGACAGTCGGCTCGCCTGCAGGCCGGGCGAGCCGTGCTAGACTTCATCCGATGAATCCGTGCGCCTTCGATTTCGATCCGAGCTCCGGGTCAGGCCGGCTGGACCGTTACGTCAGCTTTTATTTCGGGATCAATCCCCGGGGCCGCGCGCGTCGATAACTCCAGCATTTAGCGTTTCTAATCGAGTCGGGCGGCCCCAAAAGGCCGCCCGATTTTTTTTCGAGGAGCGAAACATGATCATCGTCATGCAACCCGAGGCCGGCGAGGCCGAGATCGCCGCCGTCGAAGCGAAGATCCGCGCTGCCGGGCTCGAGGTCCACGTCTCGCGCGGCACCGAGCGAACGCTGATCGGCGCGATCGGCGACGAGCGCAGGCTCGAGCCTGAGATGTTCGATCCTCTGCCCGGTGTCGAGCGCTCGCTGCACATCCTGAAGCCGTACAAGCTGGTCGCGCGCGAGTGGCACAAGGCGAGCACGGTCGTCGATGTCGCCGGCGTCAAGATCGGCGCCGGTCCGGTCCAGGTCATCGCCGGGCCTTGCTCGGTCGAGACCCAGCCGCAGATGGACGCCGCCGCCGACGGCGTCGCCGCAGCGGGCGCGCGGCTGATGCGCGGCGGCGCCTTCAAGCCGCGCACCAGCCCGTACGCGTTCCAGGGCAAGGGTGTCGAAGGTCTCGCCATGCTGGGCAAGGCCGCGGCCCGGCACCGGCTGCCGATCGTCACCGAGCTGATGGACCCGCGCATGCTCGACGCCTTTCTCGAGCAGAAGGTCGACGTCATCCAGATCGGCACCCGCAACATGCAGAATTTCGATCTGCTGAAGGAAGTCGGCCGGGTCGACGTGCCGGTGATCCTGAAGCGCGGCATGAGCGCGACGATCAGCGAATGGCTGATGGCCGCCGAGTACATCGCCGCCGGCGGCAACCATCGGATCGTCCTCTGCGAGCGGGGCATTCGCACCTTCGAGACCGCGTACCGCAACGTGCTCGACGTCACCGCGGTCGCGGTGCTCAAGCGTGAGACCCATCTCCCGGTGATCGTCGACCCGTCGCACGCAGGTGGCAAGGCATGGATGGTGCCGGCGCTGTCGTGCGCGGCGGTCGCCGCCGGCGCCGACGGACTGCTGATCGAGGTGCATCCGTGCCCCGCGGAAGCCTGGTGCGACGCCGACCAGGCGTTGACGCCGGAGGAATTCGCGACGCTGATGGGGCGCCTCGACGGCGTCGCGCGCGCGGTCGGGCGCAGCCTCGACACTCGTCCGGCGGCGATCGAGGCGGTGGCGCTGGCGCGCTGAAGCGACGCGCGTCGGCCCGGAGTGCGCTGCAGCGCTTTGGCTCGCTTATAATTTCACGTTTTTGCGCGGCATTCGCGCCAGGCGCCATGGCGATCGGCAAGAGCTTCGACCCCCGCACGATCGAAGCGAAATGGTATCCGTTCTGGGAAGCGCACGGCCTGTTCAAGCCGTCGATGCGCAGGGACCGGCCGGCGTACTGCATCCCGCTTCCGCCGCCGAACGTCACCGGCACGCTGCACATGGGGCACGCCTTCCAGCACACGCTGATGGACGTGCTGATCCGCCATCACCGCATGCGCGGCGACAACACGCTGTGGCAGGCCGGCACCGATCACGCCGGGATCGCCACCCAGATCGTGGTCGAGAACCAGCTCGTCGCAGAAGGCACGTCGCGACAGGCGCTCGGTCGGGAGGCGTTCGTCGAGCGGGTCTGGACGTGGAAGCGCGAATCGGGATCGACGATATCCCACCAGATGCGACGCCTCGGCGCGTCGTGCGACTGGTCGCGCGAGCGGTTCACGATGGACGAGGGGCTGTCGGCGGCGGTGATCGAGACCTTCGTGCGCCTGTACGAGGACGGGCTCATCTATCGCGGCAAGCGGCTGGTCAACTGGGATCCGAAGCTCGGCACCGCGGTGTCCGACCTCGAGGTCGAGAGCGAGGAGGTAACCGGCACGCTGTGGGAGATCCGCTACCCGCTGGCCGACGGATCGGGTCATCTGACGGTCGCGTCGACGCGGCCCGAGACGATGCTGGGCGACGTTGCCGTCGCGGTCAATCCTGCCGATGCCCGCTTCGCGCAGCAGGTCGGCAAGGAGGTGCTGCTGCCGCTTAGCCGACGCAGGATCCCGGTCATCGCCGACGATTACGTCGACAAGGATTTCGGCACCGGCTGCGTCAAGATCACACCGGCACACGACTTCGGCGACTGGGAAGTCGGCGAGCGGCACGGCCTCGAGCCGATCACGATCTTCACGCTGCAAGCCACGCTCAACGACAACGCGCCGCCGAAGTATCGCGGGCTCGACCGCTATGCGGCACGCAAGCAAGTGCTGGCCGACCTGGAAGCCGCGGGCCTGCTGGCGGCAGCGAAGCCGCACACGATGATCGTGCCCCGTTGCGGCCGCAGCGGCGAGATCGTCGAGCCGATGCTGACCGACCAGTGGTTCGTGGCGATGACCCGGCCCGCGCCGGAGTCTCACGCCTGGTTTCCCGGCAAGTCGTTCCGCGACGTCTGCTTGCAGGCGGTCAACGCCAGCCTCCCCGGCATCGACGGCGGCAGCGCCGCGTCGATCCGCTTCGTGCCCGAGCACTGGACGTCGACCTACAACCACTGGCTCGACAACGTCCGCGACTGGTGCATCTCGCGCCAGCTCTGGTGGGGCCATCGCATCCCCGCCTGGTACGACGACGCCGGCAAGGTCTACGTCGCGCGCAACGCCGCCGACGCGGCGAAGCTCGCCGGCAAGCCGCCGAGCGCGCTCAGGCAGGACGACGACGTGCTCGACACCTGGTTCTCGTCGGCGCTGTGGTGTCATTCGACGCTGGGCTGGCCGCGGCAAACGCCCGAGCTCGAGGCCTTCCTGCCCAGCTCGGTGCTGATCACCGGCTTCGACATCATCTTCTTCTGGGTGGTCAGGATGATCATGACCACGACCTACTTCACCGGCAAGGTGCCGTTCCGCGACGTCTACATCAACTCGATCGTGCGCGACGAGCAGGGACAGAAGATGTCGAAGTCGAAGGGCAACATCCTCGATCCGCTCGACCTGATCGACGGCGCGGAGCTCGAGACGCTGGTCGCCAAGAGCACGTCGGGGCTGATGCTCGAGAAGCAGCGGCAGTCGATCGAGAAGCGCACGCGCAAGCAGTATCCGAACGGCATCCCGGCGTTCGGCGCCGACGCGGTGCGCTTCACCTTCGCCAGCCTCGCCACCTTCGGCCGCACACTCAACTTCGACCTGGCGCGCTGCGAAGGGTACCGCAACTTCTGCAACAAGCTGTGGAACGCGACGCGGTTCGTGCTGATGAACACCGAGGACGAGGACGTAGGGCTCGACCCGTCGCTGCCGGTGACCCTCTCGATCGCCGATCGGTGGATCGTCGCCGAGCTGCAGAACGCCGAGCAGGAGGTCAACGTCCAGCTCGCGGCGTACCGCTTCGACCTCGCCGCCAAGGCGGTCTACGAGTTCGTGTGGAACGACTACTGCGACTGGTATCTGGAGCTCGCCAAGGTCGACCTCGCGCGCGGCGACGCTGCCGCGCAGCGCGGTACCCGGCGCACGCTGGTCAGGGTGCTCGAGACGGCGCTGCGCCTCGCGCATCCGATGATCCCGTTCATCACCGAGGAGCTCTGGCAGACGCTGGCGCCGCTCGCCGGGAAACACGGCGACTCGATCTCGCTGCAGCCTTATCCGGCGGCCGATTTCGCGCGCCTCGACCCGGCGGCCAGCGCCGGCATCGCGACGCTGGTTGCGCTGGTCGAGTCCTGCCGGTCGCTGCGCGGCGAGATGAACGTGTCGCCGGCCGCACGCGTGGCGGCGCTAATCGTCGGACGCGCCGAGACCGACGCCGCCGGCGAGCTGTTCGAGTACCTGAAGGCGCTGGCCAAGCTGTCCGAGACGCGAATCGTCGACGAACTGCCGCGATCAGATTCGCCGGTCCAGATCGTCGGCGACCTGCGCATCATGCTCGATATCAGGATCGACCCCGCGGCCGAGCGGGAGCGCATCGGCAAGGATATTTCGCGCCACGAAGGCGAGATCGCGCGGCTCAAGCCCAAGCTCGCCAACGCCGGCTTCGTCGATCGCGCGCCTGCCGCGGTCGTGGCGCAGGAACGGTCGCGACTCGCCACGCTCGAATCGACGCTCGAGAAGCTGCGAACGCAACTCGAACGTCTGAGCGCCTGAGGCGGCCTCGCGAGCAGGCCGCCGCTCGAGACACCCGGCGACCGCCTGCCATGACCGCGCCGGGCATCTTTCGCGCCCTCGAGCACCGCAACTATCGGCTGTATTTCTTCGGCCAGGGCCTTTCGCTGACCGGCACCTGGCTGCAGCAGGTCGCGATGTCGTGGCTCACCTACCGCCTGTCGGGCTCGCCGCTGCTGCTGGGCTTCGTCACCTTCTGCCAGTACATCGCCGTGCTGCTGATTGCGCCGCTGGCCGGCGTGCTCGCCGACCGCGTCGACCGCCGCCGCGCACTGCTGATGACGCAATCGGTGATGCTGGCGCAGGCGCTCACGCTGGCGGTGCTGACCGCGACCGGCATCGTCACCGTATGGCATGTCGCCGCGCTGGCCCTGGTGCTCGGTTGCGCTTCGGCCTTCGACATCCCTCTGCGGCACGCGATGATCGCGCGGCTGGTCGGTCATCGAAGCGAGCTGCCCAACGCCATCGCGCTCAATTCGCTGCTGATCAACAGCGCGCGAGTGGTCGGGCCGGCGCTCGCCGGCCTGCTGATCGCCGCCGCCGGCGAAGCGTTCTGCTTCGCGCTCAACGCGCTGTCGTTCGCCGCGGTGCTGGTCGCGCTGGCCAGGATGCGCTGGCAATCGAGCGCCGGGCCGCCTCCGCCGCAGGGCTGGGTGCATAGCTGGCTGGAAGGCGTCAGAAGCGCGCTCGGCTTTGCGCCGATCCGCGCCGGGCTGCTGCTGATCGCCGCGATCAGCGCCACGCTCGGGACGTACTCGACGCTGATGCCGGTATTCGCCAAGGACGTGTTCGGCGGCGGCGCCCGCACGCTGGGGCTGTTGCTCTCGTCGGCCGGCACCGGCGCCCTGTTGTCGGCGCTCTACCTCGCCAGCCGGCGCACTACGCGCGGGCTCGACCGGGTGATACTGGTCGCCGGCACCGGCGCGGCGCTGGCGATGCTCGCGTTTTCGCGAACGACGCACTTTGCGCTGGCGCTGCCGCTGCTGATGGTGCTGGGCGCCGGGCTGATCGCAGCGCAGGCATCGATCCAGACGCTGGTGCAAACGCTGCTCGACGAGGACAAGCGGGGCCGGGTGATGAGCCTCTACACGATGGCGTTCCTCGGCTCGCTGCCGTTCGGCAATCTGCTCTCGGGGGCGATCGCGCGCTATGCCGGCGAGGACGTTTCGTTCCTGCTGTCGGGGACCGCGTGCCTGGTCGCGCTGTTGCTGTTCTGGCGGGCGCTGCCCGCGCTGCGCGCCGCGGCGCGACCGGTCTACGCGCGGCTCGGCGCGGGCGGCGAAAGGCAGAAACCGTCGCCCTAGACCCGACCTAGACCTTCTCGGTGGCGCCGCTGCCGCGCTTCATCAAGAGCGCCGGGATCGGACGCTCCTTGCGCAGCGACGGCCGGGCGTGGGCCGGCGGAGTGCCGGACCCGTTCGCGGCGGGAGGGGCTCGCCGTATCGG
>DATEFZ010000026.1:0-6400 GCA_035280325.1 Casimicrobiaceae bacterium
TTCCAGATGCAGGTCGCCGCTGTCGGCGGCCGCGACCTGCAGCACCGCGAGCGCGTCGCTGCCGCCGTCGGGCGCGGCGGCCGCGTCGACGACAGTGCCGCAAGCCTGCTCGCCGAAGGCGCTGCTGTACAGCCGCCAACCGGCTTCGGGCGGATCGACCTCGAGATGGGCGAGGAAAAGCCGCTCCTTGAGTCGACCGAGATACTGCGTCCGGGCGACGATCTCCTGTCCGGCGTAGCAGCCCTTCTGGAAGTTGATCCCGCCGAGCGCATCCCAGTTGAGCGCCTGAGGCACGAACTGATCGCTGGTGACGGGCGTGATCACCGGCACGCCGGCGCGGATGGTCAGCCATCGCCAGGCCGCAAACCCGGCCGGGGTCGCGTGCTCGCGCAGGTGCTGCCAGCAGGCCGGCGCCGCCGCGGGCGGGACGACGACGACGTATCGCGGTCCGGGCAAGGCGACGACCAGCGCGTCGCCGATGGTCGTGGTGCGAGCGATCGCCGGGGGTTCGCCCAGGCTTGCGCGCACCGCGTCCGACCCGCCCGGGCCGCCGACGCCGAGACGCACGGTGGCGCTGCCGACGTCGGAAATCTTCACCTGCGAGCGCAGGACGAATGTGCGCAACCTGGCGGCGATCGCCTCGCTCAAGCCGGCCGCCAGGATCAGCTGGTAGCTCGCGTCGACGCCGCGCCTGATCAGGAAATTGGCCAGGACCCGCCCCTTGGCCGAGCACCACGCGCTGTACTGTGCTGCGCCCGGCGCCAGCGCAGCCACGTCGCTGGTGAGCTGCCCCTGCAGAAAAGTCCCGGCGTCGGCGCCGGTGACCTCCAGCATCCCGAGGGGCGACAGGTCGCAGACGACGGCGTGCTCACGCGCTGCCGCGAGCTCGGTCGAAGCTTCGCCGAACGAGGCTATCGTGCCGCGGTCGAAGCTCGCGCCCTGTGCGGTGAGAAAATCGAGCCAGCCGGGATGCATCGAACGGAAAGGAGCGGTCTTTCGCTGGGGCCAAGAGCGGCGAGGCTTTCGCCACGACGCGCTTGCTGCGGCGTGGCCGAAATCGATAAAAGCGTGCTAAAATCGAACGTTAGCTTGGATCGTCGGGTTCACCGCCGTCGCCGTCGGGGCGGCGACACCAGCCCGCGGTCCGGGCAATTCGCAGATCCGCAAACGATCAGGGTGCCCGGCTGGTGAACCGCCGGGCCCGCTCGCGGATCGAGGCTCAACCCTGACCAAGGAGTGTAGTGATGTCGGTGACGATGCGTCAAATGCTGGAGGCCGGCGTGCATTTCGGCCACCAGACCCGCTACTGGAATCCGAAAATGGCCGAGTTCATCTTCGGCCAGCGCAACAAGATTCACATCGTCAATCTCGAAAAGACGATGGCGATGTACCAGGAGGCGATCAAGTACGTGCGCCAACTGGCCACCAACCGCGGCACCATCCTGTTCGTCGGCACCAAGCGCCAGGCGCGCGACATCATCGCCGAGGAAGCGCAGCGCGCCGGGATGCCCTACGTCGATCACCGCTGGCTGGGCGGCATGCTCACCAACTTCAAGACAGTGAAGGCGTCGATCAAGCGCCTGAAGGACCTCGAAGCGATGGCGCAGGACGGCACGTTCGAGAAGATGAGCAAGCGCGAGGCGCTGACCCTGCAGCGCGAGATGGACAAGCTCAACCGCAGCCTGGGCGGGATCAAGGAGATGACCGCGTTGCCCGACGCGCTGTTCATCATCGACGTCGGCTATCAGAAGATCGCCGTCACCGAAGCCAAGAAGCTGTCGATCCCGATCATCGGCGTCGTCGACACCAACCATTCGCCGGAAGGCATCGCGTACGTGATTCCGGGCAACGACGACTCCAGCCGGGCGATCCGGCTGTATGCGCGCGGCGTCGCCGACGCGATCCTCGAAGGCAGAAGCCAGGTGATCCAGGAGATCGTCCAGACCGAGGAGTTCGTCGAGGTTTCGGGAGACGAAGCGGCCGCCTGAGGCGGGACGAGGCGCGCCGCCGGTTTCGCGTAAGCGCCGACCGGTGCCGATCCTGCCGGTTCCGACCGGTCGGGCAACGAATGGAGACGAGTAAGGCATGACCGAAATCAGTGCGAGCAAGGTGATGGAGCTGCGCGGGCGTACGGGCCTCGGCATGATGGAGTGCAAGAAAGCGCTGCTGGAGACCGGCGGCGACATGGCCAAGGCCGAAGAATTGCTGCGGATCAGGAGCGGCGCCAAGGCATCGAAGGCGGCTGCGCGCGTCGCGGCCGAAGGCGTCATCGGCGGCGCTGTCGCGGCCGATCATCGGAGCGGCGCGCTGCTCGAGCTCAACTGCGAGACCGATTTCGTCGCCCGCAACGCCGACTTCGTCGCGTTGGCGAAGCATCTCGCGCAGGCCGTCGTCGATGGCAATCCCGCCGACGTGCAGGCGCTGCTCGCGTTGCCTTTCGGACCAGGCACGGTCGAGTCGGCGCGGCAGGCTCTGGTGCAGAAACTCGGCGAGAACGTCTCGATCCGCCGCTTCGCCCGCAGCGCGACGCCCGGGCGCATCGTCCAGTATCTGCACGGTGGCCGCATCGGCGTGATGGTGGCGATCGAGGGCGATGCCGAGACCGGCAAGGACGTCGCGATGCACATCGCCGCCAGCGTCGCCAACGTGCGACCTTTGTGCGTGTCGCGCGACCAGGTGCCCGCCGAGCTGGTCGAGAAGGAGCGCGCCATCTTTGCCGCACAGGCGGCGGAGTCCGGCAAGCCGGCCGACATCGTCGCCAGGATTGTCGAGGGCCGCATCAACAAGTATCTGGCCGAAGCCACGCTGCTCGGGCAGCCGTTCGCCAGAGACCCCGACCAGACGGTGGAGAAATACCTGAAGGCGAGGGGCGCGAAGGTGCTGGGCTTCACGCTCTACGTCGTCGGCGAAGGTATCGAAAAACGGAAGGACGATTTCGCCGCGGAGGTCGCGGCGATGGCCAGGAGCTGAACGCCATCGCGAGGACGACACTGCCATGACCACGCCAAACATCGCCCCGAGCGTCGCGCCGGCGTCGAACGTCGCGGCGCTGCCGCGCACCGAGCCCGTGTACAAGCGGGTGCTGCTCAAGCTGTCTGGCGAGGCGCTGATGGGCGACGATCCCTACGGTATCAACCGCGAGGTGATCGACCGCATCGTCGCCGAGATCGGGGAGGTCGCCCGGCTCGGCGTGCAGATCGCGGTGGTCATCGGCGGCGGCAACATCTTCCGCGGCGTTGCTCCCGGCGCGGCCGGGATGGATCGCGCCACCGCCGACTACATGGGCATGCTTGCTACGCTGATGAACGCGCTGGCGCTGCAGGACGCGATGCGCCGCGCCGGATTGGTCTCGCGCGTGCAGTCGGCGCTGTCGATCGAGCAGGTCGCCGAGCCGTACATCCGCGGCAAGGCGCTGCGCTACCTCGAGGAGCGCAAGGTCGTGATCTTTGCCGCCGGCACCGGCAACCCGTTCTTCACCACCGATACCGCCGCCGCGCTGCGCGGCCGCGAGATGGGCGTCGACATCGTCCTCAAGGCGACCAAGGTCGACGGCGTGTACACCGCCGACCCGACCAAGGATCCGTCGGCCATGCGCTATCCGACGCTGACCTTCGACGAGGCGATCGTCAAGAATCTGAGGGTGATGGACGCGACCGCGCTGGCGCTCTGCCGCGACCAGAACATGCTGCTCAAGGTGTTCAGCATCTTCGCGCCGGGCGCGCTGCGCCGCGTCGTGATGGGCGAGGACGAAGGCACGCTGGTGCACTGCTGACCGGGCAAGGAGCTTCGGATGATCGCTGACGTCAAGAAATCGGCAGAACAGAAGATGCAGAAGTCGGTCGAGGCGCTGAAGGCCGACCTCGGCAAGGTCAGGACCGGACGCGCGCATACCGGGCTGCTCGATCACATCAAGGTCGACTACTACGGCTCGATGATGCCGATCAACCAGGTCGCCAATGTGACGCTGGCCGACGCGCACACGATCACGGTGCAGCCATGGGAGAAGAAGATGGTGCATCCGGTCGAGAAGGCGATCCGCGATTCGGACCTCGGCCTCAACCCGGCGACCAGCGGCGACACGATCCGCGTCCCGATGCCGGCGCTGACCGAGGAACGCCGCAAGGAGCTGATCAAGGTCGTGCACCGCGAGGCGGAGAACGCCAGGGTCGCGGTGCGCAACATTCGCCGCGACGCGATCAGCCATCTGAAGGAGCTGCTCAAGGCCAAGTCGGTGGCCGAGGACGAGGAGCGCCGCGCCCAGGACGATGTTCAGAAGCTGACCGACCGTTTCATCGCCGAAGTCGACAAGCTGCTGCACGCCAAGGAAGCCGACCTGCTGGCGGTATAGGCCGATCGCCTTGTTCACCAGTTCGACCCGCGACGTTCCGGAAACGCGCGACATTCCGCGTCACATCGCCATCATCATGGACGGCAACGGCCGCTGGGCGAAGCAGCGGATGCTGCCGCGCGTGGCCGGCCACCGCAAGGGCGCCGAAGCCGTACGGGCAACGGTGCGCGCCTGCATCGAGCGGGGTGTCGAATACCTGACGCTGTTTGCCTTCTCGAGCGAGAACTGGCGCCGCCCGGCCGAGGAGGTCTCGATCCTCATGCAGCTCTTCCTGCGCGCGCTCGAGCAGGAAGTGGTCAAGCTCGACGAGAACGACATCCGCTTCAAGGTCATCGGCGACATCTCCCGCTTCGAGCCGAAGATCCGCGAGCTGATCGCCCAGGGCGAGGCGGTCACCGAGCGCAATTCGCGGCTGACGCTGACCGTCGCCGCCAATTACGGCGGCCGCTGGGACATTGCGCAGGCCGCCCACAGACTGCTCGCAGCGCACCCGGAAGCGGTCCGCGGCTTCGTGCCCGAGGCGCTCGAGCCGTACCTGTCGATGGCGTACGCCCCCGAGCCCGACTTGTTCATCCGCACCGGCGGCGAGCAGCGGATCTCCAATTTCCTCCTCTGGCAACTGGCGTACACCGAGTTCTATTTCACCGATCTGCTGTGGCCGGATTTCGACGCCGCAGCGCTCGCCGAGGCGATCGACTCGTATCGAAGCCGCGAGCGGCGATTCGGCCGCACCAGCGAGCAGCTTCAGGCCGTTCGCGAATAAGGTTGCTCAAGACCCGCATCATCACCGCGCTGGTCCTGGTTCCGCTGACGCTGGCCGCGATCTTCTGGCTGCCGCCGCGCGGCTGGGGCGGGCTGACCCTGGCCGTTGTCGTGATCGCCGCGTCCGAATGGGCAGGGCTTGCCGGCCTGCGCAAGGGACGCTGGATGCTCTTCGTCGGCGGTACCCTGTTCATCGGTTGCGTGCTGCTGCTTGATCCGGCGGCGCGCTTCGCGCCGGATCGCGGCTGGCCCGACGGTGTCGTGGTCTGGGTCTGCGGCGCCGCCAGCCTGTTCTGGCTGGTGGCGGCTCCGCTCTGGCTGGCCTCGGCCCGCGTCCACTCGCAAAAGACGCTGATGATCGTCGGATGGCTGGTGCTGATCGCCACCTGGGTGGCGGTGGTCGCGCTGCAGACCCGCTCGCCGGGCTTGCTGCTGGCGATGATGGCGATCGTGTGGATCGCCGACACGGCGGCGTATTTCGTCGGCCGCCGCTTCGGCAGGAACAAGCTCGCGCCTTCGATCAGCCCCGGGAAGACCTGGGAAGGCGTCTACGGCGCCCTGGCCGCGGTGGCCGTCTACGCGCTCGCGCTGCTGCCGTTTGCGGCGGCCGCCGGCTACACCAGCCAGCCGACCGTGCTGGCGGCGGCGGCGTGGGTGGCACTGGTGCTGTTGCTGACCGCGCTGTCGATCGTAGGCGATCTGTTCGAGTCGCAGCTCAAACGCCAGAGCGGAGCCAAGGACAGCGGCGTGGTGCTGCCGGGTCATGGCGGCGTGCTCGACCGCATCGATGCGCTGACCGCGGCGATGCCGCCGGCCGCGCTGATCGCGCATCAGCTGCTGCGCTGATGCTGCTACCGTATCGATCGCCGAGGCGTCGCGCATGATCGTTTTCCTGCAGAAGCTGCTGGCCTTCGCGGTGACGCTGGGCGTGCTGGTGATCTTTCACGAGCTGGGCCACTACCTGGCGGCCCGGCTGCTCGGCGTCAAGGTCCTGCGCTTCTCGGTCGGATTCGGCCGCATCCTGTGGTCGCGACCGTTCGGACGCGACCGCACCGAATGGGCGCTGTCCGCGGTGCCGCTGGGCGGCTACGTCAAGATGGTCGACGAACGCGAAGGCGAAGTCGCTCCCGCCGACCGCGCTCGCGCCTTCAACCGGCAATCGGTCTGGACGCGCATCGCCATCGTCGCCGCCGGTCCGATCGCCAACCTGCTGCTGGCCGTGCTGTTCTTCGCCGGCATCTTCGTCGCCGGCGTCCCCGGCGAGCGCGCCGTGCTCGCGCCGCCGCCTGC
>DATEFZ010000027.1:0-13043 GCA_035280325.1 Casimicrobiaceae bacterium
GCCATGCCGCGGCGCGCCTGCGCCGGGTTCGGCATGGATCAGCGGCGCCGTCGCGGCGCGGGGCTGCGCTCCCGCGCGGTCAACGAGCAGCCGCGACCGACTGCGCGACCCACCTCCGGCGCATGCCCTTGAGCACGAAAAGCGCGAGCAAGGCCGTGATGACGTCGAGAACGATCACGATCGTGAATACCGTGGTCCAGTCGCCGGTGGCTTCCCGAATATAGGCGGCGACGGGACCGCCGAGCACCGAACCCACGCCCTGTGCAATGTATAGAAACCCGTAGTTGGTCGTCGCATTCCGGGTACCGAACAGGTCGGTAAGGGTCGATGGGAACAATGAAAAGATCTCGCCCCAGCCGAAAAATACCAGTCCCGTCAGCACGACGAATACCGCGGCGTTGCGGGCAAACACCAGCAGCAGCAGGATCGCCACCGCTTCCAAAGTAAACGCGATGAACATGGTGTTCTCGCGGCCGATGTGGTCCGACACCCAACCAAAAAATGGCCGTGTGATGCCGTTGGTGGCCCGCGACAGCGTCAACGACAAGGGCAGCGCCGCGAGACCCAGCACCAGGGTGTCCTTGACGCCGAAGTCGGCGGCGAACGGCCCGACTTGCGATACCACCATCAAGCCGCTTGTGGCCATCATCGACATCATGATGAACATCAGCCAGAAGACCGGGGTCTTGAGCATCTCCTGCGCCCGATAACTTCGTTGCGATTGGCGCTCGAGTTGCTTGGCCGCCAATGCCGCCTGCGCCGCCGGGCTCCAGCCTGCCGGCGGGACGCGGAAGGCCTGGCTGACGACGACGCCGACGATAAGCTGGATCCAGCCCCAGACGAACAGCGTATGCGCGTAGCCGGAGGCCGGAATCATGTTGGCGATCGGAAATGAGGTCAGGATCGCGCCCGCGCCGTAGCCTGCCGCAACAATCCCCGCCGCGAATCCGCGCCGATCGGGGAACCATCGCACCATGTGGCCGATGATGCCGACGTAGACGATCCCGGTGCCGAAGCCACCGATGATCCCGTAAGTGAAATACAGCGCCCAGAGGCTGCTGACGTAGGACGAAAGAACCCAGCTCAGACCGGAGAGCACGCAGCCGACCGAGATGAGCAGCCTCGGCCCGAAGCGGTCCACCAGCCAGGCCTGGATCGGCGAACAGAATGTCTGCAGGACGATGAGCAGGGAAAATGTGACCTGCAGCTGTGCCAGCGAGGCGCCCAGCTTGCCTTCCAGAGAGTGAATGAACAGCGTCCAGGTGTACTGCGGACTCGAAATCGACATCATGGCGATGAAGCCCAGCAACATCTGCCACCAGCGATTCATGTACCACGCCGACGGGCGCCCATCGTCCTGCAAGATTTGAGTGGCCATTGTCTCCTCCTCGATAAAACCCCTGTCGTTAAGCCGATCCGCCGGCGTCGCGCCCGACGCTGCCCGCAACGGCCGCCTTCGACGCTGATGCCCCAATCACACCGGCCGCGGTCTCGCCGAGGCTCTCCGGGGCGGTTATTCCCCTCGTTCTGCGCCAGAGTATGAATGCGTCTGCCCGGTCGTGTAAACTGCGGCGGCGGACTGCGGCCGGATCGAGGTTGGTGGGACCGCTGCACAGTGGCTGACCGGCCGAGCCGGCGACGTTCGCCGATGATCTCGTCGCTTCGGGCGATAATTCGCCCATCCCCGATTACGGAAAGTCGATGCCGCATAGAATCCGACGTCGCCTGCTTGCCATCACGCTCTGTCTTGCCGCCGCGCTGTCGCTCCCGGTCGCGGGCGACCTGTCGAGTGAGGCGGCTCCAAACGCCGTGGTCACCGTGCCAGGCATGGCCCCGGTGCCCGACCCTGACAATCTCTACAGCGAAGCCGCCGCCGGCAAGTTCAGCCCCGCCGTCGCCGATGCCCTGCCCCGGGTCTACGTGCCCAACGTGCAGTCGAACGACGTTTACGTAATCGATCCGGCGACGATGCGCGTCGTCGACCGGTTCAAGGTCGGCGTCAACCCGCAGCACGTCGTGCCGTCGTGGGACTTGAAGACGCTGTGGGTCGCTAACAACGCCGAGAACCGCAACGACGGCAGCCTGACACCGATCGATCCCGCGACCGGCAAGCCCGGTAAGCCGGTCGCGGTCGACGATCCGTACAACATGTATTTCACGCCCGACGGTCGCTCGGCAATCGTCGTCGCCGAATCGCGCAAGCGTCTCGATTTCCGCGATCCGCATTCGATGGAGATGCAGCAGTCGCTGGCCACTCCGCAATGCGCCGGCATCAACCACGCCGATTTCTCGATCGACGGCCGGTACGCGATCTTCACCTGCGAGTTCCAGGGCGGCCTGGCGAAGATCGACCTGACCGAGCGCAAGGTGCTGGGGTTCCTCAAGCTCGCCAGGCCGCCGAAAGCGGCTGCTGTCGGCCGAGGATCGAAAAGCGCGAGCTTCTGCACGACGTTCAGGAGCATGCCGCAGGACATCCGCATCTCGCCCGACGGCAAGCTCTTCTACGTCGCCGACATGGAGGCGGACGGCGTGTTCGTCGTCGACGGCGCGAGCTTCGAGCAGATCGACTTCATCGCCACCGGCATCGGCACCCACGGACTCTACCCGAGCCGCGACGGCCGCAAGCTCTACGTCGCCAATCGCGGCTCGCACCTGATCCACGGACCGCCGCGCGGGCCCGGCAGCGTGTCGATGATCGATTTCGCGACGCGCAGGGTCGAGGCCACCTGGCCGATACCCGGCGGCGGCAGCCCCGACATGGGCAACGTCAGCGCCGACGGCAGCAGGCTGTGGCTCGCCGGCCGCTACGACAATGTCGTCTACGCGATCGATACGTCGAGCGGCGCGGTGACGGCGATTCCGGTCGGCCGCGAGCCGCACGGCCTGACCGTGTGGCCGCAACCCGGCCGTTATTCGCTCGGCCACACCGGGAACATGCGTTGATGCCGGCGCCTTTCGGCCGCAAGCTCGGCCAGCTGTGGCGGGTCGTATTGCTGGCGCTGGTCATGGCTTTGCTCGCGCCGGCGAGCGTGGCGGACGATCCCGACCGGTACCCATCGCGGCCGATCCGCCTGATCATTCCCAACACCGCGGGCGGAACCAGCGACATCCTGGCGCGGCTGATCGGCGATCGGCTGGAAGACGCGCTGGGGCAGCCGGTCATCGTCGAAAGCCGTCCCGGCGCGGCCGGCAGGATCGCCCTCGAATACACGGCCAAGGCTGCGCCGGACGGCTACACGCTGTTTCTCGGCAACAACGGCACCAACGCGATCGTGCAGAGCACGCAGCCGGGCGCGGCCGACGTGACGACGCTGGTCCCGGTGATCAAGCTGGCGAGTCTCGCCATCGTCGTCGTCGCCAATCCCAAGCTCGGCGTCGAGTCGCTGACCGACTTGATCGATCGGGCGCGCCGCGATCCAGGCGGAATCGCTTATGCCAGCGGTGCGATCGGGTCGACCTCGCACCTGGCGGCCGCCCTGCTCAGCAAGCGCGCCGGCATCCGCATGCTGCAGATCCCGTACGCCGGAACCGCGGCTGCCGTCAAGGACGTGCTCGCCGGCGAGGTCCCGCTGCTGTTCACGCACCTCGCCACGGTCGCGACGCTGGTTCGCGCCGGCAGGCTGCACGCGCTGGCGGTCAGCGGCCCCGAGCGCGCCGCTGCATTTCCCGATGTGCCGACGATCGCGGAATCGGGGTTTCCCGACTTCGATGTCGTCACCTGGCACGGCGTGCTGGTTCCACCAGGAACATCCAACGCCATCGTCCAGCGTCTGCATCGCGAGCTGGCACGGATCATTGCCACGCCGCAGCTGGGTCAACAACTCGCCGCCATGGGCATGGCCCCGTTGGGCGGGACGCCCGAGGCATTCGCCGCCGACATCAGGACCGATCGCAAGCGCTGGGCAACCGTACTGCGCGACGCCGGTTTGTCGGTCCGATGATTCCGGCGAGCCGACACCGGCGCGTCGATCGCGCGGAAGCCTGCCAGCGGCACTCGATCGGACGTCGCGCCGGCCGATGAGCGACGCGCTGCTGATGGTCTCCACCGCGTCGCAGTGGCTCGGTCCGGCGCGGATGGCGCGCGCACTGGCCAAGGCCGGTTTCACGGTTGCGCTGCTGGCGCCGCCGGATTCGCTGGCGGCCAAGTCGCGCTTCGTCGCGATCCATCAGGTGCTCGCGGCCAATGCGATTCCGATGGAATGGTTGCAGGCGCTGATTGCGTCGATCGACGACTTGGCGCCTCGCGTTTTGGTGCCTTGCGACGAAATGGCGATCCGATTGTTGTTCGCGCTGGTGCTGGGACCCCCGCGCGACCTGCCCAGCGCGACGCGAAAGCGGCTGGCCGGGCTGATCGAGGCTTCGCTCGGCGACCCGGCGCACTACCAGACCAGCATCGACAAGACGCTGCTGCCGCCGGCGGCCGAGGCGCTCGGCGTGCGCGTGCCAGCCTACGTACTGGCCGGCGGCATCGAGGAGGCCATCGCCGGCGCCGCGACGCTAGGCTACCCGCTCGTCGTGAAACGCCGCTTCGGCTTTGCCGGCGAAGGCGTGGCGATTGTCGCTGATGCCGACGAGCTGACGATGCATTGCAACGCGCTGCTCGGCCCCGACCAGCTCGATCTCGAGCAACGCCTGCCGGGGCGCCTCCTGATACAGGCCTTCATCCACGGCGCCTATCACTCGCAGGCGTTCGCCGCCGTGCACGGCCGGGTGCTGGCCGCCTTCGGCTGGGATCGGCGCGTCGCCACCATGCCCCGCAAGGGGCAGACGTCGGTGCTTCGCTTTGTCCGCTCTCCCGAAACCCTGCAGTTCGCCGAAACGCTATGCCGCGCCTTCGGCATCAGCGGCTTCTGCAACGTGCAATTCGTTCTCGACGGCAGCGGCAAGGCGTACCTGCTGGAAATCAATCGTCGGATTGTCACGCATATGCACATGGGCGAGCGCGTCGGCGCGGACCTTGCGCTCGGACTGGCGCAAGGATTGCACGGCGCGCCGGCTCGGCACGATGCCCAGCCGCAGGCGGCGGACGGCCCGAGCGTTGCGATCTTTCCGCGCGAATGGCTGCGCGACCCGCGCAGCGCGTACCTGCGCGACTGCCCGGCGGACTTGCCATGGGACGAGCCCGAGCTGCTGCGAGCGCTGCTGGCGATGCGCCACTGACCGGGCCGGACCGGCCGAGGCGTCGTCGTCTCGACCGCGATGACTTCAACCGCCCGACGTTGGAGGTGGCACGCCTGCTGCTCGGCAAGTTCATCGTCCATTCGCACGGGCGGAGACGTCTCGAGGGAATGATCACCGAAGTCGAAGCGTATCGCGCGCCGCGCGATCGTGCGTCGCACGCCTACGCCGGACATCGCAGCGCTCGCGTCGAGCCGCTCTACGGCGACGGCGGGACTGCCTATGTGCATATGGTGTACGGGCTGCACTGGCTGCTCAACTTCGCGACCGTCGGGCGCGGCACGCCGGAGGGCGTGCTGATCCGCGGCCTGCTGATCGGCGCTGCTGCCGAGCGCAGGCTCCTGTCGGGGCCGGGACGAGTCTGCGCCTATCTTCAGATCGACAAGAGACTCAACGGCGTCGACGTCACGCGGTCGAGCCGGCTCTGGATCGAGGATCGCGGGATACGCGTGCCCGCGAAGCGGGTGCGCAGGGGGCCGCGCGTCGGCATCGATTACGCCGGGACGTATTGGGCGGCCCGGCTGTGGCGTTTTTCGATCGAGCCGGAGCTGGTGCGCGCGCTGCGCGGCTGACGATCACGAGCCGTCTCCGCGCGGCGACGCCATTGCCGCTTCGCGTCTCCAGCACCGCGCGGCGTGGGACCGGCTGGGCGCGGCGCGTAGGACGGCGTCTGTTTTTTGGCCGCCCCCCTCGGCAGACCGAAACCTCTTCGACCGCCTCCGGTCGGTACTCTACGGCACCGCGCGGGCTGTCATCGCCGGTGGCGCTTCGTCATACCAAGGAGACATCATGAAGGTTCAAAGCACGATAGGCGCGCTGGCGTTGGCTATGGGTGCGCTGGGCGTCGGAACCGCGGCGCAAGCGGCCCGCTACGTCGACGTCGAAATCGGCACGCCACCGCCGACGGCACGGGTCGAGGTCGTGCCCGCGCCGCGTGAAGGCTACTTCTACGTACCGGGTCACTATGAATCGTCGGACGGCACGACATACGCCTGGCAGAGCGGGCGCTACATCCAGAACCGCGAAGGCCATCGCTGGGTTCCCTACGTGATGGAGCATAACGGCGACCGGTGGCATTTCCGCGCCGGCCACTGGGACGACGACGACTGACGAGTAACCCAGGCAGGTCTTGCGAGCCCGGCTGATGCCGGGCTTTTTTTTGCCGTCATTTTGGGCCTGCGCGAGAGAGCGCTAACCGACTCATGCCGGTGCGCACGGCAAACGCTTTAGCTCCTGCAGCGCCGGCGCGATGTAAGACGTCGTCCGAGGTCGGGTAGGACGCAAGCCGAAAGAACGTAAGACGCCGTCTGAAAATGATCCGGATGCGCGTCCGTTCCGATTACCGCCGCGTATCCGCTGTCGTCGATCTGTTCCGCGCAAAAGGGATGAGGCTTTGCGTGTCCGCGACGACACACGCACGCGCTCTTGCACGTGCATCCACAACGTTGGCCACGTTCTTTAGGAGAAACAAAATGACTTTGTCCAAACTTGCGACGCAAGTGATGGAGCGGCGCACTAGAAAACTCGCCGAGCGCAGGTATTTTCTTCGTCAGACGACCGCAATCGGCGCGGGAGTGATTGGCGGCATGGTGCTTGGCGCGTGCAACAACGGCGGCGACGACGCCAACGCGCAGACCTCCAGCGGACCGACCGATGCGGAGGTTCTCAACTTCGCGCTCAATCTCGAGTACCTCGAGGCCCAGTTCTATCAGTACGCTGCCTTCGGCACCGGCCTCAGCGCGGACCTTCTGACCGGCGTCGGCACCCAGGGACAGGTGATCGGCGGCCATCAGGTGCAGTTCAGCGATCCCCTGGTTGCCCAGTACGCGCGCGAGATCGCGATGGACGAGCTGGCGCACGTGAAATTCCTCCGAACGGCGCTCGGCTCCGCGGCGGTGGCGCAACCCGCGATCGATGTCGGGGCCACCAACCCCAACGGAGCCTTCTCGACGGCGGCGCGCGCTGCCGGCCTGGTCGGCGCCGGCGCGGTGTTCGACCCCTACGCCAGCGACGAGAACTTTCTGCTCGGCGCCTTTATCTTCGAAGACGTCGGCGTCACCGCCTACAAGGGCGCATCGCCGCTGATTCAGAACAAAACGTTTCTCGAAGCCGCGGCCGGCATCCTCGCGGTCGAGGCCTACCACGCGGGGCTCGTGCGAACGGTTCTGTATAGCAAGGGTGTCCAGACGCCGTCGCTGATCACCGCGGCGGGCGCCATCTCCGACGCCCGCGACTCGCTCGACAACTCGGTCGACGACGACCAGGGCATCGCCGGCTCCGGCGGCATGTCCAACATCGTGCCCACCGACAACAATGGAATCGCGTTCAGCCGCAGCTATGGCGATGTCCTCAACATCGTCTACCTCAACAAGGACGGTGTGACGCAGGGCGGGTTCTTTCCGGCAGGCGTGAACGGGGATCTGAAGATGAGCAGTCCGTACGTTTGATGCTCGCGGGTCACCCGCCGATCCGCGGGTGACCCGTTGCAATGACGACATCGAAGGTCTGCAGCCGATCTGCCGGAGCGATCAATGTCCCCACCGCCGGAGATGTCCGACGCACTGACTGCGTGGCCGTCCGCAACCTGTCCCGCCGACCTTTCGATCAGCCGCCCGTCGATCGCCCGACACCCGGCGCGGGCATCGCTGCGACAGATGCTCGGCGCGATGGGCCCCGGCTACATGGTGGCGGTTGGTTACATGGATCCGGGCAACTGGGCGACGTCGCTGGCGGGCGGTTCCGGTTACGGCTATTCGCTGCTCTGGGTAGTCGTCGTGTCGAGCTTGATGGGTATGTTCCTGCAGGTCCTCGCCGGCCGCCTCGGGATCGTGACCGGAATGGATCTCGCCCAGGCCTGCCGTGCTCACTCCTCGAGGCGCTCGGCGATCGGTCAGTGGCTGCTGTGCGAGACAGCGATATGCGCGTGCGACTTAGCCGAGGTGATCGGCACCGCCATAGCTCTCGGCCTGCTGTTCGGCATTCCATTGTCGGCAGGCGTCGTTCTTACCGTGCTGGACGTTCTGCTGGTGCTCTGGCTTCAGGGTCGCGGCGTACGGAGGCTCGAGGCCGTCGTGGTCGGCCTGATCGGCATCGTGTTCGCGTCGTTCGTCCTGAGCCTGGTGATCGCGCAGCCGGTCTGGAAGGACGTATTCCAGGGGCTCGTGGCAAGCAGCCGCGTGGTCAGCGATCCCGGCATGCTGTTCGTCGCGATCGGGATCATCGGCGCCACCGTCATGCCCCACAACCTTTATCTGCATTCGGCGGTCGTGCAATCTCGAGTCAAGGGCAGCGACGAGATCGAGAAGCGACGTACCTTGCGCTTCGCCACAATCGACATCACCGTTGCGCTCGCCGTCGCACTGCTGGTGAACGCGGCGATCCTGATCATGTCGGGCGCCGTCTTCCATGCCCACGGCCACACCGACATCGAGGGCCTGCAAGATGCCTGGCGACTGCTCGATCCGCTGACCGGCACGACGCTGGCCAGCGTCATTTTCGCGCTGGCGCTGCTGGCATCGGGCCAAAGCTCGACGCTGACCGCGACGCTGGCCGGGCAGATCGTGATGGAAGGTTTCGTCAAGCTCAAGATGGCGCCGTGGCGGCGACGGCTGCTGACGCGCGGACTGGCCATCGTTCCTGCGTTTATCGTCACTCTGCTCTGCGGTGACGCAGGCATCGCGAGGCTATTGCTGCTGAGTCAGGTGCTGCTGAGCCTGCAACTCCCGTTCGCCGTCTTGCCGCTGATCAGATTCACGCGGAGCCGGGAGGTGATGGGACGTTTCGCCATTTCCCGCGCTACCGCAAACGTCGCGCGTGCGGTGTTCTGCGTGATCGTCGTTCTCGACGTCATTCTGATCTGGAGGGCGCTTGCATAGGTCAGCCGGTGCCTGGCTGGCCCGCCGAGCGCTTCCCTTGCATAGGGATGGATTAAAGTGTAATGTGTCGAATGACAGTCGATGATTCGCGACTTCCGGCACACGGGGCTCGAGCGGTTCTTCCGGCGTGATGATTGGCGCGGCATCCCGGCGCGTTCCGGCGAGCGGATAGCGCGCATCCTGGACCGGCTGGACGCTGTGGCAAGACCCGAGGACATGAACCTGCCTGGCTTTCGCTTTCATCGACTCAAGGGCGGTCGCGCGAGCACGTACAGCGTGACCGTGACAGCGAATTTGCGAATCACGTTTCAGTTTGACGGCGAGAACGCGATCCGCGTTGACTTGGAGGACTATCACTGATGCGAAGCCTGCGACACCGCGGCCGGCGGCCTACGCACCCGGGCGTGCTCTTGCGCGAGGACGTGCTGCCGGCGCTCGGCATGACGCAGACGGAGCTAGCGAGGCGGCTCGGCGTGTCGCGCCTGTCCGTCTCCGAGCTGCTGCACGAAAGGCGCGGGCTTACCACGGAGATGGCGGCGCGGGTAGCCAAGCTCTTGCGTACCACGCCCGAGAGTTGGCTGCGCATGCAAGCCGCCGTGGATCTGTGGGAGCTCGATCGACACCCCGAGCGACTCAAGACCGTGAAGCCTCTCGACAAGCAAATCCTCGAGGCGGTCTAGGGGCGGCGCGACGGAGAGGCAGGACCGCGCCGGGCCTCGGAGCCGATGTAACCGGAATAGACCTCTTACAAGTGGCGGAGAGAGAGGGATTCGAACCCTCGATACAGGTTTTGGCCCGTATGCTCCCTTAGCAGGGGAGTGCCTTCGACCACTCGGCCATCTCTCCGGTCTTGCTCCGAAACTCTGCTTGCCGCGCGTTGTTGCTACTCGGACCCGGCGCCGCTTGAAATAACCTTTGATTTTACGCGGCGTGCGTGCGCAGGGTCAATGAACAACGGGCCCGGCGCTGCATCGCATTACCGACGGCGCGCGGGCGGAGTCGTACAGCGCGGCTTAGCGTTCCCGCACCGCCGCTGGCGGCTGATCGAGCTCGAACGCCCGGTGCAGCACGCGCACTGCGAGCTCGAGATACTTCTCGTCGATGACGACCGAGGTCTTGATCTCCGAGGTCGAGATCATCTGGATATTGATCTGCTCGTCGGCCAGCGCCTTGAACATCCTGGCGGCGATGCCGACGTGCGAGCGCATGCCGATGCCGACCAGCGACACCTTGCAGATGCGGTTGTCGCCGATCAACTCGCGCGCGGCGAAGGCCTTATCCTTCTCCCTCCGCAGCACGTCGAGCGCCTTCTGATATTCGCCACGGTTGACGGTGAACGAAAAGTCGGTGTGGCCCGAGGCGCCTATATTCTGCACGATCATGTCGACGTCGATGTTGGCCGCGGCGATTGGTCCGAGGATCGCGTAGGCAATGCCGGGCCGGTCTTCGACCCCCATCAGCGAGATCTTGGCTTCGTCGCGATTGAACGCTATGCCGGAAATGATCGCCTGTTCCATGGTGTCGTCTTCCTCGAACGTGATCAGCGTGCCGCTGGCGCTGCTTTCGGGCTCGTCGAACGACGACAGCACGCGCAGCCTGACCTTGTACTTGCCGGCGAACTCGACCGAGCGCAGCTGCAGCACCTTGGAGCCGAGGCTCGCCATCTCGAGCATCTCCTCGAACGTCACCCGGTCGAGGCGGCGCGCCTCGGGCACGATGCGCGGATCGGTGGTATAGACGCCGTCGACGTCGGTATAGATCTGGCACTCGTCGGCGCCGAGCGCGGCCGCCAGCGCAACCGCGGAAGTGTCGGACCCGCCGCGGCCGAGCGTCGTGATGTTGCCGTCGGCGTCGACGCCCTGGAATCCGGCGACGATGGCGACCGTTCCCTCGGCCAGATCGCGTCGGATGTGCTCCTCGTCGATCTTCAGGATGCGCGCCTTGGTGAACGCGCTGTCGGTCAGCACGCGCACCTGGCCGCCGGTGTAGCTCCGCGCCCTCACGCCGAGCTGGCGGAGCGCGATCGCCAGCAACCCGATCGTTACCTGCTCGCCGCTCGCCGCGACCACGTCGAGCTCGCGCGGCTCCGGTTCGGACGAGAGCTGGCGCGCCAGCGCGAGCAGCCGGTTGGTCTCGCCGCTCATCGCGGACGGCACGACCACGAGCTGGTGGCCGGCGCGGTGGAAGTGTGCGACGCGCCGCGCCACGCTCTCGATCCGCTCGGCGCTGCCGACCGATGTCCCGCCGTATTTCTGGACGATCAGCGCCATGGTGGCGGCTCGTTGCCCGTGCGCCTGCGTACGGGGTGCACGCGCCTATCGCTCACAGCAGACGGAAGGCGAGCGTGGCGTTGGTGCCGCCGAAGCCGAACGAATTCGACAGAGCGGCACGGATTTTCATCGGCCGCGCCTCGTTGGGGACGAAATCGAGGTCGCAGCGCGGGTCGCGGCTGAACAGGTTCGCCGTTGGCGGCGCCACCTGGTCGCGCAGCGCGAGCGCGGTGAACACGGCCTCGATGCCGCCGGCGGCGCCCAGCAGATGGCCGGTCATCGACTTGGTCGACGATACCGCGAGCTTCGCGGCGTGCGCGCCGAAGCAGCGCTTGACCGCGACGCATTCGGCCAAGTCGCCGAGCGGCGTCGACGTGCCGTGCGCGTTGATGTAGTCGATGTCGGTCGTCGCCAGCGCGCCGTTGTGCAGCGCATTGACCATGCTGCGCGAGGCACCGCTGCCGTCTTCCGGCGGCGCGGTGATGTGATGCGCGTCGGCCGACATGCCGTAGCCCGCCAGCTCGCAGTAGATGCGCGCCCGCCTCGCCTTCGCGTGTTCGAGCTCTTCCAGCACGAGCACACCGGCGCCCTCCCCCAGCACGAAGCCGTCGCGATCGACGTCCCACGGCCGGCTCGCCGTCGCCGGATCGTCGTTGCGGTGCGACAACGCGCGCGCCGCGCAGAAGCCGCCGATGCCCAGCGGGCTCACGGTTGCCTCGGCGCCGCCGGCGACCATGATGTCGGCGTCGTCGTATTCGATCAACCGCGCCGCCTCGCCCAAGCTGTGATTGGCCGACGAACAGGCGCTGACGGTGCCGAGGTTGGGGCCGCGGTAGCCGTAGTGGATCGACACCAGCCCGGCGATCATGTTGATGATCGATCCCGGGACGAAGAACGGCGAGATCTTGCGCAAGCCACCCTGCAGGTAGGCGCTGTGCGTGTCCTCGATCATCGGCAGGCCGCCGATGCCGGAGCCGATGCACACGCCGATGCGGTCGAGGTCGCCGGCGTAGCCGTCGAGGCCGGCATCGGTCACCGCTTCCATCGTCGCCACCTGGCCGTAGTGCACGAAGGTGTCGTAACGACGCGCGTCCTTGCCCGACAGGTACTTGGTGACGTCGAAGCCCTTGACCTCGCCGGCGATGCGCGATGGAAAGGCGCTGGCGTCGAAGCGCGTGATCGCGGTGATGCCCGATCGGCCGGCGAGGATGTTGTCCCAGGCTGCGGTGACGCCGATGCCCACCGGCGACACGATCCCCATTCCGGTGACTACAACGCGGCGTCTGGACATAGGCTGATCGTGGCTGGAGATTCCGCGAGCGGCCGAACACCGCCCGCGCGGCGGAACTGCCGGGCCGACCCGGCGAGGCCGTGGCCGCCCGGTGCGGAAGCGATACTATTTCTTGAGATGCGCGCCGATGTAGTCGATCGCCTGCTGCACCGTGGTGATCTTCTCGGCATCCTCGTCGGGGATCTCGGTTTCGAATTCCTCTTCCAGCGCCATCACCAGCTCGACCGTATCCAGCGAGTCCGCGCCGAGATCGTCGACGAACGACGACTCGTTCTTGATCTCCGCTTCGTTGACACCGAGCTGCTCGGCGACGATCTTCTTGACTCGCTGCTCTACGTTTTCCATGCTTTTCCTCCCCTGACGGGATCTCGACGTTTCTCGGCCGGGCGATTTTACCAGATCGACCGGGTTGGCCAAAGGGAGACGCGG
>DATEFZ010000028.1:0-3255 GCA_035280325.1 Casimicrobiaceae bacterium
ATCATCGTCCGCTCGCACGACATGCACTCGATGACGATCCCGGACACTGTCAAGGCGATCGGTCGCGCCGGGGCCGGCACCAACAACATCCCGGTCGGCGCGATGTCGGCGCGCGGGGTCCCGGTGTTCAACGCCCCTGGCGCCAACGCCAATGCGGTCAAGGAGCTGGTGCTGGCGGCGTTGCTGCTCGCTGCGCGCAACATCGTTCCGGCGCTCGACTACGTCGCCGGACTCGACGGCGCGGCGGCGGATCTCGACGCCCGGGTCGAGCAAGGCAAGAAGCAGTTCGCCGGCGTCGAGTTGCCACAGCGCACGCTGGGCATCGTCGGCCTCGGCGCGATCGGCAGCCTGGTCGCCGACACGGCGCTGAAGCTGGGCATGAAGGTAATCGGCTTCGACCCGGAGATCACCGTCGACGCAGCCTGGCGATTGCCGTCGAGCGTGCGCAAGGCCGGCAGCATCGACGAGGTGCTCAAGCATGCCGACTTTGTCACGCTGCACGTGCCGCTGCTGCCGGTGACGCGACACCTGATCGACGCCAAGCGGCTGGCGCTGGCCAGACCCGGCACGGTGCTGCTCAATTTCGCCCGCGATGCCGTCGTCGACGAAGCAGCGGTCGCCGCCGCGCTGCGCTCGCATCGCCTCAAATACTATCTGTGCGATTTCCCGAGCGGCAACCTCAAGGACGTGCCCAACGCGATCGCGCTGCCGCACCTCGGCGCGTCGACCGCCGAGGCCGAGGAGAACTGCGCGGTGATGGTCGTCGACCACGTGCGCGAGTACCTCGAGCAGGGCACGGTCACCTCGGCGGTCAACTTTCCGGACGTCGACATGCCGCGCGAGGCGCCGTATCGCGTCGCGATCGCCAACGCCAACGTGCCGAACATGCTCGGACAGATCTCGTCGACGATGGCCAAGGCCGGGCTCAACATCCATACCATGGTCAACAAATCGCGCGGCGACATGGCCTACACGCTGGTCGACGTCGACAGCCCGGTCGACCCGGCGCTGATCCGCTCGATTGCCGCGATCGGCGGCGTGCTGTCGGTGCGAAACGTGCCCGAGACGCCGGCAGACTAGGGGCGCCGCGCCGTTCGCGGTTACGTCACGACCCGAAACGCTCCCCGGTCGCGCCCGAGCATCGGGCAATCCTCGCAGTCCATCGTCCGGATCTAGGCGAGACGAACCGTCGGCTGCGGTCAGCGGTCAAGGCGACGCTAGCCCGGCGCATCACCCGCCCTGGTGCGGCCTTCGAGCGCGGCGATGCGGGCCTTGAGCTCGGCATCGGCGGCGTGGCGCTCGGTTGAGTCGCGCGCGACGGCCAGCGCTCCGAGTACCTCGCCTGCGCCGTCCTTGACCAGGCCGAAGCTCATGTCGACGTAGCGCTTGCCGCCGTCCTTGTGCAGCGCGCGCGTGGTCAGGACGCGATCGACATGGCGCGTGGCGCCGGTGTCGATCGCGCGCCGAAAGCCATCCCAGTGCGCGCGCCGGAAGCGCTCAGGCACGATCAGGTCGAGGCTCGCCCCGACCGCTTCGGCCGCCGCGTACCCGAACACCCGCTCCGCGCCGCGGTTCCAGATGCGAATCGACCCATCGCGGTCGGCGAAGATGATCGCGTCGGACGCCTGCTCGACCAGCGCGCGGAAGACGTCGGAAGTCGACTGCTCCGGCAAGCGCGGCCGCCGGCGGTTCAGCGGCCGTTCAGGCTCATCAGGTCGGGCACGGCAGCCTTGCCCAGCGTGACGAGCTCGAGGCGGTGCAGCCGCGCCAGCTGGCGCAGGCAGCCGTCGCCCTTGCGGGTGAGTCGCACTTCGACGCGGCGGCGGTCGCTGCGGCCGCTGCTGCGCCTGACCAAGCCGGCGCTTTCGCAGCGCGAGATCAGCGACACGACGCCGTGATGCTTGGCCTGCAGGCGCTCGGCCAGCTCGCCCACCGTCGCCCACTGGCGGCCCGGGAAACCCTTGATCTGGAGCAGGAGCTGATATTGCAGCGGGGTGACGCCCTTGCGCCGCGTCACCTCCTCGCTGAAGCGCAGATAGCGGCGGAGCTGGTAGCGGAACCGGGCAAGCATCTCGAACTCGGTCTTGGACATTGGCGCACCCCGTCGATCGCGCACCCTACATATCATGGCATGATACGCTGGTCCGATGGACATCGCATGAAGCTCAACATCCTCTCCGACCTGCACCTGAGCCTGGGCGCGCTCGCTCCGCCGAAGACCGGCGCCGAAGTCGTCATCCTGGCCGGCGACATCGCCCGGCCCAGGGAGGCGATCCGCTGGGCGTCGACGCTGGCCAAGCCGGTGCTCTACGTGGCTGGCAACCACGAGTTCTACGGCGGCAGCATCCCCGGCACGGTCGCCGAGCTGAAGGCGCTATGCGCCGGGACGGCGATCCGCGTCCTCGACAACGACGAGGTCGTCATCGACGGCGTCCGCTTCCTGGGAACCACCTTGTGGACCGATTTCCGGCTGTTCGGCGACGGCGACAAGCGGGCCGCGGCGATGCTCGAAGCGCTGCGCACGATGCGCGACTACAGCAGGATTCGCCTCGACGACGACTCGGGAGCGCTGCTCACCCCCGAGTCGTCGGCCGCGCTGTTCGCCTTGCACGCCGGCTGGCTCGAGCGCAAGCTGGCCGAGCCGCATCCGGGGCCGACGGTGGTGATCACGCATCACGCTCCGTCGAAGAAGAGCATCCACCGGCGCTACGCCGGCTCGCTGCTCAACGCCTGCTTCGTCGCCGACGTCGAGCGCCTGGCCGGCGCCGATCGGGTGCAGCTCTGGGTGCACGGCCACACCCACGACAGCTTCGATTATCAGATGAACGGAACGCGGGTGGTCTGCAATCCGCGCGGATACGCGCAGAACGGCGTCGACGAAAATCCGCAGTTCGACGCCCGCTACGTGGTCGAAGTGCGGGCCGATCCGCCTCGCCCTGGAGCCGGCGCATGATCCGTACCGCGCTGACCGCGATGTTCGATCTGCAGCACCCGATCGTGCTGGCACCGATGGGCAACGTGTCCGGCGGCAGGCTGGCGGCGGCGGTGTCGAATTCCGGCGGCCTGGGCCTCGTCGGCGGCGGCTACGGCGATCCGCCGTGGCTGCACCGCGAGCTTTCGCTGGTGCAGGAGAGCGCGAAGCGGGCGTGGGGGGTGGGCCTGATCACATGGTCGGCGAGCGCCGCGACCGTCGAGCTGGTGCTCCGTTATCGGCCGCACGCGGTGATGCTCTCGTTCGGCGATCCGCGGCCGCCC
>DATEFZ010000029.1:0-15800 GCA_035280325.1 Casimicrobiaceae bacterium
TGATCTCTGTGCGACGCTTTTTGGGGTTACATCACCGCGCCCAGGTACCAGGGCACGAACTCATCGGCACCGAAACCGTGGCGCTCGGACTTGCTGGGCTCGCCCGAGGCGGTCGCCAGGATCAACTCGAAGATCTTCTGGCCCGCCTCCTGCACCGTCATCGAGCCCTCGAGGATCAGGCCGCAATTGATGTCCATGTCGTCTTCCATGCGCTCGTACATGGCCGTGTTCGTGGCGAGCTTGAGCGAGGGCGACGGCTTGCAGCCGTAGACCGATCCGCGGCCCGTCGTGAAGCAGATCATGTTGGCGCCGCCCGCCACCTGCCCGGTCGCCGACACCGGGTCGTAGCCCGGCGTATCCATGTAGACGAATCCCCTGGCGGTCACCGCTTCGGCGTATTCGTATACGGCAACCAGGTTGGTGGTGCCGCCCTTGGCCACCGCGCCGAGCGACTTCTCGAGGATCGTCGTCAGCCCGCCGGCCTTGTTGCCCGGCGACGGGTTGTTGTTCATCTCGCCCTTGTTGCGCGCCGTGTAGTCCTCCCACCACTTGATGCGGCCGATCAGCTTGTCGGCGACTTGCTGCGAGATCGCGCGCCGCGTCAACAGATGCTCGGCGCCGTAGATCTCCGGCGTCTCCGACAGGATCGCCGTGCCGCCGTGGCGCACCAGCCGGTCGACCGCCGCGCCCAGCGCCGGATTGGCGGTGATGCCCGAGTAGCCGTCGGAACCGCCGCACTGCAGGCCCAGCACCAGATGGCTCGCCGGGACGCTCTCGCGGGCGACGCGGTTCGCATGCGGCAGCATCTCGCCGATCATCGCCACGCCCCTGGCGATCGACTTGCCGGTGCCTCCGGTGTCCTGGATGCTGTAGGTGCGCAAAAGCGGCCCCTCCTCGAGCGACTCGGCACCGAGCAGGGCGTTGATCTGGTTGGCCTCGCAGCCCAGACCCACGATCAGCACGCCGGCGAAATTGGCGTGGCGCGCGTAGCCGCCGAGCGTGCGCCGCAATACCTGCATGCTCTCGCCCTGGACGTCCATGCCGCAGCCGCTGCCGTGGGTCAGCGCGACGACGCCGTCGACGTTGGGAAACGCCGCCAGCGCCTCGCCCTTGAACGCGTCGGCGATGCCGTGGGCGACGGTGGCCGAGCAGTTCACCGTCGACAGGATGCCGATGTAGTTGCGTGTCGCGACCCGGCCCGCATTCATGCCTTCCTTGCGCACGATCCCCATGAAGCTCGCCGGCGTATCGACGTACTGCGTAGGCTTCACGTCGGCGCCGACCGCGTAGTCGCGCGCGAACTCGCCCATCGCCAGGTTGTGCAGGTGAACGTGCTCGCCGGCGGCGATCGCGCGCCTGGCGAAGCCGATGATCTGGTTGTAGCGTTTGACCGGCGCCCCCGCGGCGATGCTGCGGGCGGCGACCTTGTGACCCGGCGGAATCAGCCCCGATACGATCACCTGCTCGTCGAGCAGCGCCACGCCCGTGACCAGCTGCTGCCGGGCGATGACCACGTCGTCGGCCGGATGCAGCCGGATGGTCAGCGAAGTCTTGGTCAGCATGAAGGATCGTCTCGACGCTACGCAGCAACCAGCTGGACCTTGGTGCTCCGCGTCTTGTCCTTCGCCAGCTCGAACGCCCGCGCCGCATCGCGCAGTGGGAACTGTCCGGAGATCAGCGGCTTGACGTCGACGCGGCGCGACGACAGGTAGTCGACCGCCCAGTCGAACTCGATTCCCCAGCGGAACGCTCCCTTCAGATCGAGCTCCTTGGCCATGATCTCGTTTACCACGAACGGCATCGGCTCGTGCGGTATCGTTCCGACCTGGACGATCGTGCCGCCGCGCTTGACTGCGGCGACGCAGGCCTTCAGCGCGGCGAAGCTTCCCGAGACTTCGAACGCGACGTCGCAGGTCGGCGCCGCCAGGAGGTCGGCGTCGCGATCGGCGCGTATCGTGCGGTCGGCGCCGACTTGGCGCGCGGTGGCGAGCGGACGATCGAGGATATCGGATACGACGACCTCGTTCGCTCCGGCGAGCCGCGCCGCCATCACCGTCAGGCAGCCTATCGTCCCCGCGCCGGTGATCAGCACCGATTTGCCGAGCAGCGCCGGCGCCCGGGCGACCGCGTGCAACGCCACCGCCAGCGGCTCGGCGAACGCGATCTCGCCCAGCGTCACGTCGGCGGCGACCGGGTAGCACTGCCGCTCGCCGAGGACGAAGTATTCGCAGAACATGCCCTGCACGTGCGGAAACAGGCTCGCGCTGCCGAGGAAGCGCATGTTGCGGCAGAGCTGCTCGCGACCCTCGCGGCAGTAGTCGCAGCGGCCGCAGGCGTGCGAAGGGCTGACGGCGATGTGGTCGCCCGGCCTGACCCGCGTCACGCCGGGGCCGACCCCGGCGACGACGCCGGATGCCTCGTGCCCCGGGACCAGAGGCTCGCGAATCACGAAGCTGCCGTTGCGCCCCTCGTAGTAGTAGTGGAGATCCGACCCGCAGATGCCGCCGGCGCCGAGCCGGATCAGGACCTGCCCGTCGCCGATCGCCGGCTGGTCGACCGATTCGATGCGCAGGTCTTCCCTGGCGTGGATGCGGCAGGTCAGCATGGTCGTCTTTCGTTGGTGGTCGCGACGGGCCTTCAGGCCCGCGAGTCCCAGCCCGAGTTGAAACGCTTGTAAGCCTTGTTCAAGTGCCTCTGCATCGCGGCGCGCGCCTCGTCGGCGTCGCGCGCGACGATCGCCTTGAGCACGTTGCGATGCTCGGCCAGCGCGGCGACCCACAGGTCCGGCGAATCGTAGTGATGCTCGAGTTGCGCGAACAGCGGTCCCATACGCTCTTCCCACAGCATCTTCAGCACGGCCACCAGCGCGCCGTTGCCGGTCGCCTCGGCCACCCGGAGGTGGAACAGGCGATCGGCTTCCAGCGGCTGCTCCTTGTCGGTTTCCATCGTGCGCTGCATCTGCGCCAGCGCGTCCTCGATCGCGGCGATATGCTCCTTCTTCGCCGACCTGGCGGCGAGCGCTGCGCATTCGCCCTCGATGATCCAGCGCGCGCGCAGGAGCTCGAACGGTCCCGACGCCGCCTGGACTTCGGTGCCCTGGCCGTTGCCGCCGGTGACGTAGATGCCCGAGCCGATGCGCACTTCGACCAGGCCCTCGACTTCGAGCGCGATCAGCGCCTCGCGCACCGAAGGTCGCGACACCCCGAGCTGCCGCGCCAGATCGCGCTCCGGCGGCAGGCGGGCGCCGGCGGCGTATTCGCCCGACCGGATCAGCGTCCGGATCTGGTCGGCGATCTGGCGGTACAGCCGGCGCGGCTCGATCGTCTGGATAGGCATCGACGTTAGCTAAGCAAAAACCGCCGATTTGGTCAAGTGGTCTTACCAATTTCCCGACTGCTGGTACACTGGCGGCCGGGGGAAAGGAGCGAGGCGCTTGGGCCGACGACTGGCAGGCAAACGCGCGCTGGTCACCGCGGCGGGCCAGGGCATCGGTCGCGCGGCGGCGCTGGCCATGGCGCGCGAAGGCGCCCAAGTCTGCGCCACCGATGTCGACCCCGCCCTGCTCGACGGCTATCGCGGCGAGGCCAACGTCAGCGTCCGCGCGCTGGACGTGCTCGACGATGCCGCGGTCCGCGCCGCGATCGATGAGCTGCCGCCGCTCGACGTGCTGTTCAACTGCGCCGGCTACGTGCACCACGGCACGGTGCTCGATTGCAGCGCGAGCGACTGGCAAAGGAGCTTCGACCTCAACGTGCGGGCGATGTACATCGCGATCCAGTGCGCGTTGCCGAAGATGCTCGCGCACTGCGCCGCGACCGGCGGCGGCGCCAGCATCATCAACATGGCATCGGTCGCCGGCTCGATCAGGGGCCTCCCCAACCGCTTCGCCTATGGCGCGAGCAAGGCCGCGGTGATCGGGCTCACCAAGTCGATCGCCGCCGATTTCGTCGCCCGGGGCATCCGCTGCAATGCGATCGCGCCGGGCACGGTCGATACGCCTTCGCTCAACGAGCGCATCAACGCCTTTGCCGACCCGGTCGAGGCGCGCAAGAGCTTCGTCGCCCGGCAACCGATGGGCCGGCTCGCCGGCCCCGACGAGATCGCGCCGGTGATCGTGTTCCTGGCCTCCGACGAGTCGGCGTTCGTGACCGGAGCCGTCTACTCGGTCGATGGCGGGATGACGATCTGAAATCGCGGCAGAATGCAGGACTCTTCGAGGAGATGACATGAAACTGGTGCGCTACGGCCCCGCCGGCAGGGAAAAGCCCGGCCTGATCGATGCCGACGGCAGGCTGCGCGACCTGTCGCGGAAGATTCGCGACATCGACGGCGCGACCCTCGCGCCGGCGAAGCTGAAGGCGCTGGCCAGGCTCGACGCGCGCAAGCTGCCGCCGGTCAGAGGCAAGCCGCGCTTCGGGCCGTGCGTGGCGACGCCGTCGAAGTTCGTCGCCATCGGTCTCAACTACATCGACCACGCCAAGGAGACCAACGCGCCGATTCCCGAGCATCCGATCGTCTTCTTCAAGGCGCCGACCTGCATCGTCGGGCCGAACGACAACGTGATGATGCCGCCGGACTCGGTCAGCACCGACTGGGAGGTCGAGCTCGGCGTGGTCATGTCGCGCACCGCCCGGCACGTCGCCGAGAAGGATGCGATCAAGTACGTCGCCGGCTACTGCGTGGTCAACGACGTATCGGAGCGCGAATACCAGTTGAAGCGCAGCGCGTCGCAGTGGAGCAAGGGCAAGGGCTGCGACACCTTCGGCCCGGTCGGTCCGTATCTGGTGACCAGCGACGAGGTCAGGGATCCGCAGAACCTCGACATGTGGCTCGACGTGAACGGCTCGCGCCGCCAGACCGGCAATACCCGGACGATGATCTTCGGTGTCGCTGCTCTCGTCGCCGACGTGTCGCGCTACATGACGCTGCTGCCGGGCGACATCATCACCACCGGGACGCCGCCCGGCGTCGGGCTGGGCATGAAGCCTGCACCGCAATATCTGAAAGCGGGCGACGTGGTGACGCTGGGCATCCAGGGCCTCGGCGAGCAGCGGCAGAGGATCGTCGCGTTCAGGAAGTGACGCCGGAGTCGGATCGGTGACCGCCAACGACGCGCCGCGCGCGCTGTCGCGCGACGCCTTCCTCTATCCGGCGCTTGCCGCCAACCGCAGCGGCCGGCTCAAGCTCGACGCCGTGCACACCATGTACTGGGAGGAATCGGGCAACCCGCGAGGCGTACCGGTGGTGTTTCTGCACGGCGGACCCGGCGGCGGCAGCTCGCCCGATCACCGCCGCTTCTACGATCCGGCGTACTACCGCATCGTCCTCTACGATCAGCGCGGCGCGGGACAATCGACGCCGCCGGCGGACCTGCGCGACAACACGACGCCGCATCTCATCGCCGATATCGAACGGCTGCGCCGGCATCTCGACATCGAGCGCTGGCTGGTGTTCGGCGGATCTTGGGGATCGACGCTGGCGCTGGCCTACGCCGAGGCGCATTCCGAGCGCGTGCTCGGACTGGTGTTGCGCGGCGTCTTCCTCTGCCGGCCGCAGGAGATCCATTGGTTCCTGTACCAGATTCGCCATCTGCAGCCCGAGGCATGGCGGCAATTCGCCGAATATCTGCCGGCGGCCGAGCGAGGCGATCTCCTCGCCGCCTACCATCGTCGCCTGATCGACCCCGATCCTGCAATACACATGCCGGCCGCGCATCGCTGGAGCCGCTACGAGGGCTCGTGCTCGACGCTGCTACCCGACGCGGCGCTGGTGCAGCATTTCGACGAGGATGCGGTCGCGCTGGCGATCGCGCGCATCGAATCGCACTACTTCGTCAACCGGATCTTCATGCCCGAGAACGCGCTGCTCGCCGGCGTCGGGCGCATCCGGCACCTGCCGTGCACCATCGTCCAGGGGCGCTACGACCTGGTCTGTCCGATCTTCTCCGCCGACGACCTGCACCAGGCGTGGCCGGAAGCCGAATACGTCGTCGTCGCGGACGCCGGGCACTCTGCCCGCGAGCCCGGAATCGCGCGCGAGCTGGTGGCGGCGACCGATCGCTTCCGCGCGCATCTGGGAGGCGGCGCCGCGAAGACGGCGGTGCGTCAAAGTCGCCGCTAGGGCTGGTCGGTCTCGCCTTCCGGCGGTACCCGGAACGCGGTGACCTGGAATTGCAGTCCGACGTCGTCGCCGACGATCCCCAGCGCATACGTCATGCCGAAATCGGAGCGCTTGATCTGCGTCTCGACTTCGGCACCGCAGCCTTCGCGCCCGCTGTCGGGTTCCTTGCCGCAGTCGAGCGAGACGACGTGCAGCTCGACCGGCCGCGTGACGCTGTGCATCGTCAGCTCGCCGGCGACGGCGATCAGCCGGTCGCCGTCGTACGCCAGGCTGGTCGAGCGGAAGCGCACCACCGGGTAGTGCGCTGAATCGAACATATCTTCGCCGCGGATGAAGGCGTCGCGCGGCGGCCATCCGGTATCGACCGACGCGGCGTCGACTACGAAATCGATCCGGCCCGAGTGCGCCTGCGGATCGAGCACGATCGTGCCGCGGGTGCGGCCGAACTGCCCGCGCTGCGTCGACAGTCCGTTGTGGCTGACCGCGAACACGACGCTGGTCAGCTCCGGATCGACCCGGTACACCTCGCGAGCCGCCGCGGCGCCGGCGGCGGCGACGAGCGAGCTCGCGACCAGCCAGCCCAGCGCGAGGCGCAGCGACGTGCGTCGATCGCCGGTCGGCGCGGAAGGAAGCATGGCGGCGGAAGGCTGCAATAGGTCTTTGCCAGGGAGCTACTGGCGGTAAGCTTCGACCGGGATCAGGATGCGCACCTCGTCGCCCGACGAGCGGCCGACGCCGGTCTTCATGCCCCACTCCGACCGCTTGATCGTCGCCGTCACCTCGGCGCCGCACATCGGCTTCTTGTTGAACGGGTTGTCGCCGCAGACGAAATTCGCCACCTTCAGGCTGACCGGGCGGCTGACGCCGATCATGGTCAGCTCGCCGTCGGCAGCGACCAGGCGATCGCCGTCGAAGTGCAACGAGCTCGACTTGAAGGTCATCGTCGGGTACTTGGCGACGTTGAAGTAGTCTTCGCCCTTCAGAATGTTGTCGAGCCGCGGATCGTGCGAGCGGATCGACGTGGTGTCGATGGTGACGTCGATGCTTCCGGTCTTTGCTTCGCGATCGAGCACGATCGACGCGGTCGATTTGGTGAATTCGCCGCGCTGCGTCGAGAACAGCGTATGCCTGATCTCGTACGACGGCTCCGAATGCGCGGGGTCGGTGACATAGGTTTCCTCGGCGGCGGCGGCGACGCCCGAGGCGGTCGCCAGCAGCAGTGCCATCGCCGGCGCGCTCAACGATCGGGACATGGAACGGCTCCTTCGAATAAAGAACGCGCGGCGATTGGTCGAACAGTCGCCGCGCGCCGATTATTCCACGCCCAGGGGAGTCGGGCTATCTGACCGGCGGCAGCACCATGCGCACGCGAACGACGACCTCGTTGGCGACGGTGTCGACGTCGGCCCAGTCGGCGTCGCCGATGCGATAGTCGAGACGCTTGACGGTGAAGTCGCCCTCGGCCACGCTGTTGCCGGAGGCGTCCTTGCCGAGAACGATCGGCACGACGGCGTCGTGCGAGATGCCCTTGATCGTCAGCTTGCCGGCGACCTGGTACTTGCCGCCGCCGATCGACTTGATCGAGGTCGATTCGAAGCTCGCCATCGGGAAGTGGGCGGTATCGAACCACGAGCGGCGCTTGACCTCGGTCTCGGCTTCGTCGCTCGCGAGGTCGACGCTGGCGAGCTCGATGTCGAAGTCGGCCTTCGAATGGGCGAGATCGCCCGGCATGAAGGCGATGTTGGCCTTCCAGCGCCGGAACCGGCCCTCGACGTTGACCCCCATCTGCTTGGACACGAAGCGGATCTCGCTCTTGTCGATCAGCACGCCGTCGGCGCCGGCCTGGCCGGCGGCAAGCAGCATCATGCCGAGCGATGGAATAAACGAGCGTAGACGCATCAAACCTTCCCCTGGGCCGGCCGCCGGCGTGGCAGCATCCGCGCCAGCACGGTATCGCGGTCGACGAAGTGGTGCCTTAGAGCCGCCGCGGCATGGATACAGACCAGTGAAAATAGCACGAAGTTCAAACTTACGTGCAGCGCCTGAAGCACGCTCGCCAGCGCGCGATCCTTGGGGACCAGGTCGGGCAGCGGAAACAGGCCCAGGTAGACGACCTGGACCCCGGTCGACGAGCTGTAGATCCAGCCCGACAACGGGATCACCAGCAGCAGCGCATAGAGCGCGCCGTGAGCCAGCGTCGCGGCTCGCTGCTGCCAGCGCGGCATCGGCGGCAGTTCCGGAGCGGGATGCTTCCAGCGCCAGGCGAGCCGCGCGCAAGTCAGCAGGAACACCGTGATGCCGACCCACTTGTGCCAGGCGTACCACTGCAGTTTCTGCCGGCCGAGCGGCATTCCGACCATCGACAAGCCCAGGGTGAAGCTGCCCGCGATCAGCAGCGCGGTCAGCCAGTGCAGCGCGATCGCCACACCGCCGTATCGCTCGCCCGCCGTCACCTTCGTCGCCGCGCCCACCTTCGACGCCTTGTAGCCGCTGCCACGGCCAGTGTCAACGAACGCTTGCTGCGGGCCGAACGGTATGCGCATCGCTATAATTACAGCGCCGACATGACTTCTATTCCGCAGGCGACGTTCGACAGCGGCGACTCGGCGAACGCCGGATGGCGCTCGCGCAGCCGCGCCGCGGTCTGGCATCCGTGCACGCAGATGAAGCGCCACGAGAACGTGCCACTGCTGCCTGTCGCGCGCGGCGCCGGCGCATGGCTCTACGACTTCGACGGCCGGCGCTACCTCGACGCAATCGGCTCGTGGTGGGTCAACCTGTTCGGTCACTCGCAGCCGCGGATCAAAGCGGCGATCGCCGCGCAGCTCGGGACGCTCGAGCACGCGATGCTCGCCGGCCTGACGCAACGTCCGGTGATCGAGCTGTCGGAGCGCCTCTCGGCGCTTGCACCCGGCCGGCTCGGCCACTGCTTCTACGGTTCCGACGGCGCATCGGCGGTCGAGATCGCGCTCAAGATGAGCTTTCACTACTGGCGCAACCGCGGCGCGGCCGGCAAGACCGGGTTCGCCGCGCTCGCCAACGGCTATCACGGCGAGACGCTGGGCGCGCTGTCGGTCACCGATGTCGCATTGTTCCGCGACGCGTATGCCCCGCTCCTGAGCCGGCAGGCGACGCTGCCGTCGCCCGATGCGCGGCTGGCCGCAGCGGGAGAATCGGCGCGCGATCGCGCGCTCGCCGCCGCTGCCGCGCTCGAATCGCACCTCGCCGCGCATCACGCCACCACCGCAGCGCTGATCGTCGAGCCGCTGGTGCAGGGGGCCGCCGGCATGGCGATGCACGACCCGGTGTACCTCGCGCGGGCGCGCGAGCTCTGCACGCGATACGGCGTGCACTTCATCGCCGACGAGATCATGACCGGGTTCGGGCGCACCGGCACGATGTTCGCCTGCGAGCAGGCCTCGATCGCGCCCGACTTCCTCTGCCTGTCGAAAGGCATCACCGGCGGCTATCTGCCGCTGTCGGTGGTGCTGACGAGCGACGAGATCTACGGCGCCTTCTACGACGACGATCTGGCGCGCGGCTTCCTGCACTCGCATTCGTACACCGGCAGCGCGCTCGCCTGCAGCGCCGCGCTCGCCGTGCTCGACATCTTTCGCGACGACGATGTCATCGCCGCCAATCGCGATCGCGCGGCGAGGCTCGGCGCGCTGGCGCAGCCGCTGGCGGCGCATCCGAAGGTCAGTGGGTTCCGGCAGCTGGGAATGATCTGGGCGTTCGAGGTCGCCAGCGAGCGTGAGGATTTCGCGTCGTGGTGCTTCGTCGCGGCGCTGGAGCGCGAGCTGCTGCTGCGGCCGATCGGCTCGACCGTCTACTGGATGCCGCCGTACTGCCTGAACGACGCGGAGATGGCGCTGCTCGCCGAGCGCACGCTGGACATCGTCGCATGCGCCTGACACGCCGCCTCGGGCTCGATCTCGCCTTTGCGACGCTGCTGGTCGCGGCCGGCGGCGAGGCGGCGGCGGCGCTGCCGCGAGCCGTCGCGCGGGCCTTTCTCGACCAGCACATCCCGTTGAGCGCGGTCGGCGCCTACGTCCAGGAGCTGGGCGAAGTGCAGCCGCTGGTGTCGCAGCAGCCGCGGCGCCCGATGGCGCCGGCCTCGACGATGAAGCTGGTCACGACCTTCGCGGCGCTCGAGCTGCTACGGCCGGACTACCGGTGGAAGACCGAGGCCTACGCCGACGGCTCGATCGTCGACGGCGTGCTGCAAGGCGACCTGGTGCTCAAGGGCTACGGCGATCCGAAGATCACGGTCGAGCAATTCCAGGAGTTGGTGGCGCGCCTGCGCGCGACCGGCCTGCGCGATGTCCGCGGCGACCTGGTCGTCGATCGCAGCCACTTCGCGCCGCCGCCCTACGACCCGGCGGCGTTCGACGGTGAGCCGTTGCGCCCGTACAACGTCGGCCCCGACGCGCTGCTGGTCAACTTCAAGAGCGTGCGCTTCGTCTTCGCGCCGAACGCTGCGGGCAACGCGGTCGACGTCCGCACCGAGCCGGCGCTCGGCAACGTCATCGTGCGCGCGGCGCCCCGCCTGGTCGGTGGCGAGTGCGGCGACTGGAGGGCGGACCTGCACGCCGACTTCGACGACCGCGGCGATGGCGCCGACGCGACCTTCGCCGGCGACTACGCCGCCTCGTGCGGCGAGCGCGAATGGTTCGTCGCGCTGCTCGACGTTCCGCATTACGCGCTCGCCACGTTCGCCCGGATGTGGACCGATGCCGGCGGGCGCTTCGAGGGAGCGGTGCGCGAGGGCCGCGCGCCGCGAGGCGCGAAGCCGATCGCCGTCCTGCAGTCGCCGCCGCTGTACGACGTGGTGCGCGACATCAACAAGCTGTCGAACAACGTGATGGCGCGCCAGCTCTTCCTGACGATGGCGACGACGACGGCGCCGACGCCGGCCACGAGGCAGAACGCCGTCCGCGCGATCGACCGCTGGCTCAAGGAGCGCAGGCTTCGCATGCCCGAGCTGGTGCTGGACAACGGCTCGGGGCTGTCACGCAAGGCGCGAATATCGGCGCGCAGCATGGCCGGCCTGCTGCTGGCCGCCGACGGCAGCGATATCCGCGACGAGTTCGTGAGCTCGCTCGCGGTCGCGGCGACCGACGGCACGATGCGCAAGCGCTTCTTGAGCGACGACGTGGCCGACCAGGCGTTGCTGAAGACCGGCACGCTCGAGGGTGTGCGCGCGATTGCCGGCTACGTGTTCGACCCGACCGGCAGACGCTTCGTCGTCGTCTGCTTCGTCAACCACCGCAATGCGGCGCGGGCGCAGGCGCCGATGGACCTGCTGGTGCAGTGGGTCTACGAGCACGGGCGCGACGGGGCCGGGCTGCCCGGCCGCTGAGGAACGGCGTCGCGTTCACATTCCCGGCACCGGCTTGCTGTCGTGGAACAGCACGTAGCCGCGGATCAGCCGGTAGAGCACCCAGATGGTCGTCGCGATCCAGATGCCGAAGGCGATCGGGAAGCCGATGAGGATCAGTCCCAGCAGCACCAGCGCCAGTCCGCCGATCACGCCCCAGAGCAGCGAAAACCAGAAGGTGCGGATCAGCCACCGGTAATGCGATGCGAGCCAGGTGCCGGCGGCGTCGCCGCGCTTCACGTACGCCAGGATCAATCCGATGATGCCGATCAATCCGACCAGCGGCGCGACCGGCGGAAACGCCGACGAAGCGAGGCCCACGATCGCGGCGGCGCCGAACAGCGCATAGACGATCAGCGTCGTCGAAATCAGCGATTGCGACGGTGCCGTCGCATCGGTCGCTGCAGGTGGCGCTGCCGGCAATTCGCTCATGATCCCTCCGTCAGGTGTAGCGACGGCCGTCGCGATGCGCGGCGTATTCGCCGTCGCCGTCGTTGCGGTAGACCAGGTCGTCGTCCGGATAGAAGCAGCTGTCGCCTTCGATCCGATTGCCGACCTCCAGATAGGTCGCCGGCGCGCTGCCGCGATTGATCATGTGGTGGGCATCGCGCTTCCCCGCCGGGTACCCGGCGCACATGCCGGCTCGCAGCGTCTGCTCGCCGGCATCGGTGACCAGCACGACCTCGCCCGAGAGCACGTAGACGAACTCGTCCTCCAGCGTGTGCCAGTGGCGCAGCGCCGACTGGCCGCCGGGCCCCAGCGTCACCAGGTTGACGCCGAACCGGGTGAGCCCGCAGGCGTCGCCCAGCCGCCGCTTCTTCCGGTCGCCCATCCGGCTCCGGAACGGCTCGGGATATCCGGCGCCGGTACCCCGCTTGACCGGGACGTCGTTCGGATCGATCGCGGGGAGCGTCGGGCGGCTCATCGTGAGGGCGGATACGGCGATTCGGCGCGAAAGGCGCGGCGCTATAATACCCGCCCAGCGGCAAACGGTGCGCTTCTCGCGCACCCCGCCGAGGCCATATTTGCCTGGAGACGATCATGACCGCAGCAAGATTCGAACGCAGCCGCGAGGCGCTCGTCAAGGATTTCACCGACGTGCTGGCCGAGGCGGAAGCGCTGTTGAAGCAGGCGGCGAAGGAATCGGGCGAAAAAGCCAGCGATCTGCGCACGCAGGTCGAGGCCAAGCTGCGATCGGCCAAGATTCGATTGCACGACCTTCAGGACGACGCCAGCGAGACCGCCCGCGCGGCGGCGCGCGTCACCGACGACTACGTGCGCGACAATCCCTGGCAGGCGATCGGCATCGCGGCGGCGGTCGGTTTCCTGGCCGGGCTCGCGATCTCGCGCCGCTAGGTTTAAATGGTCGACCCGCACCACCCCCGGCACGCCGGTCTGGGCGCCGCGCTGTCGCGACTCGGCGCCAGCGCGCTGGCGATGCTGCACACGCGGCTCGAGCTCGCGACCGTCGAGTTCGCCGAGGAACGCGAGCGGGCTACCGAAATGGGGCTGCTGCTGCTGCTGACCATCCTGCTCGCGCTGTTCGCGCTGCTGTTCGCGTCATTCTTCATCATCGCGTATTTCTGGGACAGCAACCGGCTGACCGCGGTGGGCGCGGTGACGGCGTTCTACGTGATCGCCGCGCTGCTGCTGCTGATCCGTCTGCGGCAGCGGCTGCGCCAGAAGCATTCGCCGTTCGCGGCCACGCTGTCGCAGATCGAGGAGGACGCCGAGGCCCTGCGGCGCACGACATGAGCAGGCGCAACGACGAGCTGGCTGCGCGCAAATCGCTGCTGGTCCAGAAGCTCCGGCTGCAGCGGATGGAGTTCGCGCTGCACGCCGGCGACGTGCGCGGCGCGCTGCGGCCAGCCGGATTGATCGGCGGTGCGATCGCACAGCCGGCGGCGGTGGTCGCGCTGGTCGACACGATCGCGCCGGTATTCGGCCTGCAGCGCTACGCCCGCTGGGTGCGGCTGGCGTCGATCGCGTTCGCCATCGCGCGCGTCGCGCGCCGGTGGCGCGAGACGCAGGACTGACCGTCTTGCAGTCGCCGCCGGGCAGCCTGGCTGCTAGAGTCCCAGCTCGCGCCAGATCGCGTCGACTCGACGCCTGACCGCGTCGTCCATCGCGATCGGGCGGCCCCAGGTTCGCGCCGTCTCGGCCGGCCATTTGTTGGTCGCGTCGATGCCCATCTTGGCGCCGACCCCGGCGACCGGCGAAGCAAAATCCAGGTAGTCGATCGGCGTGTTTTCGACGATCAGCGTGTCGCGCGCCGCATCGACGCGGGTCGACATCGCCCAGACGACTTCCTTCCAGTCGCGAACGTCGATGTCGTCGTCGGTCACGATGATGAACTTGGTGTACATGAACTGCCGCAAGAAACCCCATACGCCGAACATCACCCGCTTGGCGTGCCCGGGGTACTGCTTTCGCATGCTGACGATCGCCATCCGGTACGAGCAGCCTTCGGGTGGCAGATAGAAGTCGACGATCTCGGGAAACTGCTTCTGCAGCAGCGGCACGAAGACCTCGTTCAACGCCACGCCGAGAATTGCCGGCTCGTCGGGCGGCTTGCCGGTATACGTGCTGTGGTAGATCGGCGAGCGACGCATGGTGATGCGCTCGATGGTCAGAACGGGAAACGACTCGACCTCGTTGTAATACCCGGTGTGATCGCCGAACGGACCTTCGCGCGCATGCTCGAAGCCGCCGGCGTGGGCCGGGTCGGGTCGAATGAAGCCTTCGAGCACGATCTCGGCCGACGCAGGTACCTGCAGGTCGTGGCTGATGCACTTGACGATCTCGCTGCGCGCGCCGCGCAGCAGGCCGGCGAAGCTGTATTCGGACAGGGCATCGGGCACCGGCGTGACCGCGCCGAGCATCGTCGCCGGATCGGCGCCGAGCGCGACCGCAACCGGGAACGGGGAGCCAGGACGATCGAGCGCATGATCGCGAAAATCGAGCGCGCCGCCCCTGGTACCGAGCCAGCGCACGATGACCCGGTTGCGGGATAGCAGCTGCAGTCGGTAAATGCCGAGGTTCTGGCGCGGCTTGCGCGGCCCTCGCGTCACCGTCAGTCCCCAGGTGATCAGCGGCGCGACGTCGCCCGGCCAGCAGGTCTGCACCGGCAGGCGCGACAGATCGACGTCGTCGCCTTCGCCGACGACGTCCTGGCACGGCGCCGACGAGAGCTCCTTCGGCGCCATGTGCATCGCCTGCAGCAAGGCCGGACGCGTTTTCTGCCAGGCGTCCTTCAGGCTTTGCGGCGGGTCGGGCTCCTTCAGGAAGGCGAGCAGCCGGCCGACCTCGCGCAGCGCGGCGATCGGGTCGTCGCCCGCGTCGGCACCCATCGCCAGCGCCACGCGGCGCGCGGTGCCGAACAGATTGCACAGGACCGGGATCGAATGCCCTTTCGGCGCCTCGAACAGCAGCGCCGGACCCGCAGCCCTGAGCACCCGATCGCTGATCTCGGTCATCTCGAGGCGGAGATCGACTTCGGTGCGAATCCGTTTCAGCTCGCCGACCGCCTCGAGCTGACCGATAAAGTCGCGAAGATCGGTATATTTCATCGCCGCCCGAATGACTCGCTGCCCGCGTCGATCTTAGCAAACGGCTTTTTTGACGCGAAATCGCCGATTTGGCCGAATTGTGTCGGGGCGCGGCGACAGTGGGCGTCGCGCGGATGCCACATCGGGTGCCGATAAGGCTACCATTGTCGGCCGTTGCTGGACCTCGGCGAAGGCCGACGGCTATGCTGGTCTCGACCGGCCGATCGTAAAGCGCCGGTCATGTGGAGATCCCTTTGCGGATTCGGACAACGACGCCTGCGGCGATGTTGGGAGTTTTTGCCCTCTTGACGGCAGGGTACTGCACGGGCGCCGTCCAGGCCGGTACCCAGAATGCGCAACGGCCGTTACCGCCCGTGGTCGTGCAGTCCGAGATACAGCCTTCGATCGAGATCCTGCACCAGCAGAGCAACCTGGCCGGCCGATGCAACGGCTCGGCGTTCGACCTCAACACCTTCATCAACGCGACGGCGCAGACCTCGGCCGACGTCCGCGTCACTTCGCCGAGCGTGAACCCGTCGCTGCTCGAGGAATTCACCGACAGCACCGGAGCCAACGTCGGCCTGTTCAATGACGTCTATCCGAACTTCCACATTCTGGCCTTCGGCGGCGGCCTGGCACCGAACACGCCGATCGTCATCACCATCACGACCTACACCGGCCCAAGCTTAAGCGGCGCGGTGACGTTCACCAGCACGATTCGCTTCGACTGCACGACCGGTGCGGTCACGCTC
>DATEFZ010000030.1:0-2725 GCA_035280325.1 Casimicrobiaceae bacterium
GCAGGCGAAAGGCGACGAAGTAGACGATGCTGCTCCAGGTGTACAGGATCGGCAGCGGGACCCGGGTCAGCGCCTTCAGCAGCGTCCGCATCGCTTTTTGCGTGCTCCGGTGCGCGTCAGGACACCGCGAGCAGACGGTCGAGCGTCGCGGCGTCGTTCAACAGCTCGGCGCTCGGCGAGCGGTGCACGACGCGGCCCCGGTCGAGCACGATCGCGTCGCGGGTCAGGTGCAGCGCGAGTCGGGCATGCTGCTCGACGACGATCACCGCGAACTCGCACGCGCCGACCAGCTCGCCGATCAGCCGCCTCAGATCCTGCACGATGATCGGCGCCAGGCCTTCCATCGGCTCGTCGAGCAGCAGGAGCCGCGGATTGGTCATCAGCGCGCGCGCGATCGCCACCATCTGCTGCTCACCGCCGGAAAGCTGGCTGCCGAGATTGCGCCTGTGTTCGTGGAGCGGCGGAAACATCCGATAGACCCGCTGCAGGGTCCAGGGCCCCGGGCGCGCGACCACGCTCAGGTGCTCCTCGACGGTGAGCGACGGAAACACGAACCGCTCCTGCGGCACCCAGCCGAGGCCGACGTGCGCGCGCCGGTGCGTCGGCAGCCGCGTCATGTCGGAGCCGCGCCATTGCAGCCTGCCGCGGCTCACGCGTGTCAGTCCCATCAGAGTCAGCAGCAGAGTCGTCTTGCCGACCCCGTTGCGGCCGAGCAGGGCCAGACTGCCCCCATCGTCGAGGTCGAGCGACACGTCTTCGAGAATGATCGAATCGCCGTAGCCGGCCGTCACGCGCTCGACCGACAGCAGGCTAGCCATCGACGGTTTCCCCGAGATAGACCTCGCGTACGCGGCGGTCGCGCGCGATCTCGTCCGGTGCGCCCTCGACCAGGACGCTGCCCCCGACCAGCACGGTGATCCGCTCGGCGAACCTGAACACCAGGTCCATGTCGTGCTCGATGATGACGATCGAGACGTCGCGCGGCAGCGCGGAGATCACACCGATCAGCTCCGCGCTTTCGGCCGACGGAATGCCGGCCGCCGGCTCGTCGAGCAGCAGGACGCTCGGCCGCGTCGCCAGCGCCAGCGCGACCTCGAGCAGCCGCTGCTTGCCGTACGGCAGGTGGCGCGATTCGACCGCGGCGTCGGCCTCGAGGCGAAGCCGCGCCAGTATGGCGCGCGCCTCGTCGATTTGCGGCCGCGCGCTCGACACAGTGCGCCACCAGACGTTTCCCTGCCCGCTCCGCTCGCAGCAGGCGAGCACGACCGACTCCAGCACCGTCAGTCCCGGGAACAGCGTATTGATCTGGAACGTGCGGGTCATGCCGCGCTTGACTCTCGCGTGCTGCGGCAGGTCGGTGATCCTGCGCTCGCCCAGGTAGACCTCGCCCGCGCTGGGCGCCAGCACGCCGGTCAGCAGATTGATGAACGTCGTCTTGCCGGCGCCGTTGGGTCCGATGATCGCGTGCCGTGCGCCCGGTTCGAATGACACGCTGATGTTCGAATTGGCCTTGAACGCGCCGAACGAGCGGGACAACCCTTCGGTGCGCAGCGCCCAGGTCATGCGCGGCGTCCGGCCAGCCGGCGTCGCAGGCCGAGCGTGCCGCCGATCAGCCCGCCGCGGGCGAACAGCACCAGCAGCACCAGCAGCAGGCCCAGCCAGAACTGCCAGTACACCGCGCTCAGGTTCGACAAATAGTCCTGCAGCACCATGAAGACCGCGGCGCCGATCAGCGCTCCGTACAGGTAGCCGGCGCCGCCGAGCACCAGCATGATCACCAGCTCGGCCGATCGCGGAAAGCCCAGCGTATCGATGCCGACGAACTGCGTCGTCTGGGCGAGCAGCGCACCGGCGACGCCGGCGATCGCGGCCGCCAGCGTATAGATGGCGATCAGCTTGCGCTGTACCGATACGCCGACCGCCGGCATACGCCGCTCGCCTTCGCGGATGCCGCGCAGCGCGAGACCGAACGGCGATCGCACCAGCGTGCGCGCCAGGCAGAAGATCGCGAACAGAACAGCGAGGCAATACCAGTAGGCGGTCGTGCCGCGCAGCCCGAAGCCGAACAGCCCGAACAGCTTGTCGATCTGCACGCCTGACAACCCGTCGACGCCGCCGGTGATCCACGCCGCCTGGTTGGCGACCTCGTAGAGCATCAGCCCGATGCCGAGCGTCACCATCAGCCGCGTCAGGTCCTGGCCGCGCAAGACCAGAAAGCTGGTGAGCCAGCCCACCACCGCCGCGGCGACGGACGCTGCTGCGAGGCCGCTCAACGGCTCGCCCCAGCCGTGCCGCGCCAGGAGTCCCGCCGTGTACGCGCCGATGCCGAAGAAGGCGGCGTGACCGAGCGAGATGATGCGGGCATAGCCCAGGATCAGGTCGAGCGAGAGCGCGAACAGCCCGGCGATGAAGATCTGGCTGCCGAGCGTCAGATAGCGCGGGAACAGAAAGTACCCGATCACCGGCAGCAGCCAGAACACGACCTCCAGCGGACGCCAGCGAGCAGCCGGCAGAGCGCCCGCGCGAACGCCGATCGCACCCGCCAAGCGTCCGATCATGCTCCGGCCTCCGTTCCGCTTCCTGAACGGCCAGCTTCCCCATGTCGGCCTACGAGCAATCGCTCGGCGACGGCCTTCGGGTCTTCAAGCTCCCGCCTCGCTCATGCTCTCCCAACCAGTCCGCGCGGAAAGATCAGCAGCATGATCACCATCACCACATAGATGAT
>DATEFZ010000031.1:0-11006 GCA_035280325.1 Casimicrobiaceae bacterium
TCTCGTCCGACTGGCGGCGGCACGCGGTGGCGGTGTTCGCCGAACCGCTGCTGGCTGCCCACGACCGCTCGCGCTTCCAGATCTTCTGCTATCACAGTCACGCTGCGAGCGACGAGGTCACCGCCCGCTGCGCCGCACTGGCCGATCGTTTCCTGCCGGTGGCCGAACTGTCCGACGACGAACTGGCGCGCCGCGTGCGCGCCGACGCGATCGACATCCTGGTCGACCTGAACGGGCACACGGCGCACAACCGGCTGCCGGCGTTCTTTCACCGGCCGGCGCCGGTACAGGCGACCTGGCTCGGTTATCTCGGCAGCACCGGCGTGCCGGCGATCGACTACCGGATCATCGACGTCTTCACCGATCCGCCCGACGAGGCCTGGCGCGACGTCGAAGCGCCGTGGCGCCTGCCGCAGACGCAATGGTGCTACCGGCCGCATGCGGAGGCGCCGGAGGTCGGTCGGCTGCCGGCCGACGCCGGCACGGTGACCTTCATCTGCCTCAATCACCCGATCAAGGTCTCGGAGAGCGCGCTCTCGGTCTGGGCGCGGATCCTGCAGGCGGTGCCCGCGTCGAGGCTGATCCTGCTCGGCACGCCGTATGCAGAACAGCGCGCGCGGATCGTCGCAAGCCTGGCCGCGCACGGGATCGCCCCGGCGCGCATCGAGCAGGTCGGCGAAGTCGCGATCGGCGAGCATCTGGCCCGCTACAACCGCGCCGACATCGCGCTCGACAGCATGCCTTGTGTCGGCGGCACGACGACCTGCGACGCACTGTGGATGGGCGTGCCGGTCGTCACGCTGGTCGGCGATCGCCCGTTCTCGAAGAGCGGCGCCAGTCTGCTGCGCAATGCCGGTCTGGAGGACCTGATCGCGCGCACGCCCGACGAGTATGTTCGCGCCGCGATCGATCTGGCGGCCGGCCGCGCCCGGCTGGCGGCGTTGCGCGCGACGTTGCGCGATCGGCTGCGCGCCTCGCCGCTGCTCGACGCGGCAGGATTCGCCCGTGCGATCGAGGCCGCGTTCGACGAGATGTGGGAGCGCGCGATGGTCCGCTCGCGATCATGAGCGACGGCGTCGAAACCGTGGCGACCGGCGCCCCGCCGTTGCTCGAGCTTTCCGGCATCGGCAAGCGATTCGTCCGGCCGCTGGACGTTTCGGCGCGCGTGGCCAACCTGTTCGGCGCCGGACTCGAGGCGCAAGTCGTGCGCGCCGTCGACGGCGTCGACCTCGCGATTGCCGAGCGCGAAGTGGTCGGGCTGGTCGGCGAATCAGGCTGCGGCAAGTCGACGCTGGGTCGTATCGCCGTCGGACTGCTGGCGCCGAGCGAAGGCGAGCGCCGCTGGCGCGGCGCACCCCTGCCCGAGGGTCCGGCGGCGACAGCGCGGGCGCAGCAGCTCAAGACGCAGATGATCTTTCAGGATCCGTACGCATCGCTCAACCCGCGCCGGCGCGTGCTCGACATCGTCGGCGAGGCTCCGGTCGTGCACGGCCTGATCGCGCCGCAGCAGCAGGTCGAATACGTCGGCCTGCAGTTGAACCGCGTCGGCCTCGATCCGACCCTGATGCGCCGCTACCCGCACCAGTTTTCCGGCGGCCAGAGGGCGCGGATCGGAATCGCTCGGGCGCTGGCTGTCAAGCCCGAGTTCCTGGTCTGCGACGAGTCGGTCGCGGCGCTCGACGTTTCGATCCAGGCGCAGGTGCTGAACCTGTTCATGGATCTGCGTGCGGCGCTGAATCTGACTTATCTGTTCATCAGCCACGATCTGGGGGTCGTGCGCCATATCAGCGACCGCGTCGCGATCATGTACCTGGGCCGGATCGTAGAAGCGGGTCCGACGCGCGAGCTGTTCGCCGCGCCCAACCACCCGTATACGCAGGCGCTGCTGCTCGAGATCGGCCGGGTCGAGCCCAGGAAGCGAAGCTTCGTGCCGATCCGCGGCGAGATCCCCTCGCCGCTCAGGCCGCCGGTCGGCTGCCACTTTCATCCGCGCTGTCCCTACGCGATGGCGCGCTGTCGCGAGGCGGCGCCGCCGCTCGTCGAGATCGCGCCAGGACGATGGTCGGCGTGCTACCTGAACGATCTCAGGGCGAGCGAGGCGAGGGCATGAGCGAGGCGAGAGCTTGAAGACCCGAAGGGCCGTCGCCGAGCGAGTGCCCGTAGGCCGACACGGAGAAGCTGGTGGTTCGCGACCTGGAACGGAGGCCGGAGCTTGAGCGAGCCGGTGCAGCGGCATGCCGAGTCGGCCGCGCCGATCCCGCTGGTGCTCGATTCGCCGCACAGCGGCTGCTTCTATCCGGCGGATTTCGACCATGCGCCGCCTCGGCTCCTGGTGCGGCGGGCGGAAGACTGCTACGTCGACGAGCTGTTCGCATCGGCACCGCGCGTCGGCGCGACGCTGATCGAGGCGCTGTTTCCGCGCGCGTACATCGATCCCAATCGCCATCTCGCCGACATCGATACCGCGCTGCTGGCCGACTCCTGGCCCGGCCCGATCGCCCGCTCGCGCAAGGCCGAGCAGGGCATCGGCCTGGTCTGGCGGCTTGCCCACGGCGGTGTGCCGATGTATGCGCGGCTCCTCAGCGCCGCGGAGATCGAGCGAAGGATCACGACCTGCTACGACCCCTACCATGCCGCGCTCGCCGCCGCGATCGACGAGCGCCACCGAAGATTCGGCGCGGTGTGGCACCTCGATTGCCACTCGATGCCTGCGCGCGGCGACGTCAATGCCGACGATCCAGGACGGCTGCGTGCCGACATCGTGCTCGGCGATCGCGACGCCACGACCTGCGCGCCGGAATTCACCGCCTTCGTCGCGGCCACTCTCGGGACGATGGGCTACCAGGTCGCGATCAACGACCCGTACAAGGGCGTCGAGCTGGTGCGCAAATTCGGGCGGCCGCAGGAACGGCGACACAGCCTGCAGATCGAGATCAACCGGCGGCTCTACATGGACGAGCAAACGCTCGACAAACGCGGCGGATTCGACACCTTGCGCCGCGACCTCGATCGTCTGCTCGAAGCGCTGCGCGGTTTCGTGCTCGCGGCGCTCCAAGGCACGCGTTGACCCCATCGCCGGCGACGCGGTAAAATTCCAAGGTTGTAGACAGGGCGGCCGGCGGCCGGTTCAGGCGAACCGGAAACGGCCGAACAAAGAAGCGGAAAGCGCGATGCGGCAGGCAATGCGCGGCAAGCTGGTCGTCGGCAACTGGAAGATGAACGGCGGTTTGCGGCAGAACGATGCGCTGCTCGCCGAATTGCGCTCCGGCTGGGTTGCGACGCCGGAACGGCGTATCGCGGTCTGCGTGCCGTTTCCCTATCTGTGGCAGGCGCAGGCGGCGCTGTCGGGCTCGTCGCTCGCCTGGGGCGCGCAGAACGTGAGCGAGCACCGGTCGGGGCCGTTTACCGGCGAGGTCGCGGCGGCGATGGTCGCCGAGTTCGGTGCCAGCTACGCCATCGTCGGCCACTCCGAGCGCAGGACGATGCACGGCGAGACCGATGCCGACGTCGCGAGCAAGGCGAAGGCGTCTCTGGAGGCTGGGCTCACGCCGGTGGTCTGCGTCGGCGAGAGCCTGGCCGAACGCGAGCAGGCCGCGACCGATGCGGTCGTGCTGCGCCAGCTCGACGCCGTCGTGGCGGCGTTGGGCGCGAGCATCGACCGGATCGTGGTCGCCTACGAGCCGATCTGGGCGATCGGCACCGGGCGAACCGCCAGCCCGCAGCAGGCGGAGGCGGTGCACGCGCTGCTTCGGGGCCGTCTCCGGGCCGCAGCGGGCGAGGCGGCGGACCGGATGCCGCTGCTCTACGGCGGCAGCGTCGTGGCGGACAATGCCAAGGCCTTGTTTGCCTGCGCGAATATCGACGGCGGCCTGGTCGGCGGGGCATCGCTCAAGCCCGGCGAATTTTTGGCGATTGCGCGTGCCTAACACGGCGCCTGGTGGAGAATGGACCGCGGGCGCGTCGGCGAACGACGAGGACAAAGGATGATCTGGGAAACGGTCTTGATCGCGGTGCACTTCCTGATCGCTGCTGCGCTGATCGGCTTCATCCTGATGCAGCATGGAAAGGGCGCCGACATGGGCGCCGCTTTCGGCAGCGGCGCATCGGGCAGCCTGTTCGGCGCGGCGGGCTCGGCCAACTTCCTGTCGCGCACGACGGCGATACTGGCCACTGTCTTCTTCCTTTCGAGCCTCGGGCTCACCTACCTGGCGAGCCACGGCGGGGCGCCGAGCGATCTGATGCAGCAAGGCGCGGTACCGAGGGCTCCTGCACCGGCGTCCAAGGCGTCCGAGGTCCCGCAGAAGGCGGTGCCGGCGGCGCCGGCCGCTCCGGCGCCGGCCGCCGACCAGAATTCGAAAGCCGGCGAGATACCGAAGTGACGGAGTCGGGCAGGAGTCCCGTCCGTGGCCCGTCACCTGTGATCGAACCGCCGACGTGGTGAAATTGGTAGACACGCTGTCTTGAGGGGGCAGTGGCGCAAGCCGTGGGAGTTCGAGTCTCCCCGTCGGCACCAGCAGAACAAGCGCAGCAGCGCGTGTGAAGAACGAAATGGCGTGGCGAGCGGACGACGTTGGCCGCGGTTTTGACGGGGGATGCACGGTCCGACATGCTTGAACAGTATTTTCCGATCCTGCTCTTCATCCTGGTCGCCATCGGCATCGGAATGCTGCTCTTGACGGTCGGCAAGCTGGCGGCCCCCGACCGTCCCGACGCGGCCAAGCTCGCGCCGTACGAATGCGGCTTCGAGGCCTTCGACGACGCCCGGATGAAGTTCGACGTCCGCTACTACCTGATCGCCATCCTGTTCATTCTGTTCGATCTCGAGATTGCCTTCTTGTTTCCCTGGGGCGTCGTCGTGCAGGACATCGGCAGCTTCGGATTCTGGTCGATGATGATCTTCCTGGCGATCCTGGTGATCGGGTTCGCCTACGAGTGGAAAAAAGGGGCGTTGGAGTGGGAATAGGAACCCATGCCGCTTGAAGGCATTCTCGAGAAAGGCTTCGCCACGACCACGCTCGACGCGCTGATCAACTGGTCGCGCAACGGCTCGATGTGGCCGATGACGTTCGGGCTGGCCTGCTGCGCGGTCGAGATGATGCACGCCGGCGCCTCGCGCTACGATCTCGACCGCTTCGGAGTCGTGTTCCGGCCAAGCCCCCGCCAGTCCGACGTGATGATCGTCGCCGGCACGCTGTGCAACAAGATGGCGCCGGCGTTGCGCCGGGTATACGACCAGATGGCCGAGCCGCGCTGGGTCATCTCGATGGGCTCGTGCGCCAACGGCGGCGGCTACTACCACTACTCGTACTCGGTGGTGCGCGGCTGCGACCGTATCGTGCCGGTGGATATCTACGTTCCCGGCTGCCCGCCGACGGCCGAGGCGCTGCTGTACGGCATCATCCAGCTGCAGAACAAGATCTGGCGCACCAACACGATCGCGCGCTGATGAACAATGCGATGCTCGCCGAAGCGCTCGGCTCCGGACTGGCAGATAAGCCGCGTCGCGTCGAGACCGCGTTCGGCATGGTCACCGCGATCGTCGCCGCCGATCGCCTGGTCGCCACGATGCGGGCGCTGCGCGACCGCCCCGAATTCCGCTTCGAGACGCTGATCGACGTTTGCGGCGTCGACTATTCGTCGTACGGCGGCACGGCGCGCGGCATGGCGTACGCAGGCTCCGACGCGACGCCGGCCGAGCCGCAGGACGAGCGAGCGCACGACCGGCGCTACGCGGCTGTCTACCACCTGCTGTCGCTCGAGCACAACCACCGGCTCCGCGTGCGCGCGTTCGCGCCCGACGACGATTTTCCGGTGCTGCCGTCGCTGATCGGTGTCTGGCCGTCGGCCGACTGGTACGAGCGCGAGGCGTTCGACCTGTTCGGCATCATGTTCACCGATCACCCTGACCTGCGCCGCATCCTGACCGACTACGGCTTCGTCGGCCATCCGTTCCGCAAGGATTTCCCGCTGTCGGGCAACGTCGAGATGCGCTACGACCCGGACCAGGCCCGGGTGATCTACCAGCCGGTGACGATCGAGCCGCGCGAGGTCGTGCCGCGCATCATCCGCGAGCAGAGCTACGCCGACAGCGAAGGCTTCCGCAAGGGCTGACGGTGGCCGAGATCAGAAATTACACCATGAACTTTGGGCCGCAGCACCCGGCGGCACACGGCGTGCTGCGGCTGGTGCTCGAGCTCGACGGCGAGGTGATCCAGCGCGCCGATCCGCACATCGGGCTCCTGCATCGTGCCACCGAAAAGCTCGCCGAGTACAAGACCTACGTCCAGTCGCTGCCATACATGGACCGGCTGGACTACGTCTCGATGCTGTCGAACGAGCACGCCTACTGCCTGGCGATAGAGAAGCTGCTGGGCATCGACGTGCCGATCCGGGCGCTCTACATCCGTGTCATGTTCGACGAGATCACGCGGATCCTGAACCACCTGTTGTGGCTGGGCGCGCACGCGCTCGACGTCGGCGCGATGACTCCCTTTCTCTACTGCTTCCGCGAGCGCGAAGACCTGATGGACTGCTACGAGGCAGTCTCGGGCGCGCGGCTGCACGCCGCGTACTACCGTCCGGGCGGGGTCTACCGCGATCTGCCCGACCGGATGCCGCAGTACCAGGCTTCGGCGATCCACGCCGGCAAGGCGCTCGATCGCATGAACGCCAACCGACAGGGAAGCCTGCTCGATTTCATCGAGGACTTCACCCGTCGTTTCCCGGGGAACGTCGACGACTACGAGGCGCTGCTGACTGAGAACCGCATCTGGAAGCAGCGCACTGTCGGCATCGGCGTGGTGACCGCGGAGCGCGCCAAGGCGCTCGGCTTCACCGGGCCGATGCTACGCGGCTCCGGAGTGGCGTGGGACCTGCGCAAGAAGCAGCCGTACGCCGTATACGACCGCATGCATTTCGACATTCCGGTCGGCACCACCGGCGACTGCTACGACCGCTATCTGGTCCGGGTGCAGGAGATGCGCGAGTCGAACCGGATCATCGTGCAATGCATCGACTGGCTGCGCAGGAACCCCGGCCCGGTGATCAGCGCCAATCACAAGGTCGCGCCGCCGTCGCGCGAGGAGATGAAGGCCAACATGGAAGAGCTGATCCACCATTTCAAGCTCTTCACCGAGGGCATCCACGTGCCGCCTGGCGAGGTCTACGCCGCGGTCGAGCATCCGAAGGGCGAGTTCGGCATCTACCTGATCTCCGACGGCGCCAACAAGCCGTACCGGCTCAAGATCCGCGCCGCCGGTTTTCCACACCTGGCCGCGCTCGACGAGATGACGCGCGGGCACATGATCGCCGACGTCGTAGCCATCATTGGCACGCAGGACATCGTGTTCGGGGAGATCGACCGGTGAAGTCGCAGACGTCGGGGGTCCAATGAGCGTGATCGATTCGAAGGTAATCAACATTGAGGAGCTCAAGCTCGAGCATTTCGCCAACGGCGACCGGTTCGAGACCGACGGCGCGCGGATCGGTCCGCTGCTGGGCGCGAAGGACCTCGGCTACTCGTACGACGTCGTGCCCCCCGGCAAGCGCGGCTGCCCATTCCACAGCCACCGCGGCGAGGAGGAGATGTTCTTCATCGTCAGGGGCAGCGGCACGCTGCGCTACGGCAACGAGACGCGGAAGATACGCGCCGGCGACGTCATCTGCTGCCCGACCGGCGGACCCGAGACCGCGCATCAGATCGTCAATGACTCGGATGCCGAGCTCTGCTATCTGTCGGTCAGCACGATGATGCCGGCCGAGGTCTGCGAGTACCCGGATTCGAACAAGATCGGTTCTTACGGCGGCGGCCTGCGCCACATGACGCGCGCCGGCGACCACGTCGATTACTGGACCGACGAGCGATGAGCGCATTGCCGGCAGCGCGGCCCGACCGCTTGAGCGCCGACGCGCTCGCCAGGATCGATCGCGAAGTCGCCAAGTATCCGCCGGGAAAGCAACAATCGGCGGTGATGGCGGCGTTGGCCATCGCGCAGGACGAGAGGGGCTGGCTCGCCAGCGAAACGATCGATTTCGTCGCCGACTATCTCGACATGCCGCCGATCGCCGCGTACGAGGTCGCGACCTTCTACGAGATGTACAACATCGAGCCGGTCGGCAGGCACAAGCTTACCCTCTGCACCAACCTGCCGTGCGCTCTGCAGGGCGCCGCCGAGGCGGCCGAGCATCTTAAGCGCAAGCTCGGCATCGACTTCGGCGAGACGACACCGGACCGGAAGTTCACGCTCAAGCAGGGCGAATGCTTCGGCGCCTGCGGCGACGCGCCGGTGCTGCTGGTCGATAACAAGCGGATGTGCGGCTGGATGCGCCCGGCGGAGCTCGACCGGCTGCTCGCCGAGCTGTCGGCGGAGAAGCCGGAGTGAACGCGGCCGGCGAGCTGCTCGACTACGGGCCCGACGCCATCATCATGGCGGGGCTCGACGGCCGCAACTGGGGACTCGACGACTACCTCGCGCGCGGCGGCTACTCGGCGCTGAAAAAGATCCTGGCCGAGAAGATCCCGCCCGCCGGCGTCATCGCCGAGGTCAAGAAGTCCGCGCTGCGCGGGCGTGGCGGCGCCGGGTTCCCGACCGGGCTCAAATGGAGCTTCATGCCGCAGCAGTACGCAGGCGACAAGTATCTGGTCTGCAACTCCGACGAGGGCGAGCCGGGGACGTTCAAGGACCGCGACATCATGCGCTACAACCCGCACGTCCTGATCGAGGGGATGGCGATCGCGGCGTACGCGATGGGTTGCAAGCGCGGCTACAACTACGTCCACGGCGAGATCTGGGATACCTACGAGCGCTGCGAGCAGGCGGTCGAGCAGGCGTACGGCGCGGGCTTTCTCGGCGACGACATCCTCGGCAGCGGTTTTTCGTTCCACCTGTACAACCATCACGGGTACGGCGCGTACATCTGCGGCGAGGAGACGGCGCTGCTCGAATCGCTCGAAGGCAAGAAGGGGCTGCCGCGCTTCAAGCCGCCGTTCCCGGCGAGCTTCGGGCTGTACGGCAAGCCGACGACGATCAACAACACCGAGACCTTCGCCGCCGTGCCGTGGATCGTCAACCACGGTGGCGAGGCGTTCCTGGCGCTCGGCCGACCGAATAACGGCGGCACCAAGATCTTCTCGGTATCGGGCGACGTGGCGCGACCCGGCAACTACGAGATCAAGCTCGGCACGCCGTTCGGACAGCTGCTCGAGATGGCCGGCGGCATGCGCGGCGGGCGCAGGCTCAAGGCCTGCATCCCGGGCGGCTCGTCGATGCCGGTGCTGCCCGGCGACGTGATGCTCGCCACCGACATGGACTACGACTCGATCGCCAAGGCCGGCTCGATGCTGGGATCGGGCGCGGTGATCCTGATGGACGATACGCGGTGCATGGTGCGCTCGCTGTTGCGGCTGTCGTATTTCTATTTCGAGGAATCGTGCGGCCAGTGCACGCCTTGCCGCGAAGGCACCGGCTGGCTGTGGCGCGTGCTCGACCGGATCGAGCACGGCAAGGGCAGGAACGAGGACCTCGAGCTGCTGGTCTCGGTATCGGACAACATCGCCGGACGGACGATCTGTGCGCTCGGCGACGCGGCGGCGCTGCCGGTCAAGAGCTTCATCAAGCATTTCCGCGCCGAGTTCCAGCACCACATCGACCACCAGCGCTGCCTGGTCCCCGACTATGTCTGAACCGCGTCCGATGCTGACGGTCGAGGTCGACGGCAGGAGCGTGCAGGTGCCGGGCGGCAGCACGGTGATGGACGCCGCACACAAGCTCGACATCTACGTGCCGCATTTCTGCTGGCACAGGAAGCTCACCATCGCCGCCAATTGCCGGATGTGCCTGGTCCAGGTCGAGAAAGCGCCGAAGCCGCTGCCGGCCTGCGCGACGCCCGCGACCGAGGGCATGAAGGTGTGGACCCATTCCGAGCCCGCGGTCACCGCGCAGAAGGGCGTGATGGAGTTCCTGCTGATCAACCATCCGCTCGATTGCCCGATCTGCGACCAGGGCGGCGAGTGCCAGCTGCAGGACCTCGCCGTCGGCTACGGCGCGTCGAGCTCGCGCTACGACGAGCCGAAGCGCGTCGTGCTGAACAAGAATCTCGGCCCGCTGATCTCGACCGACATGACCCGCTGCATCCACTGCACGCGCTGCGTCCGCTTCGGCCAGGAGATCGCCGGCGTGATGGAGCTCGGCATGGCCAACCGCGGCGAGTTCGCCGAGATCATGACCTTCGTCGGGCGCACAGTCGATTCGGAGTTGTCCGGCAACATGATCGACCTGTGCCCGGTCGGCGCGCTCACCTCGAAACCGTTCCGCTACACAGCCCGCACCTGGGAGCTGGCGCGGCGCAAGTCGGTGTCGCCGCACGACGGGCTGGGCAGCAACCTGGTCGTGCAGATCAAGAACGAGCGCGTGATGCGCGTCGTGCCGCTGGAAAACGAGGCGATCAACGAATGCTGGCTGTCCGACAAGGATCGCTTCGCCTACGAGGGTCTCAATTCGGAAGACCGGTTGCTGCGACCGCTGGTCCGCCGCGACGGTGCGCTGGTCGAGACCGACTGGCAGAGCGCGCTGGAAAAGGCCGCAGCAGAGCTGCGGCGGGTTCACGAGCACGACGGCGGCGAGGCGATCGGCGCGCTGGTGTCGCCGCACTCCACGCTGGAGGAAATGCACCTCGCGCAAAAGCTGATTCGCGGTTTGGACAGCGACAACATCGATTTCCGCCTGCGCCGGAGCGACTTTTCGGCCGACGCCGCGGGTGCGGCGCAAGGCGCACCGTGGCTGGGGCTGTCGATCGCGGAGTTCGCGGCACTCGATCGCGTGCTCGTCGTCGGCAGCTTCCTTCGCAACGACCACCCGCTGCTCGCACACCGGCTGCGCCAGTCGGCGAAGAAGGGCGCGCAGATCTCGCTGCTGCATGCATCCGACGACGAGCTGCTGATCAAGCTCGCCCACAAGTCCATCGTCGCGCCGTCGGCGCTGCCGCGCGTGCTGGCCGAGATCGTCGTC
>DATEFZ010000032.1:0-9553 GCA_035280325.1 Casimicrobiaceae bacterium
TCGTCAGAATCAAGGCCTGCTGGCGATCAAACTTGTATTCTCCAGTAAATCGGGCGCGCATCGCGTCCGGCAGCTCGGGCATCGCCGCGGCGACGCGCGCGATCCACGCCTCGTCGATGACGAGCGGCGGCAGGTCGGGATCGGGAAAGTAGCGATAGTCCTGCGCGTCCTCCTTGCTGCGCAGCGGGCGCGTCTCGCCGGTCTGCGGATCGTAGAGCCGCGTTTCCTGCGCGACGGTCCCGCCGTCGCCAATCGCCTCGATCTGGCGCCGCACCTCGAACTCGATCGCCTGCTGCAGGAAGCGGAAGCTGTTCAGGTTCTTGATCTCGCAGCGCGTGCCGAGCGCCGTGTCGCCGGCGCGGCGCACCGAGACGTTGGCATCGCAGCGGAAGCTCCCCTCCTGCATGTTGCCGTCGCAGATGCCGATCCAGCGCACCAGCGCGTGCAGCGCCTTGGCGTAGGCGACCGCTTCGGCGGCCGAGCGCAGCTCCGGCTCGGAGACGATCTCGAGCAGCGGCGTGCCGGCGCGGTTCAGGTCGATGGCGGTCACGTCGCGTCCGGGCCCGCCCTGTCCTCCGATGCCCTCGTGCAGCGACTTGCCGGCGTCCTCCTCGAGGTGCGCGCGGGTCAGCGCGATGCGGACCTCGCCGCGGGTCGGCGAATCGATGGTGACGGCGCCGCCCTTAACCACCGGGCTTTCGTACTGCGAAATCTGGTAGCCCTTCGGCAGGTCGGGGTAGAAGTAGTTCTTGCGCGCGAACACGCTCCTGCGGTTGATCGAGCCGCCGACCGCCAGCCCGAAGCGGATCGCCCGCTCGACCGCGCCGCGGTTCAACACCGGCAGCACGCCGGGCAGCGCGATGTCGACGGCGGAGGCTTCGCTGTTCGGCGCCGCGCCGAACGCGGTCGAGGCGCCGGAAAAGATCTTCGCTGCCGTCGAGAGCTGGGCGTGGGTCTCGATGCCGATGACGACTTCCCAGCTCACCGGACTCCCCTCCGCGCCGCGCGCTTCGGGGCTGATTCGCGCTCGGGGCGGCCCTTCGCGCCGATCACAACCCTCCGCGCCGCGCGCTTCGGGGTTGATTCGCGCTCGGGGCGGCCCTTCGCGCTCATGGCGCGAACGCCGGCGGGACGCGGCGATGCCAGTCGGTGACCTGCTGATAGCGGTGCGCGGCAGCGAGGATGCGCGCCTCGGCGAAGTGGTCGCCCTGGAACTGCAATCCGATCGGCAGGCCGGCGTCGTCGAAACCGCAGGGGATCGACAGCGCCGGCGCGCCGGTCAGGTTGCCGGCGATGGTGAAGATGTCGTTCAGGTACATCTGCACCGGGTCGTCGCTCATCTCGCCGATGCGGAACGCGGCCGTCGGTGCGGTCGGCCCGACGATCAGGTCGCAGCTTTGGTAGGCGCGGCGGAAGTCGTCGGCGATCAGCCGCCGCACCTGCTGCGCCTTGAGGTAATAGGCGTCGTAGTAGCCGTGCGACAGCACGTAGGTGCCGACCAGGATCCGCCGCTTGACCTCGGCGCCGAAGCCTTCGGCGCGAGTCTTCCGATACATATCGGCAAGATCGCGGTACTGCGCGGCGCGATGGCCGTAGCGAACGCCGTCGAAGCGCGACAGGTTCGACGAGGCCTCCGCCGGCGCCAGCACGTAGTAGACCGGCACGGCCAGGCCGACGTTGGGCAGGTTGACCTCGACCGTCGTCGCGCCGAGCCGGCGGAACTCGGCCAGCGCGCCATCGATCGCCCGCGCCACGGCCACGTCGACCCCGTCGCCGGCGTATTCGCGCGGCACGCCGAGGCGCAATCCCGCGAGCGGCTTGGCCGCAGCCGGCGCGTCGATCTGCCGCGAGTAGTCCTCGCGCGGCCGGTCGAGGCTGGTCGAGTCGCGCGGGTCGTGCCCGGCCATCGCGGTCAGCAGGAGCGCGCAGTCGGCCGCGCTCTGTCCGAACACGCCGGGCGTGTCGAGGCTCGATGCGAAGGCGATGATCCCGTAGCGCGAGCAGACGCCGTAGGTCGGCTTGAGCCCGCACACGCCGGACAGCGCCGCCGGCTGGCGGATCGATCCTCCGGTGTCGGTGCCGGTCGCCGCCGGAACCAGCCGCGCCGCGACCGCCGCCGCCGAGCCGCCCGAGCTGCCGCCGGCGACGTAGTCGGCATGCCAGGGGTTGCGCACCGGCCCGAAAAACGAGTTTTCGTTCGACGAGCCCATCGCGAACTCGTCCATGTTGGTCTTGCCGACGAGCACCATCCCGGCGCCGGCGAGCTGCTCGACGACGAAGGCGCTGTACGGGGCGACGAAGTCCCGCAGCATGCGCGAGCCGCAGGTCGTCCTCAAACCCTCGGTCATCAGCACGTCCTTGTGCGCGACAGGGATGCCGGTCAGCGGTCCGGCCTGGCCGGCCGCCCGGCGGGCGTCGGCCGCGGCCGCCTGCGCCAACGCGCGCGAACCTTCGACGGTGAGGAAGGCGTTCAGCCGCGGGTTGGCGTCAGCGATCCGCGAGAGCAACCCTTCGACCAGCTCGACGCTGGACAGTCGTTTGGCGGCGAGCGCGCGCGAAAGCTCGGCGAGCGGCGCGGTGATCATCGAACGGGATTCGGTCGGCGGACGCCTTACTCGATGACCCTGGGCACGAGGTAATAGCCGCCTTCGACCGCAGGCGCGCCCTGCTGATAGAGCAGGTGCCGGTCGATCTCGGTGACGCGGTCCTCGCGCAGCGGCAGGACGACGTCCTGTGCGTGCGACATCGGCTCGATGCCGGTGGTGTCGACCGCGCGCATGCGGCCGATCAGCTCGAAAATGCGCTCGAGCTTGGCGCGCACATCGGTGGCCTCGGCCGGCGTGATCTCGATCCGCGCCAGGTCGGCCAGGCGGTGCACGTCGTCCAGGGAAAGGGCCATCGCTTGCTCGCTTACGCAAACTTGCGCTGCAGAAACAAAGCTGGCTAGAGTATCATAATCACTTGTCATAAGCACGGTCGCCCTATGGCGCGCCGGCGACGAAAGCCTCCATGCTCGATATGTTCAAAGGCTATTTCTCCTCCGACCTGGCGATCGATCTCGGCACCGCAAACACGCTGATCTATGTGCGCGGCAAAGGCATCGTGCTGAACGAGCCGTCGGTGGTATCGATTCGCCAGGAGGGCGGTCCGAACGGCAAGCGGGTGATCCAGGAAGTCGGGCTCGCAGCCAAGCAGATGCTCGGCCGCACGCCGGGCAACATCACCGCGATCCGGCCGATGAAAGACGGCGTCATCGCCGATTTCACCGTCACCGAGCAGATGCTGAAGCAGTTCATCAAGAAGGTGCTCGATTCGAAGCTGTTCAGCCCCAGCCCGCGGATCATCATCTGCGTGCCGTGCGGCTCGACGCAGGTCGAGCGTCGGGCGATCCGCGAGTCGGCGCTCGGCGCCGGCGCATCGAAGGTGTACCTGATCGAGGAGCCGATGGCCGCGGCGATCGGCGCCGACCTGCCGATCTCCGACGCGACCGGCTCGATGGTGGTCGACATCGGCGGCGGCACCACCGAGGTCGGCGTGATCTCGCTCGGCGGCATGGTCTATTCGGGCAGCGTGCGCGTCGGCGGCGACAAGTTCGACGAGGCGATCGTCAACTACATCCGGCGCAACTACGGCATGCTGATCGGCGAGACCACGGCCGAGCAGATCAAGCAATCGATCGGCTCGGCGTTCCCGGGCTCGGAAGTGAAGGAGATGGAAGTCAAGGGACGCAATCTCGCCGAAGGCATCCCGCGCAGCTTCACCGTGTCGTCGAACGAGATCCTCGAAGCGCTGACCGATCCGCTGAACAGCATCGTCTCCGCGGTCAAGAGTGCGCTCGAGCGCACCCCTCCCGAGCTCGGCGCCGATATCGCCGAGCACGGCATGGTGCTGACCGGCGGCGGCGCGCTCTTGCGCGATGTCGACCGCCTTCTGATGGAGGAGACCGGACTGCCGGTGATCGTCGCCGACGATCCGCTGACCTGCGTCGTGCGCGGCTGCGGCAAGGCGCTCGAGAACATGGAAAAACTCTCGACGATTTTCACGTCGGACTGATCGGATCACGTCGTCGGGTTACGCCCCGATCGAGCAAGCTCTTTACCATGCGCCCCGCCTTCCGCTTTCCGCCCGTCGGGGTCCGCCCCCGCCGCTGATCGGATGCGTCATCTACCGGTCGAGCCGCCGCCTTTCTTCCACCGCGGCCCGTCGCCGCTCGCGCGGCTCGCCGTCTTCGGTCTGTTGTCGCTGGCCCTGTTGTTCGCCGACTCGCGCTACCGCTACCTGGAGAACATCCGCCAGGGCGCGGCGACCGCGCTCTATCCGTTGCAGCGCATCGTGCTGCTGCCCGGCGACGCACTGGCCTACGTCGGCACCTACTTCTCGTCGCAGCGCGCGCTGGCCGACGACAACGCCGGGTTGAAATCCGAGTTGCTCGGCCAAGCGCCGCTGGTCCAGGGTTATCCGCTGGTCGAGCGCGAAAACGTGCGGCTGCGCGAGTTGCTGCACCTCGAGGCGCGCGTTCCCGTCGCCGCGACCGCGGCCGAAGTGCTCTACTCGAGCCGCGACCCGTTCTCGCAGAAGCTGTTCGTCGACAAGGGCGAGTCCGCGGGCGTCGAGGCGGGCCGCGCGGTGATCGACAGCGTCGGCGTCGTCGGCCAGGTCACGCGCGTGCAACCGTATCTGTCGGAAGTCACGCTGGTGACCGACAAGGATCATGCGGTGCCGGTCAAGGTCGAGCGCACCGGCGTGCGCAGCGTGATGTACGGCGCCGGCGCGGCGCGGCCGCCCGAGCTTCGCTATCTGTCGCCGAGCGCGGAGATCGAGCCGGGCGATATTCTGGTGACGTCGGGCATCGACGGCACCTATCCCCCCGGCCTCGTGGTCGCGCAGGTGATCTCGGTCGAGCGCGAGACCGGGCAGAGCTTCGCCCACGTCACCTGCAAGCCGCTGGCCGGCATCGACACCAGCACGCAGGTGCTGATCCTCGGTCCGCGCGGGTCGCTGCCGCCGCGGCCCGAGGAATCGATCCGTGGCGACGCGCCGCGCAAGAGCCGCGGCCGGCGCAAGGGCTAGCGGCCTGAAACGGGGGAACCGATAGTGCCTGGCTTGCTCTTCGCGCCGATTGCTTTGTTGCCCTTGCTCGCAAGGGGTTCGGCCATTGCTTCGCAACGGCGCCTCGCACTCGGCGCGAATAGCGGCGCCATACCGCTATCGCTCACTACCGCTTCCCCCGTTACAGGCCACTAGGACCCGGGTACGATGCCAGCCTTCGTCGCCGCTCGTCCGGAAGAGATCCTGCTGCCGGTGCGGCCGTGGTTCGTCGTGCTCACGCTGCTCGCCGGGCTGATGGCCAATGCGCTGCCGGTGTCGGGCGTGGCGCTGTTGCTCAAGCCCGACTTCCTGGCGCTGGTGATCCTCTATTGGTGCATCCAGGAACCGCGATTGATCGGCGTCGGCGTCGCCTGGTGCCTGGGGTTGATGATGGACGTCGACGATGCGACCGTGTTCGGACAGCACGCGCTGGCCTACGCGGTCCTCGCCTACGGCGCGGGCTACTTCCGCCGCCGCGTGCTGCGCTTCCCGCTGTGGCAGCAGGCGGCGCAGGTCGCCGTGCTGCTGGTGCTCTGCGCGGGGCTGGTGCTGGTGGTGCGCGTCGCCGGCGGCGCGTCGCCGCCGCGCTGGACGTACTTCGTCGGCGCGCTGACCGGCGCGCTGCTCTGGCCGCTGGTGTCGGTGCTGCTGCAGTGGCCGCAGCGGCCGCAGCGCTCGCCGGCGTAGAGGATCCGGATGCGACGAATCTTCGACCGATCGAGCCGCGACCGTGCGCTGGCAGCGCACGAGCTCAAGGATCCGGAACGCGAAGCGCGGCGCTTCCGGCGCCGGCTGATGATCGCCGGCGTCGCCATGCTGGCCGGCTTCGGCGGGCTGCTCGCCCGCTTCGTCGACCTGCAGGTGATCCAGCACAGCCACTACCAGACGCTGGCCGACAGCAACCGCATCGCGATCGTGCCGATCGCGCCCAACCGCGGCGTGATCACCGACCGCAACGGCGTGGTGCTGGCGCAGAGCTATTCGGCGTACACGCTCGAGATCGTACCCTCGCAGGTGACCGACCTCGACGCAACCATCGATGAGCTGGCGAAGATCGTCGAAGTGCAACCGCGCGACCGCAAGCGCTTCAAGCGCCTGCTCGACGAGTCGAAGCGGCTGGACAGCGTGCCGCTGCGCACGAGGCTTTCCGACGAGGAGGTCGCTCGCTTCGCCGTCAACCAGTACCGCTTCCCCGGCGTCGACATCAAGGCCCGGCTGTTCCGCCGGTACCCGTTCGGCGAGCGGACAGCGCAGGTGGTGGGCTACGTCGGTCGCATCAACGACCGCGACCTGGAGCGCATCGACGGCTGGAACGAGACCGCCAACTACAAAGGATCCGACTACATCGGCAAGATCGGCGTCGAGGCGTCGTACGAACGCGAGCTGCACGGCACCACCGGCGTCGAGGAGGTCGAGGTCGACTCCAGCGGCCGCGCGGTGCGCACGCTCTCGCGCACGCCGCCGCTGTCGGGCAACAACCTGCGGCTTTCGCTCGACATCGGCCTGCAGCAAGTCGCCGAGCAGGCGTTCGGCAACCACCGCGGCGCGCTGGTCGCGCTCGATCCCCGGACCGGCGAGGTGCTGGCCTTCGTGTCGCAGCCGGCGTTCGATCCGAACCTGTTCGTCGACGGCATCGATCCGTCGGTCTGGGAGCAGTTGAACGATTCGCCCGACAAGCCGCTGCTCGACCGTCCGCTGCGCGGTGCCTATCCGCCCGGCTCGACGATCAAGCCGTACCTGGCGCTCGCCGCCCTCACTTCGGGCAAGCGCACGCCGACGCAAACGATCTTCGACCCGGGCTACTACCAGATTCCCGGCGGCAGCCATCGTTTCCGCGACGACAAGCCCGGCGGCCACGGCTATGTCGACATGATGAAGTCGATCGTCGCTTCGTGCGACACCTATTACTACATGCTGGCCGGCGAGACCGACATCGACGACACCTACGCCTTCCTGTCGCAGTTCGGCTTCGGCCGGAAGACCGGCATCGACCTCGAAGGCGAGCTGCCCGGCGTGCTGCCGTCGCGGGCCTGGAAGCGCGAGCGCTTCGCCGGCGCCAACTACCGCGAAGAGCATCGCAAGTGGTACCTGGGCGACTCGATCTCGGCCGGCATCGGCCAGGGCTATAACGCCTTCACGCCGCTGCAGCAGGTGACGGCGATGGCGACGTTCGCCAACGACGGCGTGACGATGGAGCCGCACGTCGTCAAGTCGATCGAGAACACGCGGACCGGCGCGGTGCGCGACATCGCGCCGCAGGTCGTGCACCGGCTGAGTGTCCGGCCGCAGGATCTGGCGTTCGTCCGCAAGGCGCTGGCCGGCGTGCCGCGCGAAGGCACCAGCGCGGCGGCGTTCGTCAACGCCGGATACGCCTCGGCGGGCAAGACCGGGACCGCGCAGGTCTATTCGCTCAAGGGCGAGCGCTATTCGTCGCGCGTCGACGAGCGTCTGCGCGACCACGCCTGGTACGCGGCCTACGCGCCGGTCGACGCGCCGCGGATTGCGGTGGCGGTGCTGGTCGAGAACGGCGGCTTCGGCGCTGCGGCCGCGGCGCCGATCGCCCGCGTCGTGTTCGACTACTACCTGCTCGGACAGAAGCCGCGCGGCGCCGCCGAAGCGCCGGACGCGACGCGCGAGTCCGACGACGAGTCAGATTGATGTCGCCAGCAGCGTTGCTCGCCAGGGGCTGGCAGATCGTCGTCCGCCGGGTGGACAGCTTCCTGATGGCCGCGGCGCTGGCGATCGCCGGCGTGGGCATGATTACTCTGGTTTCGGCGTCCGACCAGAGCGTCGCGCGGCTGACCAGCCAGGCGGCCTCGCTCGCCTTCGCGCTGGTGCTGATGTGGGCGGTCGCCAACGTGCCGCCGCAGAAGCTCGCGCGTGCGGCGCTGCCGCTGTACCTGGTCGGCGTCGCGCTGCTGGTCGCGGTCGCCGTCGGCGGCACGCTGGTCAACGGCTCGCGGCGCTGGCTGTCGATCGGCGTCGCCCGCTTCCAGCCCTCCGAGCTGATGAAGATCGCGCTGCCGCTGATGCTGGCCTGGTACTTCCAGCGCCGCGAGACGCGGCTCAACCTGCTCGACTACGCGCTGGCGCTCGCCGCGATCGCGATTCCGGTCGTGCTGGTGCGCCGGCAGCCCGACCTCGGCACCGCGCTGATCATCGGCGCGACCGGCTTTTACGTGCTGTTCCTGGCCGGGTTGTCGTGGAAGCTGATCGTCGGTTTGATCGCCGCCGCCGCGGCCGCGGCGCCGCTCATCTGGCCGCACCTGCACGACTACCAGCAGGAGCGCATCCTGACCTTTCTCGATCCGAGCCGCGATCCGCTGGGCGCCGGGTACCACAGCTCGCAGGCGTCGATCGCGCTGGGCTCCGGCGGGCTGTTCGGCAAGGGCTGGCTCAACGGCACGCAGACCCACCTCGACTTCCTGCCCGAGCGCCATACCGACTTCATCTTCGCCGTGTTCGGCGAGGAGTTCGGCCTGGCCGGCGTCGCGGTGCTGCTGCTGCTCTACGCGCTCCTGATCGGCCGCGCGCTGGCGATCACGATGCAGGCGTCGACCACGTTCACGCGGCTGGTGTCGGGGGCGATCACCCTGATGTTCTTCACCTACGCCTTCGTCAACATGGCGATGGTCAGCGGACTCCTGCCCGTCGTCGGCGTGCCGCTGCCGCTGATCTCGTTCGGCGGGACCGCGCTGATCAGCCTGTTCATCGGGCTCGGCATCCTGATGAGCGTGCAGGCGAACCGCAAGCTCGTCAGCAGCTAGTCAGCATTCACGCGTACCAGACGCGATAGGTGGCGATGCCGAACAGCGCCACCGCCCAGTAGCCGGCGAGCGTCGTCCGCATCAGCGTCTTCCAGCCGCGGACGTGCAAGGCGCGCGGCAGCACGTCGTTCATCTGCAGCACCAGCCAGAGGCCGGACAGGAAGGTGAGCGCGCCGAGCAGCGCGTGCACGGCGATGATCAGGTTGCCGCCGTGCAGGAGGTCGGACGGATGGGCGATCTTGAACGTGCGGATCGAGCCGATCATGATCAGCGCCACCAGGACGGCGTTGACCAGCACCCACGCCGTCTGGTTGATGCGGTGCGCCTCGACGTTGCCGCGGCGGGCGAGCGCCATGCCGAAGGTCAACCCGAGGACCAGCAGAATCTCGAGCGCCAGGTTGACGTCGGCGAGCAACGTGCCGACGCCGATGAAGCCGGGCGCGTCGGCCTTGCCTGCCGCGCGCAACGCCAGCACCAGCGCCGCGACGAGAGCGCCGAGCACGATGCCGGCAACGAGCGCTGCCCTGCTCACATCGCCTCCGATGGCGCCGCGGCCGAGCGGACGGCAAAGCGCCGCAACGTATAATTCGCGACTATATGTCGGCGACTGGCCACGGTCAAAGCGCATGCGCGCTGCAGCGCATCGCGGCGATCGCGGCGGTCGCGGGCCTCGCAGCCGCCTGCGCGCCGGCGCTCGA
>DATEFZ010000033.1:0-2778 GCA_035280325.1 Casimicrobiaceae bacterium
GGGTGCCGCCGGGCGCGCACGCCGTCGCCGGCGACGCGCTCGACGCCGCGTCGTACGTCGCGGCGCTCCGTCCTGGTGACACGCTGGTCCACCTGGTCGGCACGCCGCATCCGGGTCCGGCCAAGGCCGCCCTGTTCGAGCGCGTCGATCTCGCCTCGGTCCGCGCCGCGGCGCGGGCAGCGCAGCAGGCAGGCATCGCGCATTTCGTCTATGTCAGCGTCGCCCAGCCGGCACCGGTCATGGCGGCTTACGTCGCTGCGCGCGCCGCCGGCGAGCTCGCGATCGCCGATGCCGGCCTGACGGCGACGCTGCTGCGGCCCTGGTACGTACTCGGTCCCGGCCACCGCTGGCCGCTGCTGCTGGTTCCGCTCTACGCGCTGGCCGCGCTGGTTCCCGCGTGGCGCGCCGGCGCGCGCCGTCTCGGTCTGGTGACGCTGCCGCAGATGGTCGCCGCACTCGTCCAGGCGGTCGAAAATCCGCCGCCGCGCGGCACGCTGCGCGTCGTCGAGGTGCCGGCCATCCGCACCGCTTGACCCAAGGCCAACGCCGTCGAAACCGCGCGCCGGCGCACGCGCTGCCGCATCGCGGCTTCAATTCCACCGCGAATCCGGGCATCATGTCGGGCCGGCGCAATCGCGACGCAGCCGGTCCATGACTTCGAGCGGCGCGAAAACGGGGGGTCGATGCCCGACACGACGACGTCGAATCTGCGTTCGGATCGGACCGAGACGCTCGGCCGCGATCTTTCGCGCTGGCTACAGGCCGCGACGGCGTCGATCAGCGCCGAGATCCGCAGTTATCCGACGCCGATCCCACGCTGCGACGCCCAGTTCAACCACTTGATCTCGCAACGCGATCAGGTGGCGCGAATCCAGCTCGAGCTCGAGTCGGCGCTGGAAAGCGGCGACCGCGCCGCACTACGGCGCGCGGCGGAGCGCTTCGCGTCGCTGCCGCCGTTCGGCGAGGCGGCCGACGAGCAGAGCCTTCGCGCGCGCATCGGCGCCCAGCTCGACCGCGCGTGAGCCAGGCGCGATGAGCGAACGCGATCCGTTCCCGCTACAAGGCGGCTGCGACTGCCGCGCCGTCCGCTATCAGATGACCAGCGCGCCGCTGTTCGTGCACTGCTGCCATTGCCGCTGGTGCCAGCGGGAAACCGGCGCCTCGTTCGCGCTCAATGCGATGATCGAAGCCGACCGGGTGGTGCTGCTCGCCGGCGAGCCCGAGGTCGTCGCTACGCCGTCGAACAGCGGCCGTGGCCAGAAGATCTGTCGCTGCCCGAGCTGCCGGATCGCCGTGTGGAGCAACTACGCCGGCGCCGGGGATGCGATCCGCTTCGTCCGCGTCGGCACGCTGGACGACCCCGATCGCCTGCCGCCGGACATCCATATCTTCACGTCGTCGAAGCAGCCGTGGGTGGTGCTGCCGCCGGGCGCGCCCGCGCTCGCCGAGTACTACAACCGCGACGAATACTGGCCGCAAGCCAGCCTCGAACGCCGCCGCACCTTGCTGGCCTCGCGCTCGAAGTAAGCCGGCGGCCGTGCGCCGGGCACTAGCCGGCGTGTCCAAGTTTGTTGCGCGACTCGCTGCCGCAAATGGCGAGCCACGCGGCCGTGCCGTTGCGAGCCGCGCCTGCCCCGAGTTGCGGTAATCTATCGGCCCGCGTCGAGAACAGGGCCGAGAGCATGGACATCGCGAGGATCGATCACATCGTGCTGACGGTGCGCGATATCGAGGCCACCTGCGAGTTCTACGCGCGCGTGCTCGGCATGAGCGTGACCACCTTCGGCGCCGGCCGCAAGGCGCTGGTGTTCGGCGGCCAGAAGATCAACCTGCACCCGGCCGGCCGCGAGTTCGAGCCCAAGGCTCGCGTGCCGACGCCTGGGTCGGCCGACTTCTGCCTGATCTCGGCGGCGCCGCTCGGCGAGGTGATCGATCATCTCGCCCGCTGCCGGGTGCCGCTCGTCGAAGGTCCGTTGCCGCGCACCGGCGCCCGCGGCCCGATCGAATCGATCTATTTTCGCGACCCCGACGGCAACCTGGTCGAGGTCTCGACCTACGCCGCCGGATGATGATCGGAGCGCGCCATCGAAAATCCGCCGATCGACCTGCGCTCCGACACGGTGACCCGGCCGACGCAGCCGATGCGCGCGGCGATCGCGGCGGCGCCGGTCGGTGACGACCAGTACGGCGAGGATCCGACGATCAACGCGCTGCAGCAGCGCGTCGCCGGGTTGCTGGGCAAGGAGGCGGCGCTGTGGCTGCCCAGCGGAACGATGGCCAACCAGGTCGCGTTGCGCGTGCTCTGCCGTCCCGGCGACGATGTGATCGTCAGCCGCGAAAGCCATGCCGCCTGGCACGAGACCGGCGCCGCGGCGGCCAACGCCGGCGTGCAGTTCACCGAGATCGGCGCCCACGGCCTGTTCGACGCCGGCGATTTCGTCGCCGCGGTCAAGGCGCGCGGCCACCCGATCTATCCGCCGACGACGCTGGTCGAAGTCGAGAATACGCACAATCGCGCCGGCGGCATCGTCTTTCCGCAGGACGCGGTCGAGCGTGTCTGCGCCGCCGCCAGGGAGCGCGGCGTCGCGACCTTTCTCGACGGCGCGCGCCTCTGGAACGCCGCCGCGGCGAGCGGGCACACGCTGGCCGCGCTGGCTGCCCCGTTCGACCTGACGGCGGTGGCGCTGTCCAAGGGGCTCGGCGCCCCCGGCGGGTCGCTGCTGGCCGGTTCGGGCGCGCTGGTCGAGCGTGCCGTCCGCTATCGCCGCATGGCGGGCG